>NZ_JPDP02000026.1:0-9437 GCF_000732685.2 Sphingomonas sp. STIS6.2
TCGGTAAATCGGCCTCGCCGCATCACTCGTCTCCATCTGACGAGCTAACTTACCAATGGCATGAATTCTGGGGAGCAGGTCATAATATACTAAACGATAGGTTTCAGTGGACATCACCGTCTCCGTCGGATTTGCTGATAAGGAAGGACTGCACGTTAGCCTGTGCCATCGGCCGTCCAGTGAGGTACCCCTGCACATGGGTACAGTTCTGATTACGTATGCGCTCGAGCTGCTCGGCCGTTTCAACCCCCTCGGCGGTGATCGCCATGCCAAGGCTGGTGCCCAGACCAGAGACCGCTTTCAGGATGGCCTCACTATCGGGATCGTCGCCAGCAACGAACGAGCGGTCGATCTTGATTTTGTTGAATGGAAACTTCTGGAGGTAGCTCAGCGACGAGTAGCCGGTGCCGAAGTCGTCCATCGAAATCTTAACGCCCAGAGCGCGCAGCGCATGCAGTGTCGCTAGCACGTTATCCGTGTCCGCGAGGAGGGCGCTCTCGGTGATCTCGATTTCCAAGCGCTCCGGCTTGAGCCCCGATCTGGCAAGTGCAAGTGAAACGGATGCGAGCAACGTGTCCGCCTTGAACTGTAGCGGCGAGACGTTGACTGCCACGACAAGATCGCGCGGCCAAGCTGCCGCCTCCATACATGCCGTTAGAAGCACCCACTCGCCGATCTTCACAATCAGCCCGTTTTCTTCGGCGACGGCGATGAAATCGAGTGGGGGCACATTGCCGCGAACAGGATGCTGCCAGCGCAACAGCGCCTCGAAGCCCATGACGGTATCAGTCGTGAGATCGAGGAAAGGCTGGTAGTGGAGTTCAAACTGCTTAAGCGCCAATGCACGGCGAAGGTCGATCTCCAACTCGCGGCGCTCGTGAAGCAGCGTGTCCATCCCGTGCTCGAAAAAGCGGTAGCGGCCGCGGCCCGCCCGCTTTGCCTCATAAAGCGCCAAATCAGCGTTACGGAGGAGGTCACGGGGCTGCATCGAACCGGATCCAAGCGCCACACCAACGCTAATGCCAATGTTCACCGTGTGCCCACCAAGCACGTAGGTCCGGCCGATAAGATCGACGAGGCGCTCGGCGAGAAGCTCAGCGTCGCGCGGTGAGCGGATGCCACGCTGGAGGATAACGAACTCGTCGCCTCCAAGCCTGGCGACGAGATCGTCTTTGCGTGAGGCCTTGCGTAACCTGTCCGCTACCTTTTTAAGCAGCTGGTCCCCGATGCCGTGCCCAAGTGTGTCGTTAATCATCTTGAAGCGATCGAGATCGAGGCAGAGCACCGCGACGGGTTCGCCGCCTTCAGCTGTACCAGGTAACGCGCGCTCGAGTGTCGCCATGAAGGTATTGCGCAAGGCGAGCCCTATCAGATCGTCCGTCTGGGCTTGCGCCTTCTCGACGGGGACTATGGCAACCGGCCAGAAACTAACGCAGATATTATTCCCGCCAATCGGATTAAGCAGCGCATCATACGCCTCGGACTGGCGCGTCATGAGCCGCATGCTCGACGGGCCCTCGCCGATCGAGACGGGTCGCAGATAATCGGAAAAAATGTCGGCCAGTGTCAGCCCGACGATCTAGCCACCAAAGCTGGCCGCGGCGGTTGCGTTGGCGTAGGTGATTTCACTGTTGGCATCGACGACCAGAACCGGGTGCTGCAGCGATTCCAGGATCTGACCGGAGGAGAGCATTGCGGCCTCCGAGTTCTGCATAAGGTGCTCAAACATAGGTCTACGTGCTCCGGCCTCTCTACGGCTTACCGATGACAGGCGAACAAGACGTTAAGGCTTACGCGCATCATACGTGGTGACGTAGGCTTCCTATTAACCGTGAGCGCTTTAGCGGGAACTATGCTGAACGTCTCGCATAGCGTGTGGGCCAGTTGAGGAGCGACTCAATGTGGCGCTGGGGTGCTGAACCTAGCGTCTATTTCTCGATAGAGGATGCTGCTCGACGGTGAGAGATCGTGACAGCGAGGTACTCAATTGCATCCGCAAGTTTTGCCGCTGACAAACTACATTTATCTTTGCTCAGTAGGTATTGGGCATCGTTCATCAGCCCATATGCGGCGACCAAGTGATCTAAGCCTTCGAATTTGTCTTGCCGAAGGACAACGTTGCCGTGTGTGAGACTCGCAGCAGTGCGATGGCGGATCGACCCTTTCTCGTTACCAACACCTGAGTGCGCGCTAACACGAGATATTGCCATTCGGTTTCCCCACTAATACTGAAGACATTTGCAGCGTCAGATTAATTTGGCAGGGTCAAAACCTAAGATGCCGACCCAATGCATCGTACAGGATACATCGGCAATCCTGATACTTGACGAGGCGCCGTCTTTCTTATCTTTAATCAAGAAAATGATTATAAGTGGCAATATCTTATGCAATATATGTATAATGCGAGCCTACTTAAGCAATGCAATGTGATCGTAGCTACGGGGCTGATGCAAGCTGTGAAGAAACGGTTCGAAGCCAAAAATAGGTATCTGCCGTTCCCGGCAACGCTCTCAAGTTTACAGCTTAAGGCGACGATGGAGGTAGTTGTCGTCAAAACCCGCTATGCGTGAAAGCACGGGCAGATCGCAAATTATGATCGAAGCGCCGCCAAGCTTCAACGCGCCTTCTTGGCGAAGCTTGCGTAACACTCGATTGACGTGGACCGGCGTTAACCCGACGGCATCAGCCAGTATGATTTGCGAAAACGGCATCACATAACTGCTTGCCTCGTTTCCCGCGACATTGCGCAGGCGGAAACACAGCTCGCAAAGCAGATGCGAAACGCGCTCGAGACTGTTGCGGCGGCCAAGGCTGACAATCGTCGCACGCAGCATTGCAGCCTCAACCAGCTGCGTCCACCAAAAGACCCGGGTAAGTGCCGGCGATGATTCGACAAGCGCCTCCATCTCCGGTCTCTGAATGGTCGCGATCGTAGCCGCCGTCAGTGTTTCGATGTTATGATCCATTTCATCGAGTACGCCGACATGTATATCGCAGAAGTCTCCCGGTATCATGAACGCAATAATCTGGCGGTTGCCGTTGGGCAGTATTTTGTAGCGCGCCGCCCACCCTGTAAGAATGACGAATACCGGTCCCGGTTGGTCCCCTTCGCGGATAAGGTTGTGCGCTTTGGTATACGTGCGGATCTGGAGGCTTGCATTGCGCAGCCGCAACTCATCTGACGCGTCCAGGGGAGCGAAAGCCTTTAGCTTGTCTACGAAAGCATGGGCCGCAGGCAACTTCAAATGACCTGTCGTTGCCATATTGCCGCCTAGAGGAGGAGGGCGATCAAGTGTCATCATATTTCCCCTTCCAATGCCACTCACTAGTTTACAGTGTTTTTACTGCTACCGTGCGCTCCACGAAGTTCTTTCATTCAACGGGCTTACTGACCGCGTGTACAGCAACCGTTGCGATAACAATATTAAAGACCGGCTGCCGATCTTCCTCACAAACATCTACCTGCCAATGCCCTTCGTTAGCCTAGTCCGGAAAGTCCCGAAGATATTCGCCTAGATAACTGATTGCAGCATTGCGAGCCTCGCCGGGTGTGGCGCATTCGGCGCCGATATCATCCACATCGACACCAACCACGTCGACAAAGTATCGCGTCATCGCGGCCTCTCCTGCATCTCTTTATATGGAGTCAGTGCGAACAGCTTTACGCGCAAAAGATTATGATCGTCCGACATTATCGAACCAGGTTCGAGTAACCGGGTTACAACGCTAGTGTAGACATTTGCAACAGGGCCTCAGGCTCAAGCATTTTTATGTAACACACTTAGGTCATGATTCCACGTATTAATCTAGATTGTAATCGGTACCGGTCATATTTTTGCATCCGTTCCTGCCCTATTGGGGGCATCGGGATGTTTAAAGGTTTCATTTTCAAGGGTAATGGGCTGCGGCTCACGCTGAAGGCGGAGAGTGCCCAGCGCCTGCCTCACCCTTGCAAGGCCCCGTCCGATTTAGCTTTTTACGTTTCTAGCGGGACGCAGAACGCACGGGCAATTCGGCATATGTGTTTCAACAAGGCAGGCGGATACAATAAGCGCCTTTAAATTCGGACTTAGCATCGGCAAAGTTGCAGATGCTAGTGATTGTCGAAGCCAAATGCGCCGATTGGCGGGTAAAGGACATGCACTACTCATCGGTAGATCGTACGGCGGCCGCCTAGAGCCGATCAGCGCTTGTCCATACCCAAGGCAGACAGGCGAATCACGACGCACATTTGGCTGTCTGCGAGCTTGGCGCCGAGGAGATATTCTCCGGCTTCGTCGGCAGCACAAAGAAGCTCTTCCAAGGCTGATCTGATCGCGGTGAGCCGTGCGCGCACCGTTTCTATGCTACGATTCTGTTCCACTTCGGGTCCCCTGTTGCTGTCGAAATATCTGTGGCCTGTGCCTGATGGAGATAGCGGCCGTCGAAGTCCGATATGCGTCGAAGTCGCTCCCATTCGGGAAGCCGTATCTGGCGGCTCTTTCGGAGTATGAGGCCATCGAGTTCCAGGATCCGCAAGACCCGGTTGACGTGAACAGGCGTAAGCCCAAGCGCGTCGGCGAGTTGCTCCTGCGACATGGGGAATTCGTAGTCCTGCCCAGGAGGGCGTCCTTCCACATCCAGCCGGGCCGCGATCTCGCAGATAAGGTGAGCGACGCGCCCCCGGGCGTCTCGCCGACCGATGTTCAAGATCCACTCGCGGTAGATTGAGGCATCGACGAGAACACCAAGAAGAACTGCATGGCCGATTGAAGCTACCGATTTTACTAAAGCACCAAAAGCGCTTCGGGAAACCGTCAGAACCTCTGAAGGCGTCAACATCTGAACGTTGTGATCGGCGTAATCCAGGAAGAGGTTCTGGGTGTCGAGCAGGTCGCCTCGAACATGTATGGCAACGATCTGTCGGGTTCCGGCCCCGGTGATCTTGTGGCGAAAAGCAAACCCGGCCATCAACAGGCTACATTTGTCTATCCGGTCCCCCTCGCGGACGAGATACGCTCCAGCCTCGTATCGGGTGACTTTGAAAGGTAACGCCAGGACTGCGTCTTGGTCGGCCTTGGGAAGGACGATGTACTTCTCAAGGCTTTTGACCATTCTGGCCAGGGGGGAAATAGTATCAAGCATGGGCTGCCTCCTGCACAACGGTACAAGGGAGCGCGTCCCCCTACCGCCGGCAAAATCAGGCCTAGCGATACGGCAGGATAACCTGAGTTGCCGATCGCAATCGAAACATAGGTTCAGATTGTTTGAGTATGATGTTCGGGTTTTTATTCCCGACTTAACCCATTGTTTTGACGCAACGCGTGTGCGGCGGTGAAGATAGCCTTCGTCAAAGCCCGCGATACGTACGAGTTTGGCAGGGTCGCTTACTTCGAGGCTACCACGGTGGAGCGTCATTGCTCCAGCAATTCGTAAGCCCTTCAAAACCCTGTTTTATGGACGCTTGTCATGCCCAGCGCGTCGGCCAGTAAGACTTGCGATAGCGGGAGTGTTAGCGACGTCTCGCCGGTCAGGGCGATATCTCTCACGCGCAGATATAATTCGCACATGAGATGAGCGACCCGTTCGACGCTGGTACGTCGGCCCATGCTCGTAATCCACGCCCGCATTGTACCTTCATCGATGAGCTGTGCGATATACATCGCCCGGGCAATGGCGGGCCGGCGCATCATCAGCTCATCCATCTCGACACGTTCGATCGTCGCGACGCGAGCAGGCGTCATCGTCTGGATGCTATGATCCATCTCCGCCAGCAGGCCGATATGGAGATCACACGCGTCTCCGGGCATCAGGAACGCCAGAACTTGGCGCGTGCCGCTTGGAAGGACCTTGTAGCGGCACGCCCAGCCTTCGATCATAACAAAAACCGGCCCCGGCCGATCCCCCTCCCGAATGAGGTCGTGTCGCGTCTTGATCACGCGCGAGCGAGATGTGAGCACGACCAGTTCGGCGACATCAGCATCACTAAGCGGCGAGAAACCGCGCAGTTTTTCGACAAAGCGGTTGGTCATGGGGTTACATCCCCTAGAGAGTAAAAATGCGATATTGTCGTATGTTGTAGTTAAAAGTTAACCTCAGTGAGGAACGAAAGCTGAGATTCTGCTAATTAGAGGCATCGTAAGTGGCGTCCGAAGGTTCGACGTCTGCGAAGTTACAAAGGCCCTGGACCCTACCCTGGAGTATGATGATGATTGGAGTAAGCAACGACAACGAGGGGCTCTGCCCGGTCGTTGGATCGGAGCCCCCCGATGCTCATGGTCAGGCCGCAATGCTTCTGGTCGAAAGCCTGATCCACAGCCTGATCGATCGTTCGGTTCTGAATGTAACACAAGCCATCGACGTCGTTACCGTCGCAATGGACGTGAAGGCCGAGATTGCTGCGGGCCTTGGCGACAGCGACGATACCAGAGACACGTCCCTTGCCTTGCTATCTTCGATTCGCATGAGCTTGAATACTGACAGTGCGGCATGAAGCAAGCCGAAACATTTGAGGTCTGTAAAACAATTCAATGATATCGAACGGCATTAATCTAGCATACTGTTAGATCGTTGCATTGAGTCCACTGCTCATATCGGCGCAATCTGGCGGAATATATTTCTAACACGGTGAGCCATAACGGGCTTCTGAAGGATCGCTGCAGCGTATTCACAGGAAATGCAGGCCTCCGGCGTTGCGGTGATGAAAATGACCGGCGTCGGACCAAGATGTGGCCTAATCTCCGATACCGTCTCCGGTCCGGTACCGTCGATAATTTGGACATCCAATAGGATTACCGCTGGCGGCCGAGCCAGAGCCAAAGCGTACACTGGGGTGTCGGCAATATCGACCGACGTAGCTCCGGCATCCATTGCAATGTCGCTGATCAGGCAGGCAATTAGCGGTTCATCTTCGATGACCAGGACATGACACACGGGCAGCTCCAATCATGCAACGCTATCACCAACGCGTAACAACCTGAATTAGGTGCGAAAAGTCTGATATAAATTAATTAAATTTAGCGCCGGATATCGCGCTGCAAGCTCGACCGATCCGAGGATATTAAAAGAGCCTATCGGGCTGCTGCGTCGGCATAACTGGTAGTCCTAATTCGACATCGTCTTCAGGAAAAGCCGCGACGCGATGTCAGCTATCGCAATTAGGTATTTCGTAAACCGACGTTTCGCAGCCTTCCAATTGTTGCCATTCAGCAGTCAGATGTGGGGGAAACCCCGTTTCAATCACGACTGTGCGCCAAACAGGTGATTTCGGACGGTAGCCTTTCGAGCGTCGAAAAACGCCGTCGCCAACCTCAATTGGCCACTATTATATGTTTTCCGACAATGGGCGGCGGGCAATCAGCGCTTAAAAGCGGCCGGACCATTTCCGTCCAATAGCAGACTTTAGTCTTTCAGCGGAGTAGCGCCCACCGAAACAAGGTATCGGCCAATCTGCTCCTTGCCCTGCGTGACGGTCACCTCCGCGCCGAAGAAAGGGTTGCCATTCGACACTTGATCCGCAGCGATCGTAATCGCGCTGGAAATAGCGCCCTTCCACGCCTCGATATTGTCGCGCGATTCCTGCTCCCCTGTCTGAGAGAAGTGTCCATTAATGATTGTGACGGTGTAGGTGGGCATACAAACCGCATATCAGGGGGCGGTGGCCCGATCGACAACATCGATCAGCAAATGCCAAAAGCTTCGATTTAGGAGCGGCAGCTTTCCTTCCCATTATCGCCGCTCAGTAGTCAAATCTGTGAGAAACCCGCTTTATAATCACGACTATGGGACAACCAGGTGATTTCGGACGGTATCATCTCGATCGTCGCAAAACGCCGTCGCCAACCACGATTGGCGACTATCGTATGTTTGTCGTATAGTCGCGATTGAGACCGTATCTTACACATATGACCGTTGAACGAGGGTAATGGAGAGGGAGCGGCAACGGCCGGTTTCGGGCGGCCGAAGCGCGTTAGCCATCGCGCGGCACTATCGTCGGACGGGATGGTGGTCTTGAGACGTAGCTCGATCAAATCGCCAGACACGCAAAGCATGCGCTCGTATTTTTCTCTAAGTTCGCTTGCAGACCACAGGGACTTATTACCGTCATGGTACCACCCTAACGCCCGCCTTAAGCGAATCAACCAGACAGCAACATCGGCTAACATCTGACCAACTAGAGGTTTCTTCAAACCGTCGCGGTTGCGATACCGCTTTACACAACTTTGACCTTATTTGATGTTAGCTCCCCAGAAAGGGGCCGGAAGAACGGTTATGCTGGAATATCGCATGTATGTTATTGATAATGGCGGTAAAATTATTGAGCGCATTGATCTGGAGTGTCCAAATGATGCGGAGGCTGTCGCAGACGGAAGGACATACGCCTTAAGGAACGATGTAGAGATCTGGTGTGGTCAAAGAGTAGTTACTGTTCTTCATCATTTGGCCTGATTGGGAGCGTCGAACGCCTTCTCTACAAAAGTCCGAGGGGCAGAGCCATTTCTCGGCCGAATGTGTGTTGTGTATGATCCCAACCTCCCTTCCCGAATGACTCCATCGGGCGCTTGGTCATGCCATCGAACCAATAGAGAACCACCCTTCTTCAATTCAAGGTCGTAGGGATGATTTCTCATAGTTTCTGAAACAATGCCTAACGCGCTAGCAACGCGGGCATGCTGATTTTCTATTTCCTCTTTTGACATGGTTTGTCTTAGCGTCCCGCCTCGAGTTTAATAGTGGCGCAACAAACCTTCCATATACAGAGATTGATCCTGTCTATTTTTTATTAAAGCTGCATTAGCGCTGAACGGTTGGCGTTATTCGACCAAACGAAGCGCGGCGCGGCGGCGGGCGCCTTTCCAGGATCCCTGAGTTTTTGAGATCGTTCAGCACACTCTCGAAGGCTTCGAACACCATTGAGCTCACTATACGCGCCTGACACATCGCATCTATATCAGGCAATTTCCAGCTGACGCTTCGGCGTCCTATCCACTCGTCACGATCACTATGCGACTGCCGTTCTATTCTCTATCACATTTTCCCCCACCGTCATGTTCTAACTTTGCTTAGTAGTTTTAGAGCTTAATCTCAGCAATTTCACCGATTATCTGCCAAAACCCTCTACTCAACGAATATTGGATAACGAATCGGTCTCGGTATATTGCCACATTAACCACGAACGGGCAGGACGATTTTGCCGCGGGGCGGCAGCACAATCCATTTAATCAAAAGGAAGTCTTATGCGTTACTGGCAAGACGGCAAGCCGTTCAAGGGCTAATCCAGATATAAAAGGCGACTCGCTATCAAATAGCGGGTCGTCTTTGTTTTGGGTGTTGTATTTGTTGAGGTAAAAGCTCGAGCTTACCTTTATTAAAAAAGGTTTTTGCTCGACTTTTGCGGTAATAATAAGATCTTCACATCCTTAAATTTCGGATGGCCTCTGAGTCAGAATACCCCCCCC
>NZ_JPDP02000027.1:0-21763 GCF_000732685.2 Sphingomonas sp. STIS6.2
ACACGCACTGGGGCGGCGTGACCGAGCCGAATACGGTCGGCACGCACGAGTTCATGGAGCTTGCCGGACAGCTGGGCGCCGAAGCCTACATAGCCGGCAACGTCGGCAACGGCACGCCGCAGGAAATGGCGGAGTGGGTCGAATATATGACCTCGCCCGCCGGCGCTCTGGCCGACGAACGCGCAAAAAACGGCCACAAGGCGCCGTGGGCAGTGCCGTATTTCGGCGTCGGCAATGAGCTGTGGGGCTGTGGCGGCAACATGCGCGCGGAGTATGCCGCCGACGTCACGCGACGTTACGCCACCTTCATCAAGGCGCCCGCAAATACGCGCGTCATGAAGATTGCGAGCGGCGCCAACGTCGACGACTATCACTGGACCGAGACAATGGCGCGTGAACTGGTCGGCAAGGTGGATGCGCTGTCGCTGCATTACTATACGATCCCCGGTGGCTGGCCGCCACGTGCGTCCGCGACCGTGTTTGACGAGCGCGGCTGGGCCGAGACGTTGTCCGAGACGCTCAGGATGGACGAGCTGATCACCAAACATTCGGCGATCATGGACAAGGTCGATCCGAAGAAGACGATGTGGCTCGCGGTCGACGAGTGGGGCACGTGGTATGCCGGCGATCCGGGCACCAACCCCGGTTTCCTGCGCCAGCAGAACACGCTGCGGGACGCGCTGGTCACCGCGATCAACCTTAACATCTTCGCCAAGCATGCCGACCGTGTGAAGATGACCGCGATCGCGCAGATGGTGAACGTGCTGCAGGCGATGATCCTGACCGACGGCAGCAAGATGGTGCTGACGCCGACCTATCACGTGTTCGCGATGTACAAGCCGTACATGGACGGCATTGTCCTGCCGATCGACATCAAGTCGCCCTGGTACAACAAGGACCAGTGGACGATGCCGTCGGTCAGCGCATCTGCCGTCCGCGGCAAGGACGGCGTGGTGCGGATCGCGCTCTCGAACCTCGATCCGAACAAGCCTACCAGCGTGTCCGCCGCGCTGCCGGGCGTGACGGCGCAGACCGTCACCGGGCAGGTGCTGACCGCGCCGACGATGACTGCGCTCAACACCTTCGAGGCGCCCAACGCGGTCGCACCGAAGGCATTCACTGGCGCTAGCCTGAGCGGTGGCACCCTGTCGGTGACGTTGCCACCAATGTCGGTGGTGATGCTCGAACTGAAGTGATCGTGACGCCCGCCGGAGCAACCGGCGGGCGTACCTACCGGGAGAGAGACGATGGCCGCATCGAAATGGGCGACCGGGCTGATCGCGCTGACGCTCGCGAGTAGCGTGCTGGCGCAAACCGCTGATGCGCCGCCGACACTAAATGCCAGTCTAACCGGCGATATCTTGCCCGTTCACGACCCGGTAATGATCCGGGCGGGGGATACCTATTACGTCTACGGCACCGGGCTCGACGGCCAGATGCTGAGCGCGCGCACTTCGCCCGATCTGGTCCACTGGACCGCGGGTACGCCGCCGCTGTCGCGCCTGCCCGACTGGGCGACCAAAGCGGTGCCGGGCACCAAGGGGATGTGGGCACCCGACATCTCGCGCAGCAGGGACGGGCGGTACCGGCTTTATTATTCGGTCTCCACCTTCGGCTCGAACCGCTCGGCGATCGGGCTCGCGACCAGCCCGACGCTCGACCCCAAGGCGCCCGACTATGGCTGGCGCGACGAGGGGCTCGTGGTAATGTCGACGCCCAAGGACGATTTCAACGCGATCGATCCCAACCATGTCGTCGATGCGCAGGGCCGCGAGTGGCTATCGCTCGGCAGCTTCTGGACCGGCATCAAGCTGTTCGCGCTGAACCCGAAGACCGGCAAGCTACTCGACCCCGTAGAGAAGCCTCACGCGATCGCGCGCCGCCCCGCACCAGCCAGCGGACCCGCCCCGGTCGAGGCGCCGTTCATCATCGCCCATGGCGGCTATTACTGGCTGCTCGCGAGCTACGACTATTGCTGCAAGGGCGTGAACAGCACCTATTACACGGTCGTCGGCCGATCGAAGGCGATCACCGGCCCGTATCTCGGCAAGGACGGCAGCGCGATGATGCAGGGCGGGGGGACGATCTTCCTGCGCGCCGACCTGCAGGAAACGCAGCGCTTTCGCGGACCCGGCCACCCCGGCGTGATGCACGATACCGACGGCAAGGACTATGTCGTCTACCATGCCTATGATTCCCAGACCAAAGGCACCCCGACGTTGCGCATCGCACCGATCGCCTGGGGTGCAGATGGCTGGCCAATTGCGGAGAACCGACCATGATGATGAATTTCACACGACGGCTGTTCCTGGCCGGTGCCGGCGCAGTGACCGCAAGCGGCGCCCTCGCGCGGCTTGCGGTCACTGCGCCGCTGCCGGTCAACCCGCTGGTCCGCCAGCGTGCCGATGCACAGGTCTTTCTGCACACCGACGGCTATTATTACATGACCGGCTCGGTGCCCCAATACGATCGGCTCGTACTGCGCCGCTCGCGCACGCTAGCAGGGCTGTCGACAGCCAAGGAGCGCGTGTTGTGGCGGCATGAGAAAACCGGGCCGATGTCCGGTTTTCTTTGGGCGCCCGAGCTGCACATGATCGACGGCCGCTGGATCATGTATTTCGCGGCAGGCCCGAGCGGCGGCGGCGAGGACGTTTTCCGTATCCGCACCTTCGCGGTGGTCTGCGACGGACCCGACGCGATGACCGGCAACTGGACCGTGCTGGGGCAATTGACGACGCCGTGGGACAGTTTCACGCTCGACTCGACCAGCTTCGTTCACCGCGGCACGCGCTATCTCGCCTGGGCACAGCGCGAGCCGGGGATCGAGACCAACAGCAACCTCTATCTCGCACCGCTCGCAACCCCGCTGACGCTGGCGGCGAAGCCCGCGCGGCTGGCAGTGCCGACACTTGATTGGGAGATCCGCGGCTTCAAGGTCGCCGAGGCTCCGGCGCTGCTGGCGCGCAACGGCAAGCTGTTCATGACCTATTCGGCGAGTGCGACCGATGCGCGCTATTGCCTGGGCATGCTGGCCGCGCGCGACGATGCCGATATCATGGATCCAGCAGCCTGGACGAAATCGCCGAAGCCGGTGTTCAAGTCCTCGCCAGCGCACAAGGTCTTCGGGCCTGGCCACAACAGCTTCACCGTTGACGAGCGCGGCCGCGATATTCTGGTCTATCACGCGCGCGACTATGAGGCGATCAAGGGCGACCCGCTGTTCGATCCCAACCGCCACACCCGCGTCCAGACCTTCACGTACAAGCCCGACGGCACCCCCGATTTCGGCGAACCGGTTGCCAACGGCCCATTGCGGTGAGCGGTCTCGATCGCCGGACGTTCCTTGCAGCAGGAGCCGCAGCCGTACCCGCGGCCGCGATCGGCGCTGGCGCAAGTGCTGGCTCGAAGCTCTTGGCGCCGACGCCGCCAATGGGCTGGAACAGCTGGAACAGTTTTGCGACGACGATCACGGAGGCGCAGGCGATCGAGACCGCGACGATCATGGCGGAGAAGCTGCTGCCGTCGGGCTATGATGTCTTCACCGTCGATATTCAGTGGTACGAGCCTGGGGCGACCAGCTACACCTACGCGACCAAGTCGACCCCGGCGATGGACGGCTATGGCCGGTTGCTGCCCGCGCCGAACCGGTTCCCGTCGAGCGCCGGCGGCAAGGGCTTCCGCCCGCTCGCCGACCGGGTGCACGCGCTCGGCCTGCAGTTCGGCATCCACCTGATGCGCGGTATTCCGCGACTGGCGGTGGAGCACAACCTGCCGGTGTTCGGGACGAAATACCGCGCGCGCGAAATCGCCGACACCGCCAGCATCTGTGCTTGGAACCCGGACATGTACGGCGTCGACATGCGTAAGCCCGGCGCACAAGCCTATTACGACAGCGTGTTCGCACTCTACGCATCCTGGGGCGTCGACTTGGTCAAGATGGACGACATGAGTCGCCCCTATGACGCGCATGCCCCCGAGATCGAAGCTGCACATGCCGCGATCGTCGCGACTAAGCGGTCGATCATCCTGAGCCTGTCGCCCGGAGAAACGCCCCTATCCCGTGCCGATCACGTTCGCCGCTTTGCGCAGATGTGGCGGATCAGCGACGATTTCTGGGACGAGTGGCCGTTGCTCGAAGCGCAGTTCACCCGCTTGGAGAACTGGAACCCGCACCGCGTACCTGGCGGCTGGCCCGATGCGGACATGCTCCCGCTTGGGCGTCTGGCGCTGGGCGCGCGCGACACCAAGTTTACGCCCGACGAACAGCGCACACTGATGACCCTGTGGTCGATTGCGCGATCGCCGCTGATTATGGGCGGCGACCTGCGTCATCTCGACCGCCCGACGCTCGACCTTCTCACCAACCCTGAGGTCATAGCGGTCAATCAAGCAAGCTACGACAACCAGCCGCATTTCGTCGCCGACGGAATTCGGGTCTGGTCGGCGCGTGTGCCGGGATCGCGAGACCGCTATCTCGCTCTATTTAACACCGACAAATCTCGGCGATCTGTGCGGTTTTGCCTCGACATGATCGGCCTGAACGGACCGGTCGGTGTCCGTGATCTTTGGATACGACGCGATCTGGAAAGGGCGTCGGGTACGCTAGTAAAAAGCCTGCCACCGCACGGCGCCGCATTGTACCGCCTCAGTCCTCGCTGAAATATCCTGCTGAGTAGTCGGCCAAATAACCCTTGCTTTAACGTCCTTCCGATCATAACGAATGTCCGAGTAATACCGACTGCCAATAAGGTCGGATAGACATGATAGGGAGAGGCTAGATGGCGATGAAATCATTAATTCTGTGTTCCGCATCGATCGCAGCGCTGGTGCTGGGAGCCCCCGCACATGCGCAGGCCGTGCCGACCGCGCCACAGGATCAAAACGGCCTGCCAGCGACCGGTACGCCCGCGGGCGTCGTTAACAACACTGCCCAGACGCCGCCCGCGGCTGAGCAGTTCGCGACTGACCAGACTGCCACTGATCAGACCGACGCTGACATCGTTGTGACAGGTGTCCGCGCCAGCATCGTCGGTGCGCTTAACGTGCGCAAGAATTCGATCCAGATTGTCGATTCGATCGTGTCGGAAGATGTCGGTAAGCTCCCCGACAATAACGTCGTCGAAGCGCTTCAGCGTGTTACCGGTATTCAGGTCACTGATCGCGCCGGCGGCGAAGCGGCGACGATCACCATCCGAGGTCTGACCGATCCGTTGACGACGCTAAACGGGCGCAACATCTTCACCGCGGCCGGCACGTCATTCGCCCTACAGGATATCTCGGCGAACCTCGTCAAGCAGGTGGACGTCTACAAGACCCGCTCGGCTGACCAGCTGGAAACGGGCCTGGCCGGGCAGATCGATGTTCAGACCCGGCGCCCGCTCGATTTTGACGGCTTCACGATATCGGGCCTCGTACGTGGACTCTATTCGGAACTCGCTGACAAGGTGAACCCAAACGCTGCGCTGTTAATCAGCGACCGTTGGAAAACCGGCATTGGCGATATCGGGCTGCTCGTAAACGGCAGCTACACGCGCGCTCAATTCCGCAACCAGAATTTGCAGGCTGGCGCGATGGTGCCGTTCGCAACGGAAAACCCGGCGGCGGGTTCGGGCCTTACCCCGTTGCAGCGGATCTTCCCGGGTGACAGGAACCAGAACTGGACGCCGGGCCTGGATGCAGGTCTGCCCACCGCGCCGGGCTCCACGCTCAACATCAATGGCGTGAATACGCCGTATTATCTGTCGAGAGACGCGGTCATCGCGTCCGATGTCTACGGCAAGCGCGAACGTCGCGCGTTCAATGCAGCGCTGCAATGGGCGCCTAACGATCGTTCGGTCTACACGGCGGAAGTCTTCTACACCGGCTTCAAGGGCAAGACGTTCAACAGCCTGAACTTCAGTTTCGTCGACTGGTGGGGCGACCTGCCGGCCAATCCTGGAGCAAGCTTTGAGCTGTTCGACGGGACGAACATCATCAAGTCGCGTCAGGTCGGATCGGTCGCGGGGTTCAACAGCGGCGACACGGGCACCAGCAAGACCGACAGCTATGTCTATGCGTTAAACGCCAAGTGGGACGTGGCGGATCGCGGCAAGATCTCGGCCGACATCGCGTATCAGGACAGCAAGAACAAGACCTCGTTCTTCGCCATCCGCACGGATCGCGGGCCGCTCGACATCGACGTGGACTTCAACGCGGGCGGTGGGCTGCCGTCTTACAGCTTCGGCAATCAGTCCGTGCTGACCGACGCGTCGGCGTGGACGATCGGTAATTTGTTCGACAGCGGTACCAAAAATACCGGTAGCGCGCTGACAATGATGCTCGATGGCGAATATGGCTGGGACGAAGGATTCCTGCGGCGCATCAAGACGGGCTTCCGGTTCGATGATCGCAAGGCTGACAATTACGTGCGCGACCAGGGCGCGGGTGGGCTGGGCACCACGCTGGCGGCGTTCGGCGAGGGCAAACCCTTCACCAACAGCGGCTTCTTCGACGGTCAGGCGAACATTCCGACGAGCTGGGTGCTGGCCGATCCGCGCAGCATGGACCGCGACGCCGTCCGCACGCTGTATCGCGCCGTGGCGCCCGGCCTATTGCTCTCCGATCAGCTGAGCTTCGGCCAGGTGTTCGGCATCTCGGAAAAGAACGTGGCCGCTTATGCGCTTGCCGATGGCGAAGTCAGCATCTTCGGGCGTCCGCTGCAGCTGCAGGCCGGCGTACGCTATGTCGCGATCGATACCGATTATGACTATTTTGATCGCGGTGCCAACTTTGCCCGGACGAGCGTGTCCACCGGTTCGGAGAAGTGGCTACCCTCGTTTACCGCGCGCTATGCGATCACGAATAATCTGCGCGTCCGTTTCAACTATGGCGAAACGCTCCGGCGTCCCAGTTTCGGCGATCTGAACCCCAATCCAGTGCTGACGGGCGACTTGTCGCGCATCGGCTTCGGTTCGGGCACGTCGGGAACGGCAAACCTTACCCCGACGCACTCGAAGAATATCGATCTGGCGGTCGAATGGTATTTCGAACGCAACAGCGCGATCTACGTAACAGCCTTCCGTCGTGAGATCGACGGGCTGGTCGTGCCGCTCACAGTGCGTGAAGCGATCCCGAACAACTATCTACCGCGCAATGAAACCTATACCGAATTGTTCAACATCACTCGTCCGGTGAACGCCTCGGACGGCGTCTTGAAGGGCGTCGAACTGGGTCTGACCTATTTCCCGACCTATCTGCCTGGTCCGCTGAACGGGTTGGGTGTCACCGGCAGCGCTACGATCCTGGATTCCGAACAGACCATTCCGCTTACCAACGCTGTCGGCGAGATTACGGGTTCGACGAAGTCGGCCTTCTTCGGCGTATCGAAACTGTCGTACAATGCGACGCTGGCCTACGACAACGGTCCGATTGGTGCGCGTCTATCGTACGTCTGGCGCAAAGGGTTCTTGCAGAGTAACGAAGCCCGGGCGTTTGCCAACCCGATCGGCTTCTGGCGCGCGCCGGAAAAAAGCCTGGACTTCCAGCTCACCTTGAATGTGAATAACGATATTGGCTTGACCTTCGACGCTGTGAATTTAACCAAGGCAAAGCAGCAGAGCTATTACAAGTTCGGCAATGTTGGTAACCCTGAGCAGTTCAACTCCAGCACGCTGCTGATCGACCGAACCTTTGCGCTTGGTGTGCGCTTTAAGTTCGACTGAGGTTAAGCAGCGGACTGGCTCCCGAGCTCTGCCGTTCATCTTCATGAATGAATGGCAGAACTTATTAAGCCCAAGCCCATGCAAAAATGACCGATTATCGGTCTTAGCGTCTTTGGGGTAGCGAGCTCGCCGCCCAACCACGTGTTCATTAAACCACCAAACAAAGGTTTCGCTTGCGAAGCGTTGCAGCAAGACCTTGGCCTTTCCCGCTCTTCCGGATACGTAGCTTCCAGAGCAGGCAAAGTCTCGCACTTCTTGATCAAGCAGCGCGCGCCCCACAGGGCGAAGACTTCGCACCTAAACTTCTCTTGTTGCGGCCGCGCAAGGACCTCAGCCAGCTTGCGCTGGCGTTCCACCGCCTGTTCGGCTTCCGCTTCCGGGCTGCCAATCAAACGAAACTTAAGCTTGTCGAACTGATTTCTGAAGACATTAGTTACTGAATTGTCTTTCATCGGATGACCGGCGAGAGCATTTGCGAAGCGATCTACCGAAGCTTAGCTCCGTCATTCTATTTCCTAGCTTCGAGATATCGATCTACGAGGTACGCGACGGCCAGCGATGCGGTGCAGCTTACCGAATAGCGTCGGCTGTGAGATGGTAAGGCTTAAAAATCTGGAGACTGAATAAACGGCGGAATTTGGGAAGCGCCAGAGCCCGTTTAAGTGCCGGATTATGGGTCGTCTTGCCGCGCGTGGTAATGCTGTCGAGGCTCGGTGCTTGCGAATTTGGCGGGCTATTGGCTGTCTCTCGCCTCGTCAAACGCCGACCGGTTGCCTTCGATTTCCGCGATGTGTGCGCCGGCCCAGTATCCGAGTTCGCGGATCGGATCAGCCAACGAGCAGCCAAGAGCCGTGAGGGCGTACTCCACTTGAGGCGGCACGGTTGGGTAGACGGTGCGGGCCACCATACCATCGCGTTCAAGCGCACGCAGCGTTCGAGCGAGCATCTGTTGGCTAATGCCGCCGATGGTACGCTTGATGTCGTTGAAGCGCCGCGGCCGCTCTGTGAGCGTCATTACAATCATTACGGTCCATTTGTTGCCGATCAGGCTGAGAACACCGCTGAACCGTTTGCATTCGACGTGGACGGGCTTGGGGGTGGTCAGCTCCATGTGACTAGGTCCTGTGGAAATGCCTTCTTGGCGGGGTGCGTCAGGTCACATAGCTGGTCTAGGTCACTTTTCCAGACCGGAGCTGATCCTATGAACATCCTGCACATCGATGCCAGTGCGAGCGACAGCGCTGCCTCGCATACACGCCGCCTCTCAAGGGAACTCGTTGAGCGGCTCAAAACGGCCAATCCCGGTTCGACAATCGCATACCGCGATCTCGTCGCCAACCAGCTTCCGCACGTGGACATGACAATCCGGCATGCCTGGGCGGCTGAGAACACCGGCGACACCAAGCTGGCCGAGACGATGAGCCGATCCAAGGCTTTGGTTGACGAGCTCAAGGCGGCGGACGTGGTAGTGGTCGGCTCGCCCATGTACAACTTCACGGTGCCCTCGACGTTGAAGGCCTGGGTCGACCATGTGGCAATCGCCGGGCAGACTTTCAGCTACACGGCCGAGGGACCACGCGGCTTGCTCAGCGGCAAGGTCTATCTCGTCCTCTCGTCGGGCGGAATTTACTCGCAAGGACCGTTCGCCGCGTACGATCATCTGTCGACCTACCTCAAGGCGATCTTCAGCTTTCTTGGCATCTTGGACGTTAAGGTGATCCGAGCGGAGGGCATCGCTTACGGACCGGAGCAGGATCAAGCCGCGATGGCGAGCGCTGCTCAAAAAATTGAGGAGATCGCCGCCTGATCAGGTCGGCAGGGAAGCCAGTCACGGAGACCGGGCCGTGGCTGGCTACCTGATTTGAACTTCCGAATAGACCTGAACAAACGGCCGATTCTGGAGCGGAGCGAGTCCAGTCTGAATTACCGGGAATGGGTCTAGCCCGCCGTAGGCAACGCGGCCGAACACGCCCACACTTGGACGCTTGAAGCGCCTCCGTTAGCGACATCCCAAAAACGGTAGTGCCGCTGAATTAATCAGCTTGCCCCGCCGTCTGCGAAAAGTTGCAGTGCCGCAATCCCGTTGCTCATTCGTCGGTCGACAATTCCCGTCGCATCCTTCTCTCGCGCTAGAATGCCCTTAAGGGATTTGCCACAGGTCGGCACGATTGAGTCCTGACCAACGCATCGCCAACAATTTAGCGTTTCAAGACGAATGTTCGCTGGTCAGCCGATCGGCGACCACGGTGGTGATGACAGCCTGGATGACATGGACGGCCCAACGCTCGAGCGCCTTGCGCGGACCGGCCTGGATCTCGCCCTCCGTGATGCCGAGCAAGGGTGCGATCCCGGCAATGTTCACGGCATAAAGCGCCGTTCCATACGCCGCGCCGATCGCCACCGGCGAAAGCGTCGGCGCGGCGCGGCGAAGCGTCGGTACTGCCAGGGCGAACGCCGCGGACGCACCGAGATGATTACCGAACTCGACAAGGCTGGTGCCGGTATCTCCGATGACCTCGCGAGAGCCGGTGACGTCGTCGATCCAGTCGACTGCATCGCGATCAAGCGTCTTCGTCAGCACGCCGCTCTTGCGGCCTGCAACCATTACCGCCGTCGTCACCAATCCGGCGAAAAGTCCGCCCACGACCGCTGCCTGATATGTTCGCATGGTATCCTCCTGTGATGATGCCTCGCGGCTAGATTGCTGTTGCAACTTCAGGCGCGAGGCGGTTGATGATGCTGTAGTTGATCGCAGTCCACCATTCCGAGCCATCCCCTGCCAGCGCGTTTTCGGATGCCTGGATTGCGGCATGATCGTCGCTGAGGAGATAATCCTCGACGTCGTTCATTGATCCGAACGCCAGCACCGATGCGGCGTCGATCTTGCTGCCCTCAGGGTCCTTCTGCGTCGAACCGATGTTGTGAAGCTGGGCATAGCGGCGTACGAATTTCCCTGTGAAGGGCTGGGCGAGAACGAGCGGCGCATGCTCGCGCAGCATCCGCTCCCGGAACTCCTCGCGCGACATCTCGGGTCGTCGCATGTGGATCTTCACCAGGCTGATGGCGTCGCGATGCCGTTCGCTGGGGATCAGGATATATTCTTCCGTGACCTCCCGCGTCACCATGCGAAAGGCGGTCTGCTCGTCGGCAATGATCCGCTTGCTGAACTTGTCCTGCCCCAGGGTGCGCTCGATATCCGCCTCCTGCGCATAGGCGATGTACGCAAGGCCGTCCCAGCGTGGACGCTTGAACTCGGGGACGCGCTTCCAAGGATCAAAGGGCAGCCGCCCGTCCTCATCGATCATCGCGCGATAGGGCAGCGGGAAGCCCGAGGACGGCCCGGATGCAATCCGGTGAAGCTGATCGTAGCGCACCACCAATTCCGACGAGCTGCCCGGTTCGTCCCAGGCGAACTTGGGGCCGTGAACCTTGCGCCAATATTCGTCCCAATGCTCGAAGGCGAGGTTGGGATCGCCCACGATCGCAAGCGCGCCCGGACGCCAGTTGGGCAGATGCACCTCATGCCCGTGCCGGCTCTTGGCCGAGCCTGAATCCTGCGGCCGATCACCGCGCGCCGTGTCGTCGACGCGACTGACGAAGGTCGGGGTAACGATCAGCGGTTTGGTCGTCGGCGTGTGGGTCTCTCCCAACGGGGGGCGATGCTGGTTGTCGGCGCGGTCGAAGTCGGTTGGCATGATTGGTATCCGATCGTGATAGGGTCTGGAACGCTGTGTCGGGAACGGTTGAGCGGCAGAACCGTCTGCCCGCCTCGAAAATCAGACGCTGAAAACTGGCAGCACATGGTCTGCCAGCTCGTCGATCGCCTCGCTGAACGGCCGCCGCAGCGGCTTCAGGTTGAGCGCGACGTGGTTTACGCCCTCGTCCCGCTGACGCAGCCAATGCTGGACGAGCGCCTTGCGCCCACCCCGCATGCCTGCCCCGCCAATCTGCAGCGGTGCGTCCGGATCAGTACTCAGGTCGAACATCGTGCCGTAGCCGTAAGGACGGAAGCTTCCATCTCCACCGCTGCGCCAATCGGCGATGACCGCAGCAAGCCGATTCGGATTGCTGAGATGCCAGATCCAGCCGTCGGTGTTCCGGCCTAGCCAGTCGAAGTCCTGACCGGCGCGCCCGATCGCAAGGACGGGGAGCCGAGGAGAGACGGGTTTGGGCAGCATGTCGAGCGTCCCATCCAGGGTTCCGTAGAATTGGGACTGGTGCCGCGGGAACGACTGTTCGGTCGCCGCTCGGATCACGGCCAGCGCATCACGATACCGTTCCACCCGATTGCCGATATCGCTGCCGAATGCCGCGAACTCTGACGGTCGATCACCGGTGGCAAGGCCGAGGATGAAGCGGCCACCGGTCAGCCGGTCGAGGCTGACCGCCTGCTTTGCGACGATCAGCGGCTCGCGCAGCGGCGAGATGATGCCTGCGGTCCCGATCGCGATCCGCCGGGTCTGTGCTGCCAGCCATCCGGCATAGACCATTGGGTCGGCGACTTGGCCGGTATCGCCGAAGCTTGGGTCGTAGAAGGGCACGTCGCGCAACCAGATCGCCGTCATGTCGGTGGCGTCCACCTGACGCGCGGCCTCGAGATGGCGCTCCAACGTCGGCCACGGCGCGTCGGGATATCCCTCCAACGGCGCGATGAGTCCGAATGTCAGGCGATCCGCCTGGAATACCCGGGCATAGCCCGGATGTTCCTGTACCGAAGCAAGAGGGGGCGGACCGGCAATCGGCGTCACCGACGAAGGGGCTTGGCAAGGCTTCACGCCTGCGCGCTCCGCTGGCCGAGACGCGCCACGACGGGCACGAAGATCATGGCGAGAACGGCGATGGCAGCGGCGATGTAGCCGATGCTGCCGATGCCAAGATTGCTGATCGCGGCCCCGCCAATGATGGCACCGAGCCCGATGCCGGCATTCGCCATCGACACGTTGAGCGTACCGGCAAGCGCCTGAGCCTTGTCCGCCGCCTTCATTACCCGCACCTGACAGATCGGATAGAGCGCGGTGTTGCCCAGCCCCCATACCGCAAGTGCAAGCCCCAGCCAGACGTGATTGCCTGCGGCCGGTACCGTTGCCACCATGCCGACCGCCAGCACCGCGACACCGATGAAAGTGGCCTGTAGCGGGCTGCGGCCGACCAGGTGCCCACCCAGCCAATTGCCGCCAAGGCCGACCACACCGAAGCCCATCAGCCACCAGCCCACCGCGCCCGACGGGATGCCCGCCACCTTTTCAAGCAGATCCGCTAGATAGGTATACGCCGTGAACATGGCGGTGAATACGAGCACCGACAGCGCGAGGTTCGCAAGGAACACGGGCTTGCGCAGGATGCGAAGCTGTTCGCCAAGCTGCACGCGTCCGGGCTTCGCAACCTTGGGCATGACCATTGCGAGCAGCCCCGCCATCGCCAGCGACAGGCTCGCAAGAATCCAGAAGGTACCGCGCCAACCAAAGGCATCGCCGACCAGCGTGCCGAGCGGGATGCCGAAGACCATCGCACCAGCGATGCCCATGTAGACGTTGGCAACAGCCTTGGCCGAACGCTCGGGTCCGGCCAGCTCGCCGGCAGTCTCGCTGGCCGTGCCCCAGAAGACCGGCAAGGCGACTGCCGGGATGAAGCGTGCCAGTGCCAGAACCCAGATGTTTGGTGCAGCGGCCGCCAGAGCGTTCGCGCCCGCAAAGACCAGCAGCAGGATAATGAACAGGCGCTTGCGGTCGAAGTGCGAGACAAGCCCGGTGAGCACGGGGCCGAACAGCATGACGGTAAACGCGAACAGTGTGACCAGCCAGCCGGCGGTGGCGACCGACACCTCAAGGTCGCGTGCGAGGGAAGGCAGCAGACCGACAATGATGAATTCGGTCGTGACGATAATGAACGCCGAGATGGCAAGCAGCAGAACGGCGAGTCCGCCACCCGGCTTCGTGGCTTGCGCGGCGCCGGGTACTGATTGTGCGATAGTGGACAAGGGAACCTCCGATACAGGCTATCCATTTGGCGTTGACGTACCGGCAATGCTTGCGGCATTAATTCACAAGACTCTTTCCTCCGAGTCCACAATATTGGAACCGGCTGATGCTTCCATCGGAACGTCTGAAAGGCATCGACGCGTTCGTGGCCGCCGCCGACCTCGGCAGCTTCACGGCGGCTGCGAAGCGTCTGAACTTCACCGTGTCCGCCATCAGCAAGAGCGTGGCTCGGCTCGAAGAAAGGCTGAACTGCCGCCTGTTCGAGCGAACCACGCGGTCGCTGAGGCTGACCGACACAGGTGCTGCATTCTACACCACCTGTGTGCGGGTGCTCGGCGATCTGGCGGATGCGGAGACGGTTCTGGCGGCGCATGGCTCCGAGCCGGTCGGGCGGATCAAAGTCGATATGCCCGTTACCTTCGGACGGCGCCGCGTCATGCCGATCCTGCTGCGCTTCCTTGAGGCGCATCCCGGCCTGCGCCCGCATCTGACCTTCACTGATCGCAAGATCGATATCATTGAGGAAGGTGTCGACGTGGCGGTCCGGATCGGAGCCAGCCAGATCCTGGCAGATGGGTTGGCCAGTCGTCACATCGGCACCGAACGCATCATCTTCTGCGCTGCGCCTGCCTTTGTCGACCGCCATGGCATGCCCACCGACATCGAGCGGCTGATGCTGCTCCCCGGCATTCCCTATGGACGGTCCGATGGCAGCATCTCGCCGTGGAAGTTTGCCGGACCGGGAGGTACCGAGCTACGCGCGGCGCCCGCCCGAATGGTGCTGGGCAGCGCCGAAGCCCAGGTAGAAGCGGTCAAGGCTGGATTTGGTGCTGCGCAGCTGGCGACCTGGCTTGTCACGGACGAACTGCAAAGCGGTCAGCTGGTGCAGGTGCTTCCGGATCAGGCCACTGAGGGGCTGCCGTTGCACCTTGTCTGGCCCAAACTCGGACAGCTAAGCCTGAAAATCGACGCAGCGCTTGCTGTCCTGAGCAACGAACTGCGGATCGACTGAGGAAGCCGAACACAATCATTCCTGGGGAAGCTGGGGTGCCGTCGCTATACCTGCAACGTCACGGCGCTGGGAAGATGAACGAATGGTTGAAGCTGGGGAGCGATGAAACCGGCGTGAACGTCCGGGTATGAGTCGCCGCAGCCGCAGCTTTGAATATCACGTTATTGAGCGGACGTCTGATACTGGCATGGGCAAAGCACGCAAGCTAAGCCCCAGCTTCAATCGCTGCCAAGATTGTGGATCCTGTACGGTCCTGATCGCTTTGCAAGAGGCTGTCCCTTCCAGCTAAGCTGTACCAGCCCGTCGCTGACTAGCTCGTCTATAGCTTCGTGAACTGCAGGCATTGCGCTGCGCCAATGCTGTGCAATTGAACGGGCAACTTCGCTTGGGCATATCGTCGCCCCCGGTGCGCGGCGCTCGAGCAGGGAAAGGGTGGCTGCCTTCGGATCCGTCATTCAGACTGCGTCGACCGCGCACTCCAGCTGGTCAAGCTGCTATTGGCATTCGGTGCCTTCCTCAGGCAGCGCATGCGACGCGATTTGTCAGATGGTTTACCAGGGACGCGGGACCACATGAATGACCGCCCCCTTACCAAAATCGTTTATACCGGTTTGTGCGGCATTTTTGGGGTCACCGCGGATCATCGATAGCCCGCAGCCTGAAGCTCGAACAGTTCGGCATAACGGCCCCCGGCAGCAAGCAAGTCGTCATGGGTACCTGATGCCTCCACCTTGCCGTCGCTGAGGACCAAGATGCGGGCCGCCATGCGAACGCTTGAGAAGCGGTGCGAGATCAGCACCGCCGAGCGTCCCGCGCTTAATTCCCGGAAGCGCTGAAACACCTCGTACTCGGCGCGCGCGTCCAGCGCTGCGGTAGGTTCGTCGAGGATCAACACCTGGGCATCGCGCATGTAGGCGCGAGCGATCGCCATCTTCTGCCATTCGCCACCAGACAGGTCGACGCCGTTCCGGAACCGCTTGCCGATCATCTGGTCGTAACCATCGGGCAGTTTGGCAACAACGCCGTCGGCGAGCGCAGCGGACGCTGCCGCCTCGATCCGCTCGCGATCACCGCGCGCCTCGATACGACCTACCGCGATGTTGTCTGCGGCAGGTAGGTTGTAGCGCACGAAGTCCTGAAAGATTACGCCGATTGCGGCGCGCAGACCGTCGAGATCATATTCGCGCAGGTCGCGTCCATCGAGCAGTACACGGCCCTCTGCCGGATCGTACAGTCGGGCCAGCAGTTTCACGAGCGTGGTCTTGCCTGCGCCGTTCTCGCCGACCAGTGCGACCACCTCGCCAGGTCCCAGCGCGAAGGACAGGTGCCGCACCGCCCATCGTTCGGCGCCCGGATAGCGAAAGCCTACATCCTCGAAGACAAAGCCTTGGCAGACGGGATCGGGGAATGGCAGCGCTCCCTCCGGTGAGCGGATGCCGGGCTCGGCCCGAAAGAAGGAGAACAGGTCGTCGATGTACAAGGCCTGGCCGGCGGTGGAGGAAAAGCCGGTAAGCAATCCTTCCAGCAGTCCGCGGAGTCGCAGGAACGAGGCCGCGAGGAAGGTGAGGTCGCCGATGGAGATCGACCCGGTTACCGCGCGCCAGGCGATGTAGGCGTAGGCGGCATAATAGGCGATCGTGCCAAGAGCCGCGAACCCCGAGCCCCAAATTGCCCGGCGCAGCGCCAGCCGTCGGCTCGCGCTGTACGTGTCGCGTGAGATGGTACGATAGCGGTCGATCAGAAACGGGCTGAGGCCGAAGATCTTGACCTCTTTGGCGGTGTCCGCGCTGGCGGCGACCTGACGCACGTAATCGAGCTCGCGCCGCTGGGGCGTGCGCATGTAGCTGAGCGCGTAGCTGAGTGCATTAAAATGCGCTTCGCCGAGGAATGAGGGCACCAGAGCGACAGCGAGCAACACGATCAGCCACGGGGCGTAAACGACCAGGCCCGCGGCGAAGGTCACGACCGTAATGATGTCCTGGGCCTGGCCGAATAGCTGCCCCATCAGCGACATGCGGCCGCTGGCCTGCATGCGCGCGCGGTCCATGCGATCCTGGAAGGCCGCGTCTTCGAAATCGGCGAGATCCAGGGTTGCAGCGTGCTCCATCAACCTAACGCTTGCGTCATTGCTGACCCGATCGGATAGGAGCCCGTCGACGAGCGATACGATCCGACCAAGGAGGTCGGATGCGACCGCCAAGGCGAATTCGGCCAGTAGCAGTGCCTCCAGCCGATCGAGCAGGCCAGAGCCCAGCCATCCCGTGAGGCCAGCCGGACGGGCAGCTAAATGGGTAAGGTGCACGACCTCGTCGATGATGAGCTTGCCGACGAATAGCGTCGCGACGGGCAGAAGCGCTCGCACCAGCCGCACGGCGACCGTCGTGGCGGTAAGAGCCCTGCTGCTACCCCACACCATGGCGAGGAAGGGTGGCAAATTCCGCAACGCGCCTAGTCGCTCGCGCCAGGTGGTCAGACGGACGGGTATGCCGCCACGCCCTTGTCTTACGCCGTCTGCCATTCAGCTACTCCAAATTGACAGGCTGTCGGCCGCTTCGGACCTGAGTGCTGGAGGGGATGAGGTCAGTTCCATGATCCCCGATACACAGTCGGTGGTATCAGGGGTACTCGCGGTTTCCCCCTCCAAGTTGTGACTTGGAATGTCTAATTGGGCAGCGGTTGCACCTGTCAGCAGATAAAATCGCGGGCGGAGGAATGAGGGTCCGAAGTTGGGAAGCGGGGAAGGGTGCGTCGATGGCTGCCTTTGGGTGTAGCAGTCTTCTCCTATCACGCCTCCCCTCGATCAAGCTCGTCCCCAGAGGTTGTACTTTCCGACGCGCTCCAGCCGCCGAACCGTGCGTAGAGCGTCGGCAGGACGAAGAGCGTCAGCAGCGTAGCCGAGATCAAGCCACCGATGACGACCGTCGCCAGCGGTTTCTGCACTTCGGCGCCGGCGCCATGGCCGAGCGCCATCGGCACGAAGCCGAGGCTGGCGACCAGCGCGGTCATCGCCACGGCGCGCAATCGGGCGAGCGCGCCGTCGTGCGCGGCCCGGACCCTGTCCATGCCACGGGCCATCAGATCGTGGATCGACGACACCATGACCAGACCGTTGAGCACGGCGATCCCCGACAGCGCGATGAAGCCGACCGCGGCCGAGACCGAGAACGGCATACCCCGCAGCACGAGCGCGAGCACGCCGCCGACCAGCGCGAGCGGCACGCCGGTGAAGACGATCACCGCGTCGCGGACCGAGCCGAGCCCGCCGTAGAGCAGCAGCATGATCACCACGAAGCAGACGGGGACGACGAGCAGCAGCCGATCGCGTGCCGAGGCCAGGTTCTCGAACTGGCCACCCCATTCGACATAGGTGCCAGGCGGCATCTTCACCTGCGCGTCGATGGCGGCGCGCGCGTCAGCTACAACGCCGGCGACGTCGCGGTCGCGGACGTTCGCCTGGACGACCACGCGTCGCTTTCCGTTCTCGCGGCTGATCTGGTTGGGGCCGTCCACGACCGCGATGTCGGCGACGGTCGACAGCGGGACAAAGCCGCCCCCTGACGTCGGCACCGGCACCTGCGCCACTTGCGACAGGTCGGAGCGGGACGCCTCGGACAGGCGGATCACGACAGGGAAGCGGCGGTCGCCCTCGAAGATCAGGCCGGCCTCGCGCCCGCCGATCGCCGCCGCCACCGTATCCTGCACGTCGCCGGCAGTGACGCCGATCCGCGACATCGCCATGCGGTTCGGACGGATGTCGAGCATCGGCAGTCCCTCCGTCTGTTCGACGCGCACGTCGACCGCTCCGCGCGTGCCGCGCAGGGCCTTGGCGGTACGGTCGGCCGCGGCGTTCATGCCGCCGAAGTCGTCGCCATAGATCTTGACCGCGATGTCGCCGCGTACGCCGGCAATCAGCTCGTTGAAGCGCATCTGGATCGGCTGGGTTATCTCGTACGCATTGCCGGGGAGCGTCGAGAGCCGCCTCTCGATCCGGTGAACGAGCTCTGCCTTGGCGAGGCCCGGGTCGGGCCATTGGGCCCTGGGCTTCAGAATGACGAAGGTATCGGTGGCGTTGGGCGGCATCGGATCGCTCGCGATCTCGGACGTCCCGGTGCGCGAGAAGGCGAAACGGACCTCGGGCTGGCGTGCGAGCATCTTCTCGACCTGGAACTGCATCGCCTGGCTCTGGTCGACGGAAGTGCCTGGAATGCGGACCGCCTGTACGAGGATGTTGCCCTCGTCGAGTTGCGGCAGGAACTCCTGGCCGAGCGTGGTGAAGGCGACGCCGGCGATCGCGAGTGCGCCGACCGCGATCCCGAGCGTCATGCCCGGGCGGTTCATCGCCTTGCCGAGCCCCGGCTCGTAACGGCGACGCAGCCAGGCGACGATGCGGCTCTCCGTCTCGTCGACCGGTCTGCTCAGCCAGATTGCGATGGCCGCGGGCACGAACGTCATCGACAGGACGAAGGCGAAGACGAGCGCGATGATGACGGTCAGCGCCATCGGTTCGAACATCTTGCCCTCGACGCCGGTGAACGTCAGCAGTGGGGCGTAGACGAGGATGATGATGGCCTGGCCATAGACCGATGGCCGGATCATCTCGCGCGCCGATGCGGCGACCAGATCCAGCCTGTCCCGAAGCGATAGCGGTCCATCCCGGCCATGCTGCGCCTCGCCCAGGCGACGCAGGGCGTTCTCGACAATGATGACGGCGCCGTCGACGATCAGGCCGAAGTCGAGCGCGCCAAGGCTCATCAGGTTCGCGGACACGCCCGCCTTCAGCATGCCGATGCTGGTGAGCAGCATGGTGACCGGTATCACCAGCGCCGCGATCACCGCCGCGCGGAAATTGCCGAGCAGCACGAACAGCACGACGATGACCAGCACCGCCCCTTCGGCAAGATTGCGGGCGACGGTCGCGATGGTCGAGTTGACGAGTTCGGTGCGATTGAGCACCGGCTTGACCACGACGTCGACGGGGAGCGCCCGACCAATCTCCTCCAGCCGCGTGCCCACACCGGTCGAGACGGTGCGGCTGTTCTCGCCGATCCGCATGACAGCGGTGCCGACGACGACCTCGTGGCCGTTTTCGGATGCCGATCCCATGCGCAGCGCCTGGCCGGTGCGGACGGTGGCGATCTGGTTGAGCAGGATCGGCACGCTTTCGCGTGTGGCGATGACGGTTCGCGTGAGTTCATCGGCGTTACGGACGCGGCCGTCGGCGCGGACGGCGAGACCTTCGCCGTTGCGGTCGACGATCCCTGCGCCGGCGCTCGTGTTATTGCGCTCGAGCGCGGTGGCGAGGTCCTGCAGCGTGATCTTCATCGCTGCCATCCGCTGGATGTCGGGGACGACGAGATATTGCTTGGTGTACCCGCCGAGGCTGTCGACTCCGGCTAGACCCGCCGTGCTCTTGAGCTGGGGCGTGACGATCCAGTCCTGTACGGTACGCAGATACGTCGCTTTGTCGGGTTCGGTGACGAGATGGTCGCCCTCGGGCGTGATATAGCTGCCGTCCTTCTGCAGGCCGGGCTCGCCATTGCGGTGATTTACCTGATCGAGTTCGCGGTACTCGACGGTCCACATGAAGATGTCGCCGAGCCCGGTGGCGATCGGTCCCATCTCGGGCGTCACGCCGTCGGGCAGGTTCTTTTCGGCGGTCCGCAGCCGTTCCGCGACCTGTGCCCGTGCGAAATAGATGTCGGTCTTCTCGTTGAAGACGGCGGTGACCTGCGCAAAGCCGTTCCGGCTGAGCGAGCGGCTGTATTTAAGCCCGGGGATGCCGGCGAGCGCGGTCTCGACCGTGAACGCGACCTGCTTCTCGATCTGGTCGGGCGAGAGCGCGGGCGCGACGACGTTGATCTGCACCTGGTTGTTGGTGATGTCGGGAACGGCGTCGATCGGCAGCCGCTGGATCGCGAAGACCCCGGCGAGCGCCGCGGTCAGCGTCAGCAGCAAGACGAGCCAGCGCTTCTCGACGGCGAGCGTTACGATACGGGCGAGCATGGTCTAGTCCTCGTCCTTCGCGGCGCTTTTGCCGATTTCGGCCTTGAGCGTGAACGAGTTGGTGGAGGCGATACGCTCCTCGCCGGTCAGGCCGGCGGTGACGGTGACGGCGCCGCCATTCGTGCGGCCGAGCGTCACCGGCGTGGCCTTGAACCCGGAGGCGGTGCGGACGAACACGTGCGGCCGGTCGCCGATCATCTGCACGGCGGCTGAGGGCACGGCGACGCTGCGGTCGCCGCTGGCCGGAAGCAGGACCGAGACGCCGACAGTCTCGCCGACGCGCCATGTGCCGCCCGCATTGTCGATCATCGCGATCACCGGGACCAGGCGCGTGGTTTCGTCGAGGATCGGCGAGACGAAGGTGACGCAGCCGTCCTGGCGGCGTCCCGCGGATGTCACCTCGACGCGCGCGCCGGGCTTTACGCGTCCCGCGTCCGCGGGGACGAGCGACATCGTCACCGACACCGTGCCGAGGTTGGCAACGCGGAACAGCTCGGCGTCGGCCGCGATCTGCTGGCCGATCGTAGCGGACCGGGCGATCACCTGACCGGCAAGGGGCGAGCGCACCGCGATGCGGTTGAGCGCGCCGCCGCCACCGCCGGTGGCAGCCAGCTGCTGCCGCGCGAGACGCAGCGCGATACTGGCCTCGGTCGCGGCGGTTCGGGCCGCGACGAGATCCTGCTCGGGCGATACGCGCTCGGCGAAAAGTTGCTCTTCGCGGCGCAGGCTAGACCGGGCGAGCGCAGACCGCGCAACCGCGGCCTCGACCGCGGCGTTGAGCGATGCCGCCTCGCGGCTCTCGATGATCGCCAGCGTCTGGCCGCGCCCGATCGACTGGCCGAGATTCCGCGTGAGCGAGACCAGGCGGCCGCCGATCGTAGCGGATACGACCTGCACGCCCTGCGGATCGCCCTCGATCGTCGCTGGCAACTCGATGGCGCCGGCCACGCCCCCCACCGTCGGCCGGGTCACCTCGATGCCGGCATCGGCGATCTGCTGGACCGAAAGACTGGCGACGGCGGGATCGCCCGTGCCCCGATCCCTTTCGTCACCCGCTTGCGCGCTGGCGT
>NZ_JPDP02000028.1:0-1384 GCF_000732685.2 Sphingomonas sp. STIS6.2
CCAAGGCCCCCTTTATGGATGGCTCGCCCCTTATCCGAATCGTTGTCATCCTACGACAGCAGGTCGTTTGAGGAAGGAGCGAAGGTCATGGACGTATCGGTTCTGGGAATTGATCTAGGCAAGAACAGTTGCAGCGTGGTTGGGCTGGATGCGACCGGCAAGGTCGTCGTCCGCCGACGGATGCGCCGCGACACGGTCATCACATACGCCGCAGGTCTGCCGGCTTGCGTCGTGGCGATGGAGGCCTGCTGCGGAGCTCATCACATGGGACGGGCGCTGGCACGACAAGGCCATGCCGTTCGGTTGATGTCGCCGGAATATGTCCGTCCATACGTTAAGGCGCAGAAGAACGACGACCGCGACGCTGAGGCGATCGCGGAAGCGGCAACACGGCCGACCATGCGGTTCGTCGAGTTGAAAACCGAGGAACAACTCGACATGCAAACGCTGCATCGCATCCGTGACCAGCTTGTCGGTGATCGCACCTCGTTGATGAACCAGATCAGGAGTCTTCTTCTGGAGCGCGGCTACATAGTCCCGCAAGGACGCGCAAAGCTTGCCGTCCGGCTGGGTGAGATGCTCGATGGTGACGAGCCAGTGCTGGGCTCTCGTATCCACCGGCTCGTCAGTGATATGCGTCTGCGCTGGATTGCCCTTGATGACCGAATCGCAGAACTCAATGCCGAGTTTACCGAGGCTGCCCGCTCGGATGAGCGAACGCGGCGTCTCCTGACGATTCCTGGTATCGGCGCGCTGAACGCGACGGCGCTGGTAGCTGCAGTTGGCGACGCTCGAACATTCGGACGGGGCAGGGATCTTGCCGCCTGGCTTGGGCTCGTGCCGCGTCAAGCAACGACCGGGGGTAAACCGCGATTGCTCGGCATCACCAAGCGCGGAAGCCGCTATCTGCGAAAAAACCTGATCCAGGGTGCCCGGGCAGCGCTACCGACGATGAGCAAGAGCGACACACGACTTGGAGCCTGGCTGCGCGGCCTTTTGTCACGTTCCCATCACAACACCGTCGTGGTGGCGCTAGCGGCCAAGATGGCGCGCATCGTCTGGGCGCTGCTGCGTCATGAGCGTACTTACGATCCAGCCGCACAAGCGGCTTGAACGAGATCAGCCGATGCACCTTGCACCGGCTGGATGATGTCTGCGGGAGGTAAGTGAAAGATGGCCTGACAGTCGACCGGTGACCTGGAACCCTATGGCTTAAAATGGCACTCGATGCCGGCCCCTTTATGAGGACCAGGACGCGCGGATCTCCATCTTGGCCAACGACCTCGCGTCGAAAGGCCGGATACGTTTTCGCAGACTGCTCAGAACATCAGACACAAACCGCTTGCCGACGGGGCGAGCCATACGTTTTAACCCGCAGGCTCGA
>NZ_JPDP02000029.1:0-5394 GCF_000732685.2 Sphingomonas sp. STIS6.2
AGCATGATCATGCTGTTACTGGCAGCACTGCCGATGCAGGCACAAGCCTCGGCCACAGCACCTAACGGAGACAAGCTCGTCGTCCACGACATGCCACAAGGCACGGCACCCAACGGAGACAAGCTCGTCGTCCATGACATGCCAAAAGGCACAGCAGCCAACGGAGACAAGCGGATCGTTAGTGACGTGCCACGCTGAGGGGTGAGCAAGAGGCACCAGCGGTTCTCATCGTTGCGCTATACGTCCGTTTTCCACCACATTCAGCCATTCCGACGCTGATCGCGCCCAATGACCGAAAGCGTCCAATTGCGGACATTCGCCGCGAGTGGCAGAAGGCTGAGATGGATGCTGAGCCAGTCATAATTCAAACAGCAGTCAGCACAGACGGCAAAAAGCGTTGGCATCTGCTTCAACGCTCGGACGGCTTCGTAACTTACGACGAAGATACCTTCTTTACTGAAGACCTTAGCGAGTTTGACGCGGGCATCATGGAGTACTGGAGTCCGACGCGCTTTTCCGGTCTGTTCGATACCGTAGTGGAGGCCCGAACCGATGCCCTAGGCACCCTGGTCTGGCTAAAAGAGGTTCTGTCTGCTGAATAGGCGTGTCCGCTAACCTTCCCTTCCGGCCATTTCGCTTACGACCAATCTCAGATGCTTGTAACTGTATTGAGAGTTCTCCATTGCAGACGTGATCGATGCCGCGCAGGATGTATTTGATGAATGCACCAGCCTTGCCGAGACGGCATCCTTATTTGTTTCAGGTCATTGCTACCGCAGTGGTCGCAGCTGCCTTCGTCTTGGCGACTGACGCTGTTGGTTACAGGGGAATGGCGAACGCCATTGGTATTTTCCTACCGCCGATCGCGATAGCGGTGCTGTTGAACCGAAGCTGGGATCGCCGCGTCTTCATGATTATGGGCTTGGCTGGCGTGTCGCTGCTCACCAGTATCGTCGTAGGGGTCAACTTCACTAGCTATGGGTGAGCGACAGCAATGGCGCCTCGGTGCCGCTAAGCGTACCGTCCGCTTTCCACCAGACCCGGTCGTTCGTGATGCAAAAATCAAAAGTTTTGCATCAAAATGCTGTCGGGGTCGCCGTTGTCGAATGTGCCCCGAACGACGCTATGCCGTCTCCAAACGTAACTAATTTTTACCAATAACGCCGTAGCATTATCGCTTGCCAGTTCGCCTTGGCCGTTTCGCTCCCACTTTTTGAGGTTAAACATGCGCATTGGCTGGATTTTTGCACTTGCCGCTACCGCCTGTTCTAATGCCTTTGCTGAGGGTAAACTAATTCAGGTAGACCCACGAGCGGATAGCTGGAATTTTGACTACGGTGAACCAATTAGCCCAGCATTAGCTCGCCTAGTTCGTACAGGTCAGGTAAGAAAAGCAACAACTTATGAAGTTGCAAAGCTTCGTGCTATATACAATATGTTACCATATAGTGTTTTTGCTGATATGCCCGTGTTCGTGCTTCTGAAAAAAATTCCTGTTTCAACGCTATCTCAATTCGGTGGTGGTTACATGGTCAACTTCATTGTTCCGGCAACCGTTCGGCAGGGAGGCATTGGCGACAGACCAGGCAGCAATTTCTTTAACGAGGCCGGTCAATGCTTAGGTGGCCCCGCTTGTGACCCAGTGCCGTCCGCCCCGCCAGCCCCACCAGCACGACCGAGATACTAACGCCAATCCTAGCATATCTTCGTGGAACCTTCCGCAAGGACCGGTAATTTTCGCGCTTATGATGCAAAATCACAAGATCTGCATCAGGCTCGAAGCCGCGGAAATCGTAGCATCGCTTGATGCAGAGATCTGATGCGTGTCGGCCCTGAATGTCCGGGTTTGGTGGGAAGCCGGCTTTTAAAATTTCGAAGGCGTTCTCACGCTGATCAGCCCCGCGCATATGCCAAACCACGGCACAAGGCCGACCCACTTCCCATCCCGGACATTCGTTGATGAAAAAATCAATAATTTGCATCAGCTTAGCAACGCAAAGCGGTTGGTCGGCTGGCGCCTATCACTCGAAAATTAGGTGCCTCAGCGTACCGCGCAGAAGCAGTCGATCGTTCAGAACTAAGTCCTTCTCGAAGGCGCTATCGGGTTCTGCGCGAAGCAGTGAGTGTGAGTGCCCACGCCAAGCAGGCATAAAGGGAGCCGTTTGCTATCGGGATGATGTAGTCGGGCCATCTGTCAGCCATTAAGATCGCGGGCGCGACTATTTTCGCTACATACAAACTGGTGTTAAACGTCACCAGCATTGTGAAAACCGACATGACGAATGGTGCAACATAGCCGACGACGGATGCGATCGTTATGATGCGAGAGGCTCGCCTGCGATCCATTCGACCCTCAACGCTGCATACGGGGCGTCTATGTTAAGGCCTCGCGCGCTGCCCGCAAACCCGAAAGCAAACCGGCAGTTTTCTACCAGGCCTTGCCGTTCCGAGTCTCCTGAGCCGACGCGATAACCCGAAAGCCGACCGGCCGGTTTTCGGGCGGGAAAGCGGACCGGCGGGAAGCGCCCAAACATGGACATTCAAGCGGACCATCCCTGCCGCCAGAAGCGGCCGTTCGGTTCCTGCAATTTCGTCCAGTTTTTACAAATCCTAGATATCTTAGGTCTAATTGCCAGAATATAAATTCTAATTCAGGGCTTTTAGATGCGGAAGTATGTTCTAGGATTATGTGTCGTATCTTTATTCGTATCGACCAGCGCAAATGCACAATTTGCGGGCCTACTCGCAAAACGGTTTGGCCTTCCATCGAAGGGCGAAGTCGGCGGTTCTTACCAATCAAATAATCAGATAAGAGCCTATATCATGTCGGATCCACATGACAATTCCTCTTTATACGATAAACTTATAACCAAGGCTTCTGAAATGGCGGCCGACCGAGGTTTTTCGCGCATCGGTGTCACAAAGAACAGTTGCACAACAGCCGTCATTGTCGGAACCCCCCGCTCAACGAGCTGCTATGTTATAGCGGTTATGCTGAATGAACACGAAACCACTAAGTCTCGTGGGGACCGTGAGGTCCAGTACTATTCCGTGAAGACCGTCAATAGTGGTATGATAGCGCCGCTACCCGAATCAAGATAATAGCGCGACGAGCTCATTCCTGATCAACGGCCCCTTTGTGAAAAGCGGCTGCGCAACGCTATGTCTGCTAACACTGGCCGCCTACCCAATAACGGCCGGTCCGCTAACCACCAATTCCCGCCATTTCGCTTCCGCCCACAAGCGGACGTGGCCAAACGGTCTATCAAGCCATAAGAGTGCGACATGATGTATTTGGTGTTGAGCTGCGACCCCGCCGGTGATCGCCCTCTGGGGGCCGAGAATGAACTACGCGGTCCTGATATGCCCGTGAGCCTTCCCCCTGAGCTCCTATCAGATTTGCTCTCGTGGAACGAGAGAATGGGCGAGGCGGTGCTTGCAGATACCGAGACTTCGGGCGCCATCGCCCGACTGAACGCCGAGGGAGAGAACCTAGCTTCCCGTGTCGCATCTGTCGTGCCGGGCGGCGCGAAGGTTCGCTACCTGAAAGAGTAGCAGCGCGTCCGCTTTCCACCAATTCGAGACGTTCCGGAGCCGATTGCGTCGAATGACCGCTAACGTCCAATTGCAGACGTCGCACGCCCGTGAGATTGTCGGGCGAGGTCAGCGCGGAGAAGGCTCGTGTCGTTTCTACACGTAGCTGCAGCAGCAGCATTGCAATCCATTTCCGCCGCTCCCCAAATACCAGTTGCGGCGGGCTCCTTTAAGAGTATCGTGGTGGCACTCGAAGCCGCCAAAAACTGTGGCATTGAGCAACTTAAGGTGGAAATGTACCCCACCTCTTGGGCTGGCGACGCCCGCCTTTACCTGTTGCAGAACCCAAAGGATGCGAGCGTTGGATGCCTCAACCGATGGCTCACACGTAATGGAAAACGACTAGCCTTGGTACCCAGATGGTTGAATGACGACTTCAGTCGCGACGCGCCATAAATGGAACATGGTTACGTCCGCTCACCACCGGATTGCGACATTCTATGGTAGAAACGCAGACCCCTAAAGCAGCCCGGCGGGAAGCGCTACCGCCAGATGTGAGCTCGCTTCATCACTTTCTCGAACGCGGACCTGTACCACCCTTGCGGCAACACGGTTGGGAGTGGAGCGCTCGCTTCTGTGGTCAAAACGTTTTAGTATCCTGCTACAATGAACGTCGCGATGTGATCCCGTCCGAAGGTGGCAAGACCCCTTGTAAACGACAGTACTGCCAAAACGGTTAACATAATCGGAAATCCATATATCGCGAGAGTAAGAGTTATGGACCGGGGGGAATTCTCATTCTCTGCAACGATTATGAGAAAAGACGTGAAAATTATAGCAAACTCAATAAAAAGAAACACTAGAAAACCTGCAAATCCAAACGGTATCATATAGACCGACATAAGTGTTGCATTAACAGACAGCAACGCGGCTAATACGACGATAATAAGAATGAACGGGGGTTGTTTCATGATATCTCGGTAGGTGCTGCTGTTTTGAAGGATCTAAAACTTTTCTTACACTTATGGGTTATCGCCGTTTCTCCGTGTCCTATCTGTCGTTACTTAGATCATGTGGACGTAATATGACGCGGCAAAGTCCTTCAGTGTTTGGCTGACTATGATGCCCTGCTCCGTTCGATCAGGGTAGCAAGATGGGGATCGTTAGCGGTAACTTTCCAGCAAATCTGGACGTTCCGGAGCCGATCGCATCGGATGACCGCGTACGCCTATTTGCGGATATTCGTTGTGCCTACAAACAGCGCACCTACCGTTTCGAGGTCGGGAGAGCCGCGACCGGAACGTAACGATACCCTGCCGCTGGCGCATTCCCGATTGCGTGAGGTGGAGTGATCTTCATCTGCTTGCGCAAAAGAGCGCAGGCAATCTTGTCGAACGCTTCACTCCCGCTGGTGGCCTTAATCTCACAGGTGGCGAGAAAGCCATCGGCATCGAACGACAGAAAGGTCGATGTAGGCTGCACGTAGCCGTTCGGCAAAGCTGCGACCGGTACAAATACGCGGCTATCCGGCACCACACCCGGTGCTGGCATGCTCCAGCCCACTGCGGTATGGAAGTTGCCAGCAACTGCAACGCCATCAGGGCCGCGTGCCGGTTCGAAACGCGCCTTCATCAACCGTCTGCAAGTTACCTCGTCAAGCGCTGAGTGCCCAGCACTTTCAGTCACTTGGCAGGACAAGGGGGCACCGTTCACCGATACTTTTAGTTCGATGGAGACATAGCCCTCCTGTCTGTTTCGCAAAGCTTGTTGTGGATAGTCTTCGAACTTTATCGGACTGCTGATCATTTTAGGCGGAACCGCTGACGCGGGTGATGCCTCCCACGCTAGGGTCAGGACCCA
>NZ_JPDP02000030.1:0-3485 GCF_000732685.2 Sphingomonas sp. STIS6.2
CCCCCCCCCCCGCAGCGGGGCATTTTATTGTCTGGATTTCTTCGGATAATGGGCAAATCGGGGATCCGCATTCGCAACGACAGCCTAGAGATGTCAAAACCGGTGCCGAGAGCGGATTCGACGGAGCCGTTTTCGTGAGTGCCGGGTTAGTCCGGCATGTCCCTATCAACAGTCCCCTATGCGCTTGCCGTCGACGATGACCCGTTCATCCTTATGGATGTCACAGGCATTCTCGAGGATGCGGGTTTCCGTACATATGAAGCAGATCACGGCGATGCTGCGATCGCGATGCTCCCCGAGTATGCGCACACAATCACCCTGCTCTTTTCAGACGTCGACATGCCGGGCGATACTAATGGGTTCGCGCTCGCCCACCACGTCGCGAGAACTACCCCTGGATCGAGATCGTCATCGACAGCGGTCACCTCCGCCCGAAGGCGGGTAACTTGCCTGAAAAGGCGACATTCGTATCCAAGCCGTTCAATGCGCAGATGATTCATGGCCATTTCCGCGCGCCCCTTCCCGATGGCAAGCTGCCGGAGCCCCTAAAAAAAGCGGTCTAGACTGGCGTTTACGCTAGATGCGAGTTCGCATCTATCAGCGGTTCGCCCCGAAACGCTTTCTCCCAGTCCACCGCCTAGCGCATGCCGCTGTCGCAAAAGTCGTGACATACGAGACGCTCGATATTTAGGAGATCAGCGACAAAGACGGGCGATGACGGCAAGCAATAAAGATCGTACCCCACAGCGCAATGAATGAACTTGCCGCTTTGAAACGACGGATGCGCGGGACCGAGCGGCTAGCCTACTGCGGCTCGACCAGACCTGCTGCGCTTCGCCCCGACGTCGCGGCCAGGTTTGGCATCACTAATTAAAATGCGGCGGTACTCGCCGCAGATGAGGCCAGGCTTGAACGCGGCGTCGATGCGGAAGAAAAGGCCGATGTCGATGAGGGGCAGCTTAGGGCAGCCAAATAGATTCCATCGCCACGGTTCAGAACGCCTAGCGCACGTCGCAATAGGGTAGCTCTTCGCCAAGCCAGTCAAGGAAGCGGTCAAGCCTCTGGCGCTTCCAACAGCTCTTGTAGCGCAGGTTCACCATCTCGGACTAGCTCAGCTTGCGCTCCAGAATGTCCGGCCGCCAGACCATTCCTCTGCGCGAGGATGCCATTGCAGATTGAGGTCGTGTAGCCCCTCGTTATGCAAAGCCAAGAGGTACAATAAGTGCACCTCTTGGCCTCATACATCATCGTCTAAGACCCAACCTTAAGGACTAAAGAGCTTTTGCCATGTTGAGATGCGCTGCAACCGTCGGTGCCAAGCCCGCTGCGAACGTCTTCAACTGCGGCACGTCGCCGGTCGCAGCGTATCCCTTGAGCGTATCGAGCGTCTCCTGATGCCCGGCGACCTGGGCAGCCACGTATGCGGTGTCGAAATCAGTGCCCTGCTTGGTCTTCAAATCGGCAAGCTTCTGCTGCTGCTCGGCATTCAGCGCCGGGTTGGGCGTCAGAGCTGATGACAGCGTCGCGGTCAGGGCATTCAGCTTTGCAGTCGACCCCTCATGTGCGGTGATCATCTGGCCAGCGAACTTCTTTACCGCAGCAGATGCGCCGTTGGTTACGGCCAGCTTCGAGGTCTCGATCTCGAACGCATCGCTTGCAGCCGCCATGTTGACGAAGGCCTGTTCACCTGAGGCCGGTGCTGCCATCGCATCATTGAAACCAGCTGCGTTTACGTCCGTGGCGGTCGTGTTGGCATAAGTGCTGTTATCGAGGGCAGTCGTATCTTCGGCCTTCTTGCCGCACGCGGCCAATGACAGGGCCGCTACCGACACTAGTGCCAGGGTCTTGAAGTTCATCATCGTCTCCATCTGCTTGCATATTGCCGCTGCCCGCTTAACGCGTGCCGTCGAAGGACCGTTCCGCACCAGCAACGAGCTCCGGACCGATCATAAGGCGCGTTCGTTCTGGATGTCTGCCGGCACAGCTGCCGGCTTATTGGGACACGGTTATGAGCATCTTCAGCACGATTATGAACAAAGTTTTCCACCACAAGTCCGCGCCAGCCGCAGCGCCGACTCCGGCTCCTGCCACTGCGCCGCAGCCCTCACCGCAGGCCGCCCCAACCGTTGCCGCTCAGCCCGCCCCAACGGCGCCTCAGCAGTCCGTCGACGTCGGTGCGGTCCTTAGCGAGATGGCATCGATGAAAGATGGCGGCGGCAACTACCAGAGCTCGATCGTCGATCTTCTAAAGCTGCTGGACCTGGATTCCAGTCTGACGGCTCGCAAGGAGCTTGCCGGCGAACTCAACGTCCATGCAGCCGCCGACGGCTCAGCCGAGCAGAACATCGCCCTTCACAAGGCAGTGATGCAGAAGCTTTCCGATAACGGCGGTATCGTTCCAGACAGCCTGCGCAACTGACGCGCCCAATCCGAAGGGGACCGCACCCTGTGCGGTCCCCTTCGGCCTTAGACTGCTGGCTTAACCGTCCTCAATTTAGCGAGCTGGACTAGCGTTCAGAGGCGCTACTGCTACCGTCCTCTGCGCTGCCTGAGCTGGCAGCGTCTGACTACCACGCAGTGGTCTATTCGGCTCTTTGTGAAAGCCACGCGCGGCGAGCCAGCAGATCGTGACTACGAGTGCCGCGATCATCACGAAGATGGCAATTGCCACAGGACCGGCTCGCTTGTTTCCTCGTCTCCGCATCACATGCGCTCCCGAGTTATGCCGTCGATGTTATCGCCGTGCTGTAGCCACGTGGCGACGGGATGTTTCTTGCTCTCAAGACCACCGGTTTGATCGAGCAGAACGGTCTTATGTCCGGACGGCTCTATCGCCGCTCGCCAAATACCGAACCAAGAATGCCCCCCAGTCCGCCGCCAAGACCGCCCCCAGGCGCAGCGCTTGCGACTCCGGCGCCGCCCAGGCTACCGAGTACAGATCCCAGGATCCCACCAAGGCCACCTTGCTGCCCAGCCGAGCGCCCTGTCAGATGGCCGGCCACCAGCATGACCAGGATCGGCAGCATCTGCTTCAGAAGCTCCGGTGCCAGGCCGCTGCTTTGCGCCGCGTTGTCGGCGACCTCACGACTGCCGTCCTTCGATCCGAAGATACCGCCGAGGATCTGATTACCGTGGTCGATTTGCGTCGGCTCGTTGCCCAACACGTTCGAAGCAAGGTCTGCGCCGCCAAGCGTGTTCACATGGGCGTCTAACTGCGTCGTGTTATTTCCCATGCCACCCAGAACCGACGGCAGCAGCGCTTCTGCGCCGCGCTGGGCTTGGTCACGCGGTATGCCTAGCTGGGCGGCCAGTGCATCGATGCCACCATCAGGCAGCAGGTCATTGAGATTCATGTCGGCTTCCTTGTTGTGACAGGTACCAACAGATGCTGGGACCTATAGGTCCGGTCACCTTCGATCGAGCTAGGACCTTGGATCGGCAGGCATGCGCTGTCTGCGCAATATTAGTCAGGAAGTTCGGGCGTA
>NZ_JPDP02000031.1:0-55816 GCF_000732685.2 Sphingomonas sp. STIS6.2
CCGGCGTCTTCAACCGCGCCAGATCCCGCCGCAATCCGACCAGATCCCAGGCCGCCATCATGCCGATCGCGCCCGCGCACTGCGCCGACGTGCCGAGCAACGCCGCATAACAGGCCACGCCCGCGTCATCGATCCGCGATCCGGTCGACCGGTACAGGAACCGACCCGTCTCGCCCGGGGTGCGGGCGATCCGCGCGAAGAGATGCGGCGCGATCGGATTGACGAACAGCGCGCGCGCCATCGCCGGGAACAATGTCGCGGCCAGCCCCGGAAAGGGCAGCAGCGCCGCACTCAACCCGATGATCGCCGCGGGGGACGCCGTGCCGTCGATCGCCAGCCGTGCCGCGATCGCCGCGCCCGCCGAATGGCCGATGATCACCTGCGGCGTGACCTGCAGCGCACCGAGCAACGTCGCGACCGCACCCGCCATGCCCGCGATCGACAGGCCGCCGACCGGGCGGCCGGTGGTGAAACCATGCCCCGGCAGGTCGACCGCGACGACGTGGTACTCCCGGCCGAGCAACGGCGCGAGCGTCCGCCAGCTATGCGTCGCCGCCCCGGTACCGTGGAGCAGGAGGATCGTCGCGGGCGGGTCCTGGACTACTGGCGCCTCGGGCGCAAAGGTCTGGACATGCCAGCGCAGGCCACCGGCCGTGACGAAGCGGCTGGCGGCGCGATTGGGCCAGTCGCGACCCTCGACGCTCCAGCGCGGCGCGCTCATGCGGGCTGCACCGCGCGGACCGCCGCGTGCATCCGCACCGCATCCGCGCGTGGCAGCGGCAGATAGCGCGCCTGCATCGCCGCGGCGAGCGCCGCGCCCTCCGGCCCCGGCCGCGCGGAGATGTCGAGAAATGCCGCAGCGATTCCCGCACGGCCGAGCGCGGTGGCGGCAGCGCTCGCATCCGCGGCGGCGACGCTGCGCACCGCCCGGCCATCCGCGGCGATGTTCGCGCGCCCGTCGGTCAGCAGGACGACGAACGGCGTCTGGCCTCGCGCGCGTGCCGCATCGGCGACGTCGATCGCGGCGCGCAGCCCCGCCGCGAGTGGCGTGCCACCCCCGCCCGGCAGCTCGGCGAGCGACCGACGCGCGCGCGCCAGCGACCGGGTGGGCGGGAGCAGCACAGTCGCACCATTGCCCCGGAACGCGATGAGCGCGACCTGCGCGCGCTGAACATAGGAATCGGCCAGCAGCAGCTCGACTGCGCCCTTCGCCTCCGCGAGCCGCGACAACGCCGCCGATCCCGACGCGTCGACGACGAAGATCGTGACCGATACCGCGCGCGTCTCGAACCGGCGGATCCGCAGGTCGTCGCGGCGGACCAGCACCCGCGACGCGCTGTCCGCCGTGCGCCGCAGCCGCTGCCATGGCGCCGCCGCGCGCAGCGTGTCGATCAGGCTCAGGCGCTGCCCCCCGCCCGGCACGCCCGGGCGCACCCCGACGGGCCGACCGCGCGCCGGCGATCGACGCCGCTCGCCCGCACCGCGCGACGCGCGCGTCCGCCCGCGCCGTACGCCCCCCGCCGCGATCTGCGCCAGCACATCCTTCGGCAGCGCCGCGAGCGCGGCCTCCAGCACGACGTCGTCGAGTGGCCGGGTTTCGCCTTCCGGCTGGTCGCGATCCCCCGCGTCCGGCGGCGGCGCGTCAGGCGGCTGCGGCTCGGGTGGCGGCGGCGCGTCGTCCGGTTGCTCGGCCGGCAGACGCGTCGCACGCGGCGCGATCACCAGCCGCGCGGCGAGCATAAGATCCCCATCGCCGATCACGTCGCGCCCCGCACACCGCGCCGCAGCCCGCGCCGCGCGCAACGCGAACAGCGGCGCGCGCGCGGTCTCGATCCCGAGCGCGGCCGCCGTCGCGACCAGCGTCGCAAGGACAGCCTCGGACGTCGGCGGCGTCCCCGCGTCCCCAAAATCTTCCCCGCCCTGCATCGCCGCCACGGACTTCGAGTCGTGCAGGTCGATGCGAAACGCCAGCCGTTCGAGCAGCGCCGCGGGCGGGCGCTCGTCGGGACCGATCCCGTCGTCGAGCGCCACGACAAGGCATCGTCCGACGCCGCCGCCGTCCATCGCCGCGACGATCCGCCCCGCCACCGCATCGGACAGCCGGTCCGCCATCGCCAGCACCAGCACCCCGCCCGCCGCCTCGACGAGCAGCCCCGCACGCTGCACCGCGCGCCCCTGGGCCAGCGTCGCGACCAGATCCAGCCCGCCGAACAGCCGGTCGTCATCGACATGGACCGGCACCCGCCGCAGCGGCGCACCGGCCGGCAGATGCGACCGCAGCGCCGCGATCACCGCATCGCGCAGCGCGCCGCCGCCGCGCAGCGCGATGCCGCCAAGCCCGGGATCGGCAGCACAGAGCCGCGCCGCGATCAGCGCATCGGCCAGCGGATCCGGCGCCCCCGCTGCCGGCCCGGTCACCCCGCCACCTCCTCCAGCGCGCGCAGGATCCGCGCGGTCGACCCGGTCTCGTCGAGCACGTTGCGCCGCAGCCGATGGCGCAGCGCCATCGGCGCGATCGTCGCGACATGCGCCTGCGTCACCTCCGACACCGCGTCGAGTGCCGCGAGCGCCCGCGCCGCCCGCATCAGCGTCAGTTCGCCGCGCAACCCGTCAGCCCCCACCGCGATACACAGCCGCGACGCGAAGGCGAGCACCGCGTCGGGCAGCGCGACCTTCGGCAACCCCGCCCGCCCCCGCGCGATCGCCGCCAGCGTCGCACGCTCGTCCGCCGCCCAGTGCTCGACGAACGCCGACGGCGACCGCTCGAACGCGTCGCAGCGCTTCAGGATCTCGACGCGCTGGTCCAGATCCTGCGGCGTGCGGACCTCGACCGACAGCCCGAACCGGTCGAGCAGCTGCGGTCGCAATTCGCCCTCCTCCGGATTGCCGCTGCCGACCAGCACGAACCGCGCCGGATGGCGGACGCTCAGCCCCTCGCGCTCGACAACATTCTCGCCCGACGCGGCGACGTCGAGCAGCAGGTCGACGATATGATCCTCGAGCAGATTGACCTCGTCGATATACAGGAAGCCGCCATTGGCACGCGCGAGCAGCCCCGGCTCGAACGCCTTGATCCCGGCGCCCAGCGCGCGTTCGAGATCGAGCGCGCCGACCACCCGGTCCTCGGTCGCGCCGAGCGGCAGGTCGACGAACGGCACCGGCACCTGTCCGCTGCGCGGCGTTCCGTCCTGATACCCCGCCTGGTCGGCGCGCACCGGCGGCAGCAGCGCGGCGAGCGCGCGCACCGCGGTCGACTTGCCCGTGCCCCGATCGCCGAACACCATCACCCCGCCGATCCGCGCATCGACCGCCGCGATCAGCAGCGCGCGTTTCATCTCGTCCTGACCCACGATCGCCGAAAAGGGGAAAGACACGCGCATGCCAAAGGTGTAACACGCATTGGACACTCGGCAAGATGGACAATGTAATGCTTAACCCGATTGTCGTGAGCGGCAGTGCCGCCATCGCGCTCTGCGTCGTCGGCGGTTTGATGACGCCGATCGGCCCCTGGTACCGCACGCTGCGCAAGCCGCGGTTGCAGCCGCCGAACTGGCTGTTCGGTCCCGCCTGGACGATCATCCTCGGCCTGGCCGCCTGGTCCGCGTCGATCGCCTGGACCGCCGCGCCCGACGCCGCGACCCGCGCGGAGGTGGTGACGCTGTTCGTGGTCAACGCGGTCTTCCACCTGCTGTGGAGCCCGCTCTTCTTCCGCGCCCGGCGCCCCGACTGGGCGCTGATCGAGGTCGTGTTTCTCTGGGCGTCGCTGGTCGCGCTGGTCGTCGGGCTCTGGCCCATCGACCGCTTCGCGAGCCTGTTGATCGCGCCCTATCTCTTGTGGGTCAGCTTTGCGGCCTGGCTCAACTGGGCGATCGTGCGGCTGAACCGGCCGTTCGGTCACGCCGCCCAACGATACCCCGCATGACGAGGATATACGCCACCCCCTGAACGGAGAGCAGATCATGGCCACCCATCCGCACAGCTTCATCGCGCCAGCACCCGCCATCCCCGAGATCCGCGAGATCGGCACCGCCGACCTGCGCTGGGCCCTCGCCGAGGGGTGGAAGGATTTTCTCGCCAAGCGCGGCGACCTGATCGTGATCGGCCTGCTCTATCCGATCGTCTGTCTGGTCGCCGCGGTGGTGACGTACAACGCGCCGCTGCTCCCGCTGTTCTTCCCGCTGGTTGCCGGCCTCTCGATCCTCGGGCCCGCTGCCGCCTCGGGCTTCTACGAACTCGCGCGCCGCCGCGAAGAGGGGCGCGACTCGAGCTGGTGGCATTTCCTCGATCCGCTCAACGGACGCAGCCGCCTGCCGCTCGCGATCCTCACCGCCGGGCTCGCGGCGCTGATGGTCGGATGGCTGGCGACGGCCTATGCGGTCTATGACCTGACCTTCGGTGCGACCGCGCCGCTGCGGATCGGCGACGTCGCAGGCCGGCTGTTCACCACGCAGGAGGGGTGGACGCTGATCCTGCTCGGCAATCTGGCAGGCGCACCCTTCGCGATCACCACGCTGGTCTTCGCGCTGGTCGCGTTCCCGATGGTCGTCGATCAGCCGGTCGATGCAGGCCTCGCGCTGCGCACCTCGCTCGCGGCGGCGCGGCGCAACCCGCGCGCGGTGTTCGGCTGGGGTGCGCGTGTCGCCGGACTGCTGGTCCTCGGGCTGATCCCGCTCGCGATCGGGCTGGCGGTCGTGCTGCCCTGGCTCGGCTATGCGACCTGGCACCTCTATACGCGTCTGGTCGTCCGCTGACGCACCCCCGCGCCGCGCCCGGTGCAGCAGCACCCGGCGCGGCGCGGTCGCCCTCAAGCCCGCGTCGGGCGCGGCCCGGGGTGATAGGATGGCGGACGATCCGCCTTCGCCGTGCCGAAGCGTGACGGCTTGTCCCCCATCACGAAGGCGAGCTCGCCACCCCGGGCGAGATCCGCATGCCCGATCCAGTTCTTCGTCCAGGGCTTGCCGTTCCACCGCACCGACTGGACATAGGGCGCCTGCGGACCATTGCCCGACGCGGTGATCCTGAGCGTCTTGCCACCGCCCAGCGCGACCTCCGCGGCATCGAACAACGGCGAGCCGAACACATAGACCGCGCTGACCGGATCGACCGGGTAGAGGCCGAGCGCTGAGAAGATGAACCACGCGCTCGTCTGCCCGCAATCGTCATTGCCGATGACGCCGTCGGGATCCGCCTTGTACATCTCGGTGCACAGCCGCCGCACCATCGCCTGCGTCTTCCACGGCGCACCGGCATAGGCATACATATACGCGGCATGCTGGTCAGGTTCGTTGCCATGCGCATATTGGCCGACCAGCCCCGAAATGTCGGGCGGCGCATTCTTGGGCAATGTCGACGGCGCGACGAACAGCGCGTCGAGCTTCTTCACGAACCCGGCATCGCCGCCGAACAGGTCGATTAGTCCGTAGATATCGTGCTGGTTGAGGAACGTCGCCTGCCAGCCATTCGCCTCGGTATAATCGCGGTGCTTGTCGGGGTTGTGGCCAAGCTGGATCGGATCATAGTCCGCCCACCAGGTCCCGTCGGCGAAGCGCGGCCGCGCGAAGCCGATCTTCGGATCGATGACGTTGCGATAGTTGAGGCTGCGCTTGCGCAACGCCTGCGCGTCCGCGGAGGCGCCCGCCGCGTCCGCGAGCACCGCCATCGCCCAGTCGTCATACGCATATTCCTGCGTCCGGCTGACCGATTCCCAGACCTTGTCGGCGGGGATGAAGCCGAGGTCGTAATAATAGCCGCGGCCGAGCGTGCTTTCCAGATCGCGGAAGCTGCGGTCGAACGCACGGCGGCGGATCTGCGGCCAGGCGGCGGCATAGTCCGCCTTCACGCCCTTCACGCACGCCTCGGCAAGCACCGACACCGAATGCCAGCCGATCATGCAGGCGGTCTCGACACCCTGGAGCGGCCAGACCGGCGAGCCCGCCGGGCTCTGGATCGTCTGGCGGACCAGATCGCGCGTGAACTGCGCCGCCTTGTCGGGCTGGACCAGATTGAGCAGCGGGTGCAGCGCGCGATACGTGTCCCACAGCGAATAGGTGCTGTACGCAGGATCTCCCGGCGCCGCTGTGTGCACCTTGCGGTCGAGCCCGACATAGCGGCCGTCGCGGTCGGTGAAGAGCGTGGGCGACAGGAACGTGTGGTACAGCGCGCTGGCCATGATCGTGCGCTGATCGGGCGTGCCGCCCTCGACGCGGATACAGTCGAGCTGCGTCTGCCAGGTCCGCGCCGCCGCGCGCCGGACGCTGTCGAACTGCCAGCCCGGGGCTTCGCCCGCCAGCGCGGCCTTGGCGCCCGCGACGTCGACCGCGGAGATGCCCGTCTTGATCAGGATCGGTTCGCCGCCCGCCTGGTCGAAGAACAGCGCGACCTTCAGCCGGTTGCCGGTGATCGCCTTCGCGCCCGCGGGTGCCGGTTTGTCGTCGTCGCCGAAGAACTCGACACGGTCGGGGCGGCGCGACAGCTGCATCGCGAAATGGATCCGCCGACCCTTCGCCCAGCGGTGGACGCGGCGGCTGCCGGTCAGCATGCCGTCGGGCGACAGCGCCAGCGACGCCTCGTCGATCAGCACACCCTTGTCCCAGACGTCGAGGATCATGTGCGCGAAGTCGATCAGGATGTGCCCCGCGCCCTGCGGGAAGGTATAGCGGTGATGCCCCGTCCGCTCGGTCACGGTCAGCTCGGCGAGCACGCCCGATTCGAGCTTCACGCGGTAATAGCCGGGCTCGGCCAGCTCATCGGAGAAGCGCTGGCGATAGCTGTCCTGCGGCTTGTCGAGCGCACCGGGTTTCAGCTTCAGCGGCCCGCGCGTCGGGACGACGAGGACGTCGAGCATGTCGCCGATTCCCGTCCCCGACAGATGCGTGTGGCTGAACCCCATGATCGAGCCGTCATCCTGGTGATAGCCCGAGCACGCGTCCCAGCGGCTGTTGTCGGTATCGGGGCCGAGCTGGACCATCCCGAACGGCAGCGACGGCCCGGGATAGGTGTGGCCGTGCCCGCCCGTGCCGATGAACAGATCGGGCTTGCCCGCGGTCGGGCGCTTGCCCTGCGCGGTGGCAGCGGCGGCGGGCAGCACGCCCGCAAGGCCGGCAAGCCCGGTGGTGGCAAGCACCTGGCGGCGGTTGGCGGTGGTCATGTGTCTCTCCCGTGGGTCCATGTCAGTAGCGCGCGGCGAGCAAGCCGGGCTTGCGGCGCTCGAGGTCGAGGATCAGCTCGCCGAACAGCCCGTTGGCCCAGGCGAACCAGCTGCGCGTGAATTTCGTCGGATCATCCTTGTGAAAGGATTCGTGCATGAAGCCCGTGCCGCCATGCGTCGTCTTCAGCCAGGTCAGGCACTGGCGGATCACGGCGTCGTCATCGCTGTTCATCGCATGCGTGACGATCGACATCGGCCAGATCATGTCGAGGCCGATATGCGGCCCGCCGATCCCCTGCGCGGCCTTGCCCGCAAAGAAATAGGGGTTGCGATCGCTCCAGGCGAGCGCGGCGGTGCGGCGGAACAGCGGGTCGGCGCGGTCCGCCGCGCCGAGCAGCGGCAGGCCCGACAGGCTCGGCACGTTGGCGTCGTCCATGAAGATCGCATTGCCGAAGCCGTCGACCTCATAGGCCCAGACCTCGCCGCCCTGCCCGTCGGGCATCCGGCCATGCGCGCGCAGCGCCGCCTCGACCTCGGTCGCGAGCGCCTCGCTGTCCGCCGCGCCCGCGGTATCGCCGCGCGCCTCGCGCTGGACCGTCGCCAGCATGCGCAGCGCCGACACCGCGAACAGGTTGGACGGGATCAGGAAGGGGTAGAGGCACGCATCGTCCGACGGGCGGAACATCGAATGGATCAGCCCGACCTTGCGCGTCGGTGCGCCGTATCCCTCGAACATCAGCGTCTCGGTCGGCGAGACGTTCAGCCGCTGGAAATGATACGGGCCCTTGCCGTCCTTGCGCTGCTGTTCGCGGAAGGTCGCGACCGCACGGACCATCGCCTGCGCCCACAGGTCGTCGAACGGCGTCTTGTCGCGCGTCGCGGTCCAGTAGCCGTGCGCGAGCCGCATCGGGTAGCAGAGCGAGTCGATCTCCCATTTCCGCTCGGCGACGCCCGGCTTCATCTCGGTCTGGTCGGTCCGCGCGCCCAGGTTCGATTTCGCGGTCGGGTCGTCCATGAACGCGTTGGCGTACGGGTCGATCAGGATACAGCGCGCCTGCCGTGCGATCAGCCCGACAAAGACCCGGCGCAGCCCCGCATCCTTGTGCGCGAGATGGACATAGGTCTGCATCTGCGCCGAGCTGTCGCGCAGCCACAGCGCCTCGATATCGCCCGTGATGACGAACGCGTCGGGCTTGCCGTCGACCATGCCCAGCCGGACCGTGGTGTCGAGCGTGTTGGGGTAGCAATTCTCGAACAGCCAGGCGAGCTCGGGGTCGGCGATCTTCGCCTTCACCCGCGCGATCTCGGCCTCGACCGCGACGCTGACGAAGCGACGCTCGCCACGCGGCGGGCGCTTGCTCGCCAGCGGCGCGGCGACCGCCCCGCCGGGCAGCGCGGCCGTCAGTGCGAGCGCCGCCGCACCGGTCATCACGTCGCGGCGGCGGGGGGTGAAGCGCACGCCGCTCATGGCTTGGCCACCGGCGCGCTCATCGAGAAGGGCGCAGCACTGCTCGCCGACCCCCATTTTCGGTTCGGCGTCGCCCCCATCACGAAACGCAGCGTACCCCCCTTCTGCAGCGCCTCGCGCGTCAGCCATGGCTTGTCGTGCGGCGTCCCGTTGAAGCTTGCCGACTGGATATAGACATTGCCCGGCCCGTTGTTCGCCGCCTCGATCGTCAGTGTCTTGCCGCCCGGCATCGTCAGTTTGACGGTGCGGAACAGCGGGCTGCCAATCGCATATTGGCCGACCGCGGGCGTGACCGGATAAAAGCCGAGCGCGGAGAACACGTACCAGGCCGAGGTCTGGCCATTATCCTCGTCGCCCGGATAGCCGTCGGGCGTGGGCGCGTAGAGCTTCTTCATCACGTCGCGGACATGATATTGCGTCTTCCACGGCGCCCCCGCCCAGTCATAGAGATAGGGCATGTGCTGGATCGGCTGGTTGCCATGCGCATATTGGCCCATGTCGACGATCTGCATCTCGCGGATCTCGTGGATCGTCTGCCCGTAATAGCTGTCGTCGAAGATCGGCGGCGTGGTGAAGACCGAATCGAGCCGCTTCACGAACGCGTCCTTGCCCCCCATCAGGTCGGCAAGCCCCTGCACGTCCTGCATCACCGACCAGCTGTAATGCAGCGCATTGCCCTCGGTGAACGCGTCGCCCCATTTATACGGGTTGAAGGGGGTCGACCAGCTGCCGTCCTGGTTGCGACCGCGCATCCACCCGCTCTGCGTGTCGTAGAGCTTGCGGTAATTCTGCGCCCGCGCGGCATAGAGCTTGGCATCCTCGGTCTTGCCGAGCGCACTCGCCAGCCGCGAGATCGAGAAGTCGGCGGTCGCATATTCGAGGCTGCGCGCGGCATTCTCGTTGATGCCGACGTCATAGGGCACATAGCCCAGCCGGTTGTAATATTCGACGCCCTCGCGCCCGACCGCGCCGACCACGTTGCCCTTCTTGTCGACCGGGCGCCCTTGCGAGGTCGTCGCGTTCTTGACCATCGCCTCGTACAACGTCTCGACGTCGAACCCGCGCACGCCGTTCAGATACGCGTCGGCGATCAGGTTCGCCGAGTTCGACCCGATCATCACGTCGCGGTGGCCGGGGCTCGCCCATTCGGGCAGCCAGCCGGACTCCTTGTAGGTGTTGACCAGCCCCTGCATGATCTCGCTGTCACGCTCGGGATACATCAGCGCGAAGAACGGGAAGACCGCGCGCCACGTGTCCCAGAAGCCGTTGTCGGTATAGAGAATGCCCGGATGCACCTTGCCGTCATACGGACTGTAATGGACCGTCTGCCCCTTGGCATCGACCTCGTGGAACATGCGCGGGAACTGCAGCATCCGGTACAGCGCGGAGTAGAAGGTGCGCCGGTTGTCGATGTCGGGATCGCTCACCTCGATCCGGTCGAACTCGCGCTGCCAGACCGCCTTTGCCTTGGCCTTGGTCTGCTCGAAGCCATCGCCGCCGATCTCGCCGCGCAGGTTGCGCTCGGCCTGGTCGAGGCTGATGAACGACGACGCGACCTTGACGCCGACCTGCTCGCCCTTGCGCGTCTTGAAGCTGACGACCGCGCCGACATGATCGCCCTCGCGCACCGGCGTCGCGGCGATCTGGCCATTATCGTCCCAGGTCCGGCTGACCGTGAAGGCGTGGTCGAACTCGGCGACGAAGTAATTGTGGAAATTGCCCGGCACGCCGCCGTGATTGTTGCGGACATAGCCGGTGATCCGCCGTTTGACCGGGTCGACCGACACCATCGATCCGCCCGCATAGCCGTCGAGAATGATGTGCGCGTCGTCGCTTTCGGGGAAGGTGAAGCGGAACTGCGCGGCGCGGTTGGTCGGCGCGACCTCCGCGGTCACGTCGTAATCGGCGAGATAGACCTTGTAGCTATAGGGCCGGCTCTCCTCGGCCTTGTGGCTGTACCACGAGGCGCGTTCGTCCGCCTTGACCTTCAGCGCGCCGGTCGTCGCCATCAGCGCGAACGCGGCATAATCGTTCATCCACGGGCTGGGCTGGTGCGTCTGCTTGATGCCGTTGATCTTGTTAGCGTCATAGGTGTAGCCCCAGCCGCTGCCCGGCTTGCCCGTCACCGGCGTCCAGAAGTTCATCCCCCACGGCACCGCGACCGCGGGATAGGTGTTGCCGTACGACAGCGTATAATCGGAATCGGTGCCCATCAGCGGGTTGACGAGCTCGACCGACGGCTGCGCCTCGGCGCTGGCGGCAGCCTGCGCCGACAGCGGCACCGGTGCGACGAGCGCGATCGACGCGACCGCCGCCACCGTGCCGCGCAATGCGGCGATTACCCTGTGTCTCACATCGCTCTCCCAGATGAATGTTGGTCGCGCCTTGCGGCGGCTTGCCCGGCACGGATCGGCCGCGGCGCGACGCCGGTATTGGTCATGACCACGGGCTTGATCGTACCGTCGGCGGCAAAGACCATACGGTCGACCGCAACCTGCCGGTGTTCGCCGCGATCGGTGTCGAGCGGCCTGCGGTGATAGGCGATGTACCAGTCGTCGGTGCCGGGCACGTTGACGACCGAATGATGCCCCGCGCCGCGCGCGATGCGCAGGTCCTGCGACAGGATCTTCCCCTTCGGCGTGAACGGTCCGGTCGGACTCGGCGCGGTCGCATAGGCGACGCTATAGTCCGGGCCGGTCCACCCGCCCTCCGACCACATCAGATAATAGACGCCGCGACGCTCGATCATGAACGACCCCTCGACATAGCCGGGGGGCGTGATCTCCTTGAACATCGTCCCGTCGGGAAACGGCAGGACGCGCTTCAGGTCGGGGCTCAGCCGGACGACGTTGCAATGCTTCCACCCGCCGTAGAAGAGGTAGACCTGCCCGTCGCGATCCCGGAACGCGAACGGATCGATCGGCTGCGCGCCGTTATGGAACGCGCCGACCAGCGGCTTGCCGAGCGCATCCCTGAACGGACCGCCCGGCGTCGCGCTGACCGCCAGACCGATCCCGCCGAGCTCGGCATCGCTCTGGATGTCGTTCGCGCTGAAGAACATGTAATAGCGCCCGTTCGCCTGGAGCACCGACGGCGCCCAGATCGCATAGGCCGCCCAGCCCGCATCCTGCACGTCGAACACGCGGCGATGCTTTGTCCAGTGCACCAGGTCCGGTGACGAAAACGCGTCGAAGAAGGTCTGCATGCCATAGGACGGGCGGACCGTCTTGCGCAGTCGCGCGGCCTTTTGCGCAGGCGTGAACCGGCTCGGCGCGACCGGCTTTCCGGCATGGTCGGAATAGGTCGGGTAGATCCAGTATTGCCCGGCGAACACGCGGATCTCGGGATCGGCATACCAGCCCGGCACGATCGGGTTGGACGCGGTCGCCGCACCACAGGCGAGCAGGCCCGCCAGCGTCAGCGCCTGACGCAGGACCCGGGGATATCTATCAAAAAAACGGTGGCTCCGCGAAGGAGCCACCAGGGGAGAGGAAGGTGTTGGCCCCGCCATCAGAAGTTGAACGACACGCCGACATAGGCACGGCGCCCGAAGTAATTCCGATAGACGAAGCGATCCTTGGTATCGTTGCCGAGATGCTGGCTCTCTTCCGACTTGGTCAGGTTGATGATCGAGGCGGTGATGTTGAGCCGGTCAGTCAGCGCATAGGCGGCGTTGAGATCGACCTGTTCATAGGGGCTGGTATAGACGTTCAGCCCCGACTGGAGCCCGCCGACGACCTCGCCGCGGCGGTTGTACGATGCGCGGACCAGCACCTTGCCATGTTCGTAGAAGACCGAGGCGTTCATCTGCGTCTTCGCGCTCCCGACCAGCGCGGACGAGCCGACCGACTGGCCGTCGAGCGTCACGTCGGCGACCGACGTGTCGTTATAGGTGAAGTTGACCTGCGCACCCAGCCCGAAGGACAAAGTGTGCTGCGCATAGAGCTCGACACCCTGCGACCGCGCGTTGGATCCGTTCGCGACCGTCGAATAGGGCTGGATCAGCACCTGCTCCCCTGCGACCTCGCGCGTGACGTTCAGCACCAGCGGCACGACGAAATCGGACACGTCCTTGCGGAACAGCGTCGCGCCCAGCACCGATCCGCGATGGAAATACCATTCGATGCCGGCGTCATACTGCCATGCCGAGAACGGGTTGAGCTCCGAATTGCCACCGCTGCCCGACCAGCCCTCGAACTCGCCGAACTGGCCGCGGTCGAACGCATATTCGGGCGAGCGATAGGTCAGCGACCGTTCGGAGCCGAGATTGGCGAAGGACGGCCGTGAAATGACCTTGGCGACCGCACCGCGGACCAGCAGGTCCGGGGTGATCTCGTACGAGATGTTGAAGCTCGGCAGCCAGTCCGTGTAGGTCTTGGTCTGGTCGGCTCGCGTGTTGACGATCGTCTCGCGGACGCTCAGCGGCAGCACCTGGCAATTGCCGTCCGCGCCCAGCGGGCGGTTCGGATCGAACGAACCGTTCGGCCCGTTGACGCAATAGTCGTTCAGATACTGGAGCCGGTCGGACGTGTTGCCCGACTGACGCGTATTGGCCATGCGCACACCGATATTGCCGCGCAGGCCGCCGGTGCCGAAGTTCGCCTGGGCGTAACCCGCAAAAACGCGCTCGCCCAGATCATAGACGAAGTCGCGCTCGTTGACGCGGACCGCGTCGCCATAGGTCGCGTTCAGATAGCTCAGATATTTGTCGAAATTGATCCCCGGCACGACATTGGCGTTGAACCCGCCATTGACGTTGCCGATCGGGTTTTCATAGAAGAATTCAGGCCGCGCGACCGCGCCGGCCGCGGTATCCTGATAGCGGATCTCGTTGGCCGCATCGGCATACCATTCATTGCGTCCGGTCTCGCGGTGAATGCTCAGGTCACGCCATTTGCCGCCGATCTGCACCGACTTCAGGAACCCGTCGAACCGGCGCGTCAGGTCGAGCTGAAGATACCGCTGCGCCAGGTCGCTGTTCGTGAAGCTCGAATTGGTCGATCCGACGTCGATCTGCGCGATGCCGTTGCGGATGTTCTGCTGCAATTCGGGCGAGAAGGTGAAATCGGCGATGCCGTTCGAAATGTCCCAGTTGCTGACCAGATTGCCGTTCTGCTCCTGGCCGGGGATCGTCAGCCGCGGCTTGGAGGCGACGCTGAACCGCGCCGACGGGCCGCCGCTCGACTTGGTCTTGCCGAGCTTCAGCACCGCGTCGAACCGGTCCTGGCTGTACTTCACTTCGGTTTCGAACGTGTTCGAGACCTGCTTTTCGCGGCTGTACGTCCCGCCGATCTGCGGCGTCTCCATTGTGCACGGGGTCGCGCGCGCGAGACAGCCCGTCCCCGCCGCCGGGACCGCGAAATTGGCCGACTGGAAGATCGTCCCGCTCTTGTCGAGCGTCGCGCCGGTGAAGAAGTCGTTATAGCCCCATTCGGGGATCTTCAGATTATTGGCGGTATAATCGCTGCTATAACCGAAGCGGAAATAGTTCGAGGTGACCGTGACATTCTCGAACGGACGGAACTGCGCGGTCGCCTGGATGCCATAGCGTTCGCGTTCCTGGTCGAACACCTGCGCATTGACCGACTGCGGCGCCCAATAGCCCGAATAATGCGTGCCGTCGCGCGCGGTCGTGCCCTGCCCCGGCCAATAGGAGATTGCGTCGTCATTGGCGAAGGGCTTGCCGTTGACGTCGGTCGCGGGCGTCAGGACATTGCCCTGCGCGTCGCGGTCGCTCCACCACAGCCAGCTTTCCGAGCTGCTGCGCAGTTCGCGGTTGGTCCGCTTCTGCCACACGCCGCCGACCAGCAGGCCGAACGTCTCGTCCTCGTTCTTCCACGACAGCTGTCCGCCAAGCTGCGGCTCGAACTTTTCGGTGGTGTCCGAATAGGTGCCCTCGGTCGACACGAAGCCCGACCAGGCCGGGACGTCGAACGGCTTGCGCGTGTTGAGGATGATCGTGCCGCCGACACCGCCTTCTTCCAGCCGTGCCTCGGGCGACTTGTAGACCTCGGTGCTGGCGATGAAGCTCGACGGCAGCAGGACATAGTTGAATGACCGCTGCGGATCGCCGCTGTCCGCGCCGGCAAGGAAGTTGCCGTTGAGCAAGGTCAGCGTCAGGTCGGACTGGAGCCCGCGGATGCTGACGCGCGCGCCTTCGCCGCCGTCGCGGGTGATGACCACGCCCGGCACGCGCTGCAGCGCGTCGGCGACGTTCTTGTCGGGGAACTTGCCGATGTCCTCGGCGGTGATGACGTCGACGAACGCATTGGCTTCGCGCTTCTGATTCAGGCTCTTCTCGATCGAGCGGCGATAGCCGGTGACGACGATATCCTGCTCACCCGCGACGGCCGACGCGGTGTCCGCCGTCTGGCCCGAGGGCGCGGTCGCCGTCGATGCGGGCGTTACCGCGTCGGGCGTTCCGGTCGTGTCGCCGGTCTGCGGTGTCGCGGCGGCAGCGGGCAATGGCGGCGCCGCCTCCTGCGCGTGCGCCGTCCCGGCCAGCGCCGCGCTCAGGCTTGCGCCCGCGAGCAGAAACCGCAGCGCGCGGCGGCGGTGCGGCGGAACGGCATATATTGTCGTGGTTGCGCTCATCAGACTTCCCCTTTTCGGCGTGCGGGACGTCCTTGCCCGCTTCACGTCACCCTGCTGATCGCGTGCCTGCCCCCGTATTCGGGTGGGACGTCCGGTTCATCGGATCGTCACGGCACGTCGTCTTTGCTTGCCTATTTGCCAATTATAAAAGTAAATTGTCAAATGGATTATGCGGAGCAGATTTATGCCGTTTCGGTCTCAACATTCGCAACATTCGCCGCAGCTCGGAACTTGGCCGAACCGGCACCAAATCTGCTGACCGCTCGACCGACGGCGCGCCGTCTTGCCAAATCGCGCCGCAAACTGAATGCTGTCGTCTTCAACTCGGCCGGTATCAGCACCCGGCCTTGCCGCTCCGGCCCCAGACTCCGGAGCCCCTTCCCCTCCCAGACCGGGTGACCGCCATGCCAATGCTCAAGCGTCTCTGCCTCGCCGGATCGGCGCTCGCGCTGCTCGCCGTGTGCCCCGCCCCCGCCCTCGCCCAGACCGCGCCGCGACCGAGCGACTCGGTCGATCCACTGATCGGCACCGGTGGTGAGGGGCATACCTTCCCCGGCGCCGTCGCCCCGTTCGGCATGGTCCAGCTCTCGCCGGACACCGACACGTCCTGCGTCCTCCGCGACTGCTATCCGCACGCCGCCGGCTATCGCTACGACGACCCGACGATCGTCGGCTTCAGCCACACCCATTTCTCCGGCGCCGGCCATTCGGATCTCGGCGACGTCCTAGTGATGCCCGTCGCCGGCGACGACGTGCCGATGGACCCGGGCACGCCCGCCGCCCCCGGCTATCGCTCGCGCTTCTCGCATGCCACTGAAACCACGAAGCCCGGCTATTACGCCGTCACGCTCGCCGATCGCGCCATCCGCGCCGAGATGACGGCCGGCACCAGGGTCGGCGTGCACCGCTACAGCTTTCCCGCGGGCAAGGCCGCGCACCTCGTTCTCGACCTCCGCTCCTCGCTCTACAATTACCCCGGCAAAATCCTGTGGTCGGGGCTGCACCTGCGCGACGACGGCGTCCTGACCGGCTTTCGCGAAACCCGCGGATGGGCACCCGGACGCAAGCTCTTTTTCGCGATGCGCTTCTCCGCCCCCCTGACGGGCCACGCACTCGTCAACCGCGAGACCGCCATTCCCTACAAGGGGTTCCAGGGGCCGGGCCGCGACAGCGACGCGCTCGCGGAAAAGCTCGGTCAGGCGCTCGAGGCCCGTCTCGATTTCGGCGTCCTGACCAAACCGCTCGAGGTGAAGGTCGGGATCTCAGGCGTCGACGAAGCCGGCGCGCTCGCCAATCTCGACGGCGAAGCGGGCGGCTTCGACGATATCCATGCGCAGACACAGGCCGCCTGGGACACCGCGCTCGGCGCCGTAACGTTCGAGGCCGAGGCACCGATGCGCCGCATCTTCGCCACCGCCCTCTACCACAGCCTGCTCGCGCCGAGCATCTGGAGCGACCGCGACGGCCGCTATCGCGGGCCCGACGACCAGATTCACCAGGCGACCGATTTCACGGTCCGGTCGACCTTCTCGCTCTGGGACACGTTCCGCGCCGAACACCCGCTGCTGACCCTGATCCAGCCGGAGAAGACGAACACCGACATCGTCCGCTCGCTGCTCGCCAGCCAGACGTACAGCCCCGACGGCATCCTCCCGGTCTGGCAATTCGCCGGGCGCGAGACGTGGACGATGATCGGCTATCACGCCGTACCCGTCATCGCCGACGCCTATATGAAGGGGATTGGCGGCTTCGATGCCAATGCGGCGCTCGACGCGATGGTCGCGAGTGCCGACCATTCCAGCTACGGGGGTCTCGGCGAGTATATCGCGCGCGGCTATGTGCCGATCGACAAGGAACCCGAAGCCGCCTCCAAGACCGTCGAATATGCCTATGACGACTGGACGATCGCGCGGATGGCGCGAAAACTCGGCCGGTCCGACATCGCCGCGCGCTTCGAAAAGCGGGCCGGTAACTGGCGCAACAGCTTCGACGCGTCGTCGGGCTGGCTCCGCGCGCGCAAGACCGACGGCCAGTTCCGCACCCCCTTCGACCCGACCGCGATCAACTACGGCTCCGACTATACGGAGGGCAATGCGTGGCAATATAGCTGGTTCGTGCCGCAGGATCAGGCGGGGCTGTTCCGCCTGCTGGGCGGCGACGCCAAGACGATCCGGAAGCTCGACGCGATGTTCGATTTCGACCTGTCGAAGATCGACTACAGCCATGCGGAGGACATCGCCGGGCTGATCGGCCAGTATATCCACGGCAACGAGCCGAGCCATCATGTCGCCTATCTCTACAGCTATGCCGGAGCACCCTGGCGGACACAGGAGCGGCTGGGGCAGATCGTCGCCAGCCAATATGCGGACACGCCGGCAGGATTGAGCGGCAACGACGATCTCGGGCAGATGTCCGCCTGGCTCGTGTTCACCGCGCTCGGCTTCTATCCCGTCGCGCCGGGTGCGAACGAATATGTCATCGGCCGCCCCTTCCTGCCCAAAGCGACACTGATGTTGCCCGGCGGCAAGCGGTTCGTGATCAGCACGGACAATTTCTCGACCGCCAATCGCTACGTCCAGTCCGTCACCCTGAACGGCCGGCCCCTCACCCGCACCTATTTCCGCGACGACGAGATCCGGCAGGGCGGCGAATTGCGGTTCGTGATGAGCGCCCGGCCGAACCGGCAATGGGGGAAGAGCGCATCGTCGCGCCCGTTCTCGACCTCGACCGCGGCTTCGAGCCCCCCGACGGGGCGCTAGCGGGGGCGCCGTCGGGACGTGCGTGCGGTGGCGGCGGTCTCGCCCGCTTCCAGCGCTCGCCAGCGCGCAAAGCGTTCGGGCGTCAAGGTGCCCGCGTCGATCCCCGCGCGCACCGCACAGCCCGGCTCTCCGCCATGCGCGCAGTTCGAGAACCGGCAGTCCTGCGCGGCGAGGGTAAAGTCGTCGAACACTTCCGCGATGCCCGCGGCCGCGTCGGACAATTGCAATTCGCGCATGCCCGGCAGGTCGAGCAGCCAGCCACCCTGGTCGAGGCGATGCATCTGGCGCACCGTCGTCGTATGCCGCCCCGTCCCGTCATGTTCGCGGATCGCCTGGGTCGCGATGCTTGCGGACCCGCGCAACGTGTTGACGAGCGTCGACTTGCCGACGCCCGACGACCCCAGAAAGGCGACGGTCTTGCCGATACCGCACCAGGCGGCGAGCCGCGCCACGTCGGCCGGATCTCGGCCGTCGACGGTCTCGACGATCAGCCCGGGCTCGATCGCGCGAGCCGCGTCCACATAGGTCTCGGGCGCGTCCGTCAGGTCGATCTTGGTGAGGATCACGACCGCATCGACCCCGACCTCGCGTGCCAGGACGAGATAGCGCTCAAGCCGCGCAACGCTGAAATCCTGGTTGCACGACGCGACGAGGAAGACCGTGTCGACATTCGCGGCGATCATCTGCTCACCGCGCGGATCACCCGGCGCACGGCGCTTGAACAGGTTCTTGCGGCCGAGCACACGCAGCGCCTGCGCCCTGTCCGCGCTGGTCAGCAGCCAGTCGCCGACGGTTGGGTGATCGTCCGAAGGCGTGGCACCAGCGATATAGGGCGACAGATCGCCCGCCCAGCCCGACCCTGCCACGGCAATCTGGCCGCGGTGGACGGCCATCACCCTGGCGGGATGACAATAGGCGGCTTCGGCGGCCGAGATCTGGCTCTCGAAATGTGCGTCCCAGCCAAGCTGTTCCAGGGTCTGATCAGCAGAATCCATAAGGGTGCAGCAGCATCTTTCCTTGCGGGCCGATCCCCGGCCCTTCCGTCTACGATCCGGTCGTATACGCCGATAGGAGGCGGTTACCAGTCGCACCCACGATCAAAAACGCTGGCTATTCGGCCTCGTATGTCGAAGCCGCCGCGCTCACATTCACGCGAGCCGCGGAAATTCGCACCCGGATCGGGGCCAGGTATCAGGCCGTTCTACCTACGAGATGACCGATCGCGGCCGTCGCGGCCATCGCCGCCGCACCCCAGAACAGGACGCGAAGCGCCGGCCGCCACGGGCTTGCGCCACCCGTCCGCGCCCCGACAATCCCCAGCAGCGCGAGGAAGACCAGAGTCGCTGCCGTCACCGCTAGCAGCCGGTGTGGCGCAGGCGTCAGGATGGCCACCAGCAGCGGCGGTATCGCGCCGACGACGAAGCTGACAGCGGACGCGAATGCCGCCTGGAGCGGGCGTGCCATGACGATTTCGGAGATCCCAAGCTCGTCACGGGCATGCGCGCCGAGCGCATCATGCGCCATCAATTGCCGCGCGACCTCGCTCGCGATCGTCGCATCGAGACCGCGCGCCACGTAGATCTGCGCGAGCTCGTCATGCTCATGCGCCCAGTCGCTGGCGAGTTCGCCGTGCTCGCGCGCCAGATCGGCAGCCTCGCTGTCGGCCTGCGAACTGACCGACACATATTCGCCCGCGGCCATCGACATCGCCCCCGCGACCATAGCCGCCGCGCCGGCCACGAACACGGCGCCGGTCGTTGCGCCCGACGCGGCGACGCCCGCGATCAGGCTCGCGGTCGACACCATCCCGTCATTTGCGCCAAGCACCGCGGCACGAAGCCAGCCGCTCCGCGATACAAGATGACGTTCGCGATGCGCGCTCATGGCAGTATCCTGATGGTTTCGCCGAGTGTCGCCACCGTCATGCCGAGCTTGCGGACGATCAGTCGGTTCTGCGCGACCCGGGCATTGGGAGACAGCGTCAGCCACTGATCGACCATCATGCCGCCGCGCATACGAAAGGCCAGATGCAGGCGATTGCCGACCGCCTCCCCCGTCACCGGTCCGCACGCGTCAGTCAGCGTGCCCGTGTAACGCCCGTGCCCGAGCGGAACGATCCGCCATTGCCGATCGCGCGGCGGCTTGCTCTGCTGCTCGATATGCTGGTCCAGGATTAATGTTCCGTCGGGAGCGACGCGACCGACGCTCGCGACATGCGTCCGGACCGGCGCCCGAAATGCGATCTTGAGCACGCCCGTCCCGTCCAGCCGCCCGGCGAAGAACCGTTCGGCGACAAAGGCCGGTTGCGCGGCGATCGACGCGGTGCTCGGCCCACCCGCGCAGGCGCACGGCAGCAGCGCAAGCGGCACTGCAACGAAAGTCGTCAGACGGGGAACCGGGATCATCCTCTGCTTCATCGCCATCCTCGTCGTCGCATGCGCCGCAGGGCTCGCAATCCGCGTTCGCTCTCTTGCGCCAGGACGCTGCGTTCGGCCGTTCTCGCCGAGCTGGCAATATGTATCTACCCACCCCGCCCGCGGTACGCGCTGCTGATCGTGGAGTTGCCTGACGAACCCCACCGACCAAAGCGCTCGTTTAAACTGTGCACATCGCGCGCCTGCCCGTCTATCTAGCATGATGAAGCATAGGCCTCCGGCCGGCGCGATGCCGGCACGCGATCTGTCGGCGGCCATGGAACGCATGCGGCCGGCACTCATGGCGTTCTTCGTCCGTCGTCTCAGCGATCCCGTGCAGGCGGAAGATCTGATCCAGGATCTCTTCATCCGAATGGCGACGATGAGGGGGCCGGCCACCGACAACCCCGAAGGCTATATCTTCCAGGCAGCCGCCAACCTGTTGCGCGATCAATATCGACGTGACGCGACGCGGTACCGATATCAACAATCACGAGCGACCGATGCCGACCTCGGCGTCGATCCGATCGACGCCGAGCGGTTGCTGTCCGCGCGGCAGAGCGTCGGGTGCGTCGCGCGCACGCTGGGGGACTGCCTGACCGGACTCGCCAGATTTTCATTCTCTACCGGTTGGAGGGCATGCAGCGTAAGGCGATCGCCGATGCGTTCGGCATTTCCGTGAGCGCGGTCGAGAAGCATATCGCGAACGCAATGCGTGCGCTGCTTGCCGCCATGGGAGACTCGCAATGACCGCGCCGCAATCCGATGCGGACATCGTCATCGACTGGTGCCTGCGGTTGTCCGACGGGCCCTTGTCTCCGCAGGAGCGCACCGACCTGCACGCGTGGTTGGCCGACGACCCGCGCCGGGGCGAGCGCCTGGGCGCAGCGCTTGCCGCCTGGGACGCAGTTGAGGAAAATGCCGACGCTCCCGAGATGCTCGCACTACGCCGCGAAGCGCTCGGTGCCGTACATCGCGCGGGGCAGCGTCGCTGGATTCGGACGCCGATGGTGTCCCGACCTGTGGCTTGGGCGATCGCGGCTGTGCTCCTGCTTGCGCTGTCGCTGGGCTCGCTGGCGTGGCGCCATAGCGGCCGCGACGAATATCGCACCGCGATCGGTGAGCGACGTGTCATCGCGCTGGCCGATGGCTCGCGTCTGTCGCTCGACGCCGACAGCATGGTCACGGTCGCCTTCAGCCCGCAACGCCGCGACATCGTCCTTGAGAAGGGCCGCGCGCGCTTCAAGGTCGCAAAGGATCCGCTGCGCCCGTTCGCCGTGCGCAGCGGGCGAAACGTGGTGATCGCAACCGGGACCGAGTTTTCGGTTGAAAGGCTCAGCCGCGAAGTGCGGGTCGCGCTGTTCGAGGGTCGGGTCGCGGTATTACGCGATACCCCCCAGGGGCAGATGAACGAGGTCGTTCGGCTGGGTGGGCGCCAACTGACCGCAGAGCGCGCGCTGACCCCGGGGCATGAGATCGGCCTGCCGGTATCGGGGTTCGTCGGATCCGTGAGCTCATCGATCGGAAACGACGGCTGGGGTGCGGAGCAGGTAAGTTTCACGTCGGAGACACTCGTCGCCGCCGCCGAACGCATGAACCGCTATGCCCAGCGCCGCCGGATCATCGTCGATCCGGGTGCCGCGGACATTCGCGTCAGCGGGGTCTTCAACAATGGCGATGTCGATGCCTTTGCCGACGCAATCGCCACAACCTTCCCGGTCGATGCTGCCGTTGACGGCGAGGCGATCCGCTTGAGCCGCCGTCGCTGAAACCGAGATAAAGCGAAATTATAAGATAATTTTCGTAATGAAGTGAGTGTTCGACACCCTCGTACGTCACAAAAGTATAACAGAGGAAGAGGGGCGATCGATGATGTTAAGGGACCGACGAATTCTTGGCGTAAGCTGCGTGGCAATCGCTACGGTGATGGCGGTCTCTCCGGCACAGGCGCAGCGGGTGGTTCGCGTCGACATCAAGGCCCAGCCACTCGGCCCGGCGCTGCGGTTGCTCGGCCGCCAGATGCACGTGCAGATGGTGTTCGACGAAACCCTCCTCGCCGACCGCGTATCCCCGTCGATCACCGGATCGATGACGCCGGACGTGGCGATCGACCGGCTCCTGCAGGGCAGTGGTCTCGTCACGTCGCGAACGGGACAGGGCGTCTATGTAATCGCGCGCCCCGCCGCGCCGATGCGCGTATCGATGACGGGATCTCAATCACAGGTTTTGCCGCAACGCCCGGCGAACCAGCCTGACACGGAACAGGACGACACGACGGGTCCGACGCCGCCTGGTGGCGACATCGTCGTGACGGGATCGCGCATCCGGTCGAAAAATCTCGTCGAAACCGCACCGGTGACCAGCGTCAGCCAGGCGGACATCAAGCTGCAGGCAGCCTTCAGCGTCCAGGAGGTGCTGAACCGCGTTCCGGCGATCAAGAACAATGACACCAACTTATCGAACGGCAACGGGCGCCAGCAGTTTGATTTTCACGGCCTCGGGACGAACCGGACGCTCACGCTGATTGATGGTCAGCGGATCGGTGTCACCGAAGGGATCGATGCGTCCGTCGTGCCGGTTGGACTGATCGAGCGCGTCGATCTGCTGACCGGCGGCGCATCTGCCGTCTATGGCTCGGACGCTATCGGCGGCGTGGTGAACTTCATCCTCCGCAAGGATTTCGAGGGCGTCAACGCGAACGTCAATTACGGCTTCTACAACGCCGACAATCGCGACAACATCGCCGCGCAGGCCGCGCGTGACGCAGGCTTCGCCGTGCCCAGCGGCATGGCCAATGATGGCGGCCGGTTCGACGCCAATATCAGCATGGGCAAAAATTTCGCCGGCGGCCGCGGCAACATCTCGCTCTTCGGGGCCTATAGCCAGGTCGAGCCGGTCCTCGCATCGTCGCGATCGTTTTCCGTCTGCCCGATCACCTTGTCGGCGCAGTCGGTCGTCTGCGCCTCACCGTCCTCGGCAACGCCGGCTGGCTATTTCCAGGCGCTGTCCGGGCCGGCGCAGAATGGCTCCGTCCTCACGAACGCGGCGGGTGGCGGTCGCGAATTCGTCCCGTTCACGGGGGCCAACGGCTACAACTACAATGACAGCTTCTATTTCCAGCGCGAGAACAAGCGCTACAACGGCGCCGTCTTCCTCAACTACGAGGTTTCCCCCGCGCTGCAGCTCTACGCAAACGGGCTTTATCTGGGATCCGAGTCGCGGAGCCAGTCGGATCCTGCCACGATCCAGCCCGGTTCGATCCCCTATGACATCAACTGCGACAACCCGCTTCTATCGCAGCAGCAGGCAGGGGCTTTGTGCGGTACTGCCGCGGGGACGGCAACGAACGTCCGCACCGATGTCCGCTACCGCTTCACCGACGCGCAGTCGACGCTGTCGTCCAACGAGATCTATCGTGCCGTGGCGGGGTTTCGCGGGGATCTTGGCAGCGCATGGCATTACGACGTAGGCGGCGTCTATTCGACCACGCTCTACCGCCAGCAACAGCTCGGCCGCATCGACCCCGCCAAGGTCGCCACCGCACTGCAGGTGGTCGACGTCAACGGCACGCCGACCTGCGCCGCGGTGGTCAGCGGATCCGACCCGAGCTGCGTCCCGCTCGACATCTTCTCCACCAACGGGCCCAGCGCCGCGGCCGTCGACTATCTGTCGTTCGCGCAGGGCGGCGGCGTGTTCCACGAGCGGTATGAACAATGGGTGGGCAATGCCAACGTCACCGGCGACCTCGGCGAATATGGCATCAGAAGCCCGTTTTCGACCAAGGGGATCAACATCGCGGTTGGCGGGGAATATCGGTCGAGCGGCTATCGTTCGCGCCCCGACGCCGCCTATCAGGCCGCGTTCGGGTCGACGCCCTCGACATTGTCCAACAACGCGGTCGACCTCTACGGTGAGGTCAACGTGCCGCTGGTCAGCGACCGCCCCCTGATCCGCGACCTGAGTATCGGCGCCGCGATCCGTGGATCGAAATATTCCGGGGTCGAACGGGTGCGGTCGACGTACAAGATCGACGGCAGCTGGCGGCCGATCGAGGACCTGCTGTTCCGGGCGAGCTACAACAAGGCAACCCGCGCACCGAGCATCTACGAACTCTCGTCGAACGCCAACGCCAGTTACGGCGTGCTAGACACGAACACGCTGGGCGATCCGTGCGCAGGGACGAGCCCCGTTGCCAGCCGCGAGGTTTGTGCAAGCACCGGCGTGACCGCCGCACAATATGGAGCGATCCAGCAATGTCCGGATTTCCTGTGCACTGTCCGCAACGGTTCCGAAGGTCTGGTGACGCCCGAAGTCGCGCACACCTACACCTACGGCCTCGTCCTGACGCCCCGCATGTTGCGCGGTTTTTCCGCGACCGCCGATTATTACAGCATCGAGATCCAGAACGGCATCGGCTATTACCGCGCGATCGACTTCCTGCAGACCTGCGCGAACACCGGCTATGATTTCTTCTGCGGACAGCTCAAGCGGCAACGCCGACGGGACGCTGTTCAGCAACGCCGGAGCAGCAACGGGCTATATCAACCAGGGATACAGCAACCTTGGCCGAACGAATGCCCGCGGGTTCAACTTCTCTGCCAATTACGACACGCGGATGGGCAACTGGGCGCGGTTCTCCACCAGCTATGTTGCGACGCTGCAGACCGCCAAGGGCGGTGATCTCGGCCTCCCCGACACCGACTTCAACGTGGTCGGGCTGTTCGGGCCCTATGCCGGGCAGGGCTATCGCCGGTATCAGCACAATTTCCGGTTTACGCTCAGCTCCCCCGAAGCTGCGCAGACCCAGGCGCTGGTCTCGGTCAACTGGAGGCATAATTCGGGGCTGAAAAACTCGCGTCTCGACGGAAATCCGATTTTCGGCGAGGACGATCCGAACGTGCCGGATGCGTATAAGTATCTGCCGGCCTATGACGTGTTCGACCTGAGCGGGAGCGTCACCGTATCGCGGGCGTTGACGCTGCGACTGGTCGTCAACAACGTGCTCAACCGGGCGGCGCCGGTTCGTCCCAGCCCCCCGCTTGAGGCGGCGGAGCGCGTCAACACCTCGCCTTCGGTCTATGATGCGCTCGGCCGGTCTATCAACATCGGGGCGACCCTGGATTTCTAGGGCCGTAGCCGGGCATGGCGGCGCCACCGGACGCGCCGCCATGCGGGAAGGGAAAGCATGACGGGTCAACCACCGGGCGTCGCCGACGCATTCGCCAGCGTATCACGTCGCCGCGTCATGGCAGCAGGGACCGGTTCCATGTTCGCCGGGCTCTTCACGGGGCTGGGCGCCGCCGAAGCCAGCGCCCCCGGCGCGGACGAGCGCCACCGGATTGCGGCGACCGAGCCCGCGAGCGAGTGGCTGCTCGGGCATCCCGTCGGTAACGGCCGGCTCGCCGCGATGATGGGCGGCGGGGTCGTACGCGACATATTGTCGCTCAATCACGATACACTGTGGAGCGGCCAGCCCGACGTCAGCCCCGGGCAGGCGGGCGTCGATCGAGACCATGCCGATCCTCGCAACCGGGACGCACTCGCCGCAGTTCGCCGCGCCGTGTTCGCCGATGATCCGGTCAGTGCCGATCAACTGAGCCATGCTCTCCAGGGGCCGTTCAGTGCGAGCTATGCACCGATGGCGGATCTCCACCTCGAGATGGACCATCGCGAAGCCCCGCAGGACTATTGCCGGACGCTCAACCTCGATCGCGCGGTTGCATCCGTCACGTATCGCTCTGGCGGGACAGGCTTCGGCCGCGACCTGTTCGCCTCGCACCCCGATGGCGTGATCGTGCTGCGCCTTACCGCGGATCGACGCGGCATGATCAATTGCCGCCTCATGCTGACGAGCAAGCTGCGCGCGACGGCGACGGCTACCGCACAATCAGGCAGCAAACAGATCACCCTGCTCGGCAAGGCACCCACGCAGAGCGAGCCCGATTACCGCGATGTCCCCGACCCCATTCGATATTCGGATAGCCCTGGTCGGGGCATGGCGTTCGCGACGATCCTGTCGGTCGAAACCGATGGCGGCGCAATCACCGCGTCGGAGGGCGCGCTGCACATCTGCGGCGCCACAACCGCGATCGTCCGCATCGCCGCCGCCACAGGGTTTCGCCGCTTCGACCTCGCGCCCGACACCCCCGTCGCCGCGGTCCGCGCTTCGGCCGAACGCGACCTCGCGGCTGCCAGACGTCATGACTATACGACACTAGTAAAGCGCCACGTCAGCGATCATCAGGCGCTCTACCGCCGCGCCTTGCTCGAACTCAACGGCACGATCGGGGACGGCGATACACCGCGTGCCGAACGCCTGTTCCAGCTCGGCCGCTATCTCCTCATCGCCAGTTCCCGTGCCGATACGATGCCCGCCAATCTTCAGGGCGTGTGGAATGCCGCGGTGCGCCCGCCCTGGAGTTCGAACTACACCACCAACATCAATCTCCAGATGAACTATTGGGCCGCCGAGACCTGCAATCTCGCAGACTGCCATCTTCCGCTGATCGATCATATCGAACGGCTCGCGGTCACCGGCGCGCGCACCGCGCGACAATTCTACGGAATGCCGGGCTGGTGTGTGCATCATAACAGCGATTTGTGGGCGATGAGCAACCCCGTCGGCGCGGGCGTCGGCGATCCGAATTGGGCGAACTGGCCGATGGCGGGCCCATGGCTGGTACAGCACGTCTGGGATCATTACCGCTTCAGCGGCGATCGCGACTTCCTCAAGACGCGTGGCTTTGCATTGATGCGAGGCTGCGCCGAATTCTGTGCAGCCTGGCTGGTTCGCGATCCACGAAGCGGCCATCTCACGACCGCCCCGTCGATCTCGCCTGAGAACCTGTTTCTGACCGCGACCGGCAAGTCCGCCGCAATATCGGCAGGCTGCACGATGGACCTCGCGCTGATCCGCGAACTGTCCACGAACTGCATCGCGGCCATGGCAGTAATCGGTGATGTCGACGGGCTCAAAGTGCGCCTCGCCGGGTTGCTGAAGCAAATCGAGCCCTATCGCACCGGCCAATATGGCCAACTTCAGGAATGGGCGACCGACTTCGCCGAGCAGGACCCGGGCCACCGACACATCTCGCATCTCTATCCGCTCTATCCCGGCGATGCGATCGACCCCGTCCGGACGCCCGCGCTCGCCCGGGCTGCGCGCGCGTCGATCACGCGCCGCGAGGCGCATGGCGGTGCCAGCACGGGCTGGAGCCGTGCCTGGGCGACCGCGGTCTGGGCCCGGCTGGGTGACGGCGCGCAGGCCGGGCGATCGCTTTCCGCGTTCATCGCCAACAGCGTCGCAGCGAACCTGCTCGACACGCATCCGGCAAAGCCACGGCCCGTATTCCAGATCGATGGCAATCTGGGCATCACCGCGGCGATCGCGGAGATGCTGCTACAGAGCCGCGAAACCGAGATCGCGCTGCTGCCTGCGGTCCCCCCGCAATGGACCAGCGGTCGCGTCGTCGGGCTCCGCGCGCGGGGCGGTCACGAGGTTGCGATCGCGTGGAGCGATGGCCATGTCGACGCGACGGTAATTGCCGGCGACACGCGCCTTTCGGTCCGATTGCCGTCAGGGTTCGAACCGCTCAAGATTGTTCAGCGGGGGACGATCGTCCGGTTCGAGAAGGATGCACAGTCTATCACGTTCGAGACTGTGAAGGGCCGACGCTACGACGTCGCGCTACGCAGAACCGCTCAGGGCGCCGCCAGCAGCACGCCACGCGAGAGCGATGCCACATGACCCGAAACGTTCCAGGAGTCCCCATGCCGATCATCACCCGCCGCGCTATGCTAGCCTCGGGGCTCGCCTCCGGCCTGGCATCGACAGCGTCGTCTAGCGGCTGGGCGCGCAAGCCATCGCCTGGAACTCCACCCGCGTCCTGGGGAGCAACCCCCTCCCCGCGCCAGCTCGCCTGGCACGCACGCGAGCAATACGCCTTCGTCCATTTTTCGATCAACACCTTCACCGATCGCGAATGGGGCTATGGCGACGAAGACCCCAAATTGTTCGCACCAACCGACTTCTCGGCGGATCAGATCGTCGGAGCGGCCAAGGCCGGCGGCCTGCGCGGGATCGTGCTTACCGCCAAGCATCATGACGGATTCTGTCTCTGGCCGACGATGCTGACCGAGCATTGCGTCAGGAACAGCCCGTTTCGTGATGGTAAAGGCGATGTGGTCCGCGAATTCGAGCAAGCGGCCAGGCGCGCCGGCCTAGACTTCGGCCTTTATCTGCCACCCTGGGACCGCAATCACGCCGAATATGGCCGCCCCGGCTATCTCGACTATTACCGCAAACAGATCGTCGAACTCTGTACGCGCTACGGCCCGCTGTTTGAGTTCTGGTTCGACGGCGCCAACGGCGGCGACGGCTATTATGGCGGCGCCCGCGAGACACGGAAGATCGACTCCGAGACCTATTATAACTGGCCGTCGATCTTCGCCCTGGTGCATCAGCATCAGCCCATGGCCTGCACCTTCGAACCGCTAGGGTCCGACGTGCGGTGGGTCGGCAATGAGGATGGTGTCGCCGGCGATCCGTGCTGGCCGACCATGGCTAACCGCAAACCGAGCCAGGCGGACGGCAACGCCGGTCTTCGCAACGGCGCCTTATGGTGGCCCGCCGAAACCAACACCTCGATCCGCCCGGGCTGGTTCTACCACGCCGACGAGGATGCGAAGGTCAAGGATCCTGAGCGGATGCTGCAATTGTTCGACGAATCGATCGCGCGTGGCACCAATCTGATCCTGAACCTGCCACCCGACCGGCGCGGCCGTCTCGCCGATCCCGACGTCGCCGTTCTGCAAGCATTCGGTACCGCGCAGCGCGCAACGTTCGCGGACAATCGTGCGACCGGCGCGATCGCGTCGGCCGATCACATTCGCGGGCCGCGCTTTGCGGCGGCCAATGTGCTCGATCGGAGTCCTGATAGCTATTGGTCGACCCCCGACGCCGTGCATACGCCAAGCCTTGTCCTCGACCTTCCGCCCGGCCGCAGCTTCGATCTCGTCCGGATCCGGGAGTTCCTGCCGCTTGGCGTCCGCGTCGACCGGTTTGCGATCGACGTCGATCGCGGCAAGGGTTGGTCGGAGATCGCATCGGGCACGTGCATCGCCGCACAGCGTGTCGTCCGCCTGCCCGCGCCCGTCGTCGCACGACGGCTGCGCCTGCGGATCGTCGCCGCACAGGCGTGTCCGGCGATCAGCGAGATCGCGCTGTTCCGCCAGATCGCCCCGATCGCGGTCGCGCTGCCCGCCGCGCGTAGCCGCGATGTGCTGCAGCCCCCCGAGATATCGATCGTCTCGGCATCGGGACAGACTGCCGGCGCCGTGCTCGACAATGATTCGAACACAGTCTGGCAGGTTCCCGTTGCGTCGACTGCGGATCGGCCGACCGTCACTTTCAAATTGACCACGCCTCAGCACTTGGCTGGCTTCATCCTGACGCCCTCGCGCGCGGTGATGACGGATACCGCGCCACCGAAGCGATTCCTTGTCGAGACAAGCCTCGACGGGAGGACATGGGTCAAGGCGGCTGCCGACGAGTTCTCGAACATCGCCAACGCGCTCTCGCCGCAACGCATCGTCTTCGACACGAAAGTCGACGCCGTCTACGTCCGCATGACCTTCATCGATCTTGCATCCCCCAGGAGGCATATGGCCATCGCCGGCATCGACCTGTTTCGATAGAGGGTCGGCAGGCGCGATACGTATCCCGCCTACCGCCGACGGTTATCTCCGGATGAACGCGAGGATGTCGGCGTTGATGACATCAGCCTGCGTCGTCGCCATACCATGTGGATAGCCCGGATAGGTCTTGAGCCTGCCTCCCATCGGATACCAGTTCCGGCAAGGGGTGCGACCTGATCATCTTCGCCATGATCACCAGCACGGGCTGGTCGGCGATGCGCGCGACCGGGCGTTGCGAGACTATTGGAAGAGCGAATCCAACTTCGTCGATGTCGATCCGACCGCCAGCAGCTTCGATCCGAAGACGGGCGAGCGACGTCTTTCGATGACGGGTAAGGCGCGCATGGACTGAACTTCAGGCTGGATCCAACCGACGGGATGACGATCGGCTATTGTGCTGATTTGACCCGCGACGCCGCGCCCGACGGTGCCGCGCCGTACGCCGTCCCCTATCCACAGCATACGCGCACGGTGGAAACGATCCTGTTGCCGCAAGAACGATATCGCCAGGACAGTCGCGGGCACCGAATATCGCCGCCGTGTCACGTTAAAGGGCGGCATGTTCACCGCGGAGCGCACCCAACGAAGCCTCATGTCCAAATTCCCTGCAAAGGACGCGCCCGCGGCGCAAGCAACGTAACGCGATCAGGCCGATCAGATGCTGTATAATCGCCGCGCCGCCTCGATCGTCTGGCGCGCCCGCGGCGTGAAGGTTGACGCGATCAAAGATCTCAAGGCCACCGGCTAGGCCTTTACCCGAGCGCTGAAGTTTGACCCCGGAAACGTCTTTGCGCTCAAAAGCGGTGCCCGCTCGGGCCGCGCTGTTGGCGATCCGGACGCGGCGCTGGCGGATTTGGCGGCGGTTGTCGCGCTCGATCCAACGAACGCCGAAGCCTGTATGATGCATGCTACGATCCAGCTTTCCAACGGCAAACCGCAAGCGGTTGCAGTAGAAGCCGCAGAACCGGTAACGGCGGTACAGGCAATGACTATGTGCACGTCGTTGCCGCGCGCCTCTATCATTCGATCGCACGCCACGACGACGCGATGATGGAGTTCGACAAGGCCCTCGCAATCAAGCCCGCGTCGTATTTCTATCTGAACAGGCTGGATAGCAGACCGAAGAGCGATCGTATCGGCCGCATGGCCGATCTCACGGCGGCGTCGAACCTCAAGCCTAAATCACCCGATGTTCCGGTGCGGAAATCCGCGATGCTTGACGCTCGAGTTCAACAACCTGTGCTGGGCCAAGGCAATAGCCGGGCTGGCGTTGGAATCCACGCTCGCGGACTGTGATCCGGCACTTGCACTCTCGCCCAAATCCGCCGCCATTCTCGACAGCAAAGGACTGGTCCTTCGCAACATATGGCGTATCGCCCTGAGATGGGTCGCGTCGCCGTTGCTCATGCTCGCCCACCCACGCGTCCATCACGGTATCACGACCGGTAGGACGCTCGACGCTGGAAGTGGCGGTCTCGTTCAGGACAGCAAATCTGTGTCCCCCGCCCTAAAACAAAAGGCATAATCATCTCGCTGGTCGGGGCGGTTTTAGTGCTCGTTGAAATGCCGGTCTTCGGCCGGCGTGTAATAGCGCGCGATATCCGCTTCGGTGAGGACATGACCGCTCGACTCCTCAATAAGCGCGGCAATTTCGCCATCGGTCTTCCCGGCGTTGCGCAGCTGCTCGATCTCGTCGCTTACCATGTTGATGAAGGCGGGGACCGGGAACCGTTCCTCACCCAGGCCCAGTGCATCACGCATGTGTTTTTGCGCACGCAAGGCTTCGGGAAGCGTGAACGCGATATCATCAGCCATCGAACGTGCCTTTCATGAACTGGATATGGTCGGGGGGCATTGGCCCCCCGACACCGAAACGCTTATGCGGTGACCGCTTCCGCTTTGACGTTCACGCTCGACGTTGCCATCGCGGTCAACTTGTCGTCGGTCGCATATTCCTCATCGAGCGTTTCTTTCAGGATCGCAGCGATATCGGCGCGGCCGAGCTGGTTCGCCCAAGCGATCAGCGTGCCATAGCGCGTGATCTCGTAATGCTCGACGGCCTGTGCCGACGCGATCAGCGCGGCATCCAGAACGGCTTTGTCCTCGATCTCGCCGGCGACTTCGTTGGCTTCCTTGATGATGCCGTCGATCGCCGGGCAGGTCACGGCCTTCGCCTTCTCGCCAAGCAGGTCGAAAATCCGCTCGAGGCGCGTGATCTGGCCTTCCGTCTCACGCAGATGGGTTTCGAAACCCTGCTTCAGGGCTGGCGCCGTTGCCTTGGCGACCATTTTCGGCAGCGCCTTGGTGATCTGGTTTTCCGCGTAATACACATCCTGCAACTGGTGCAGGAACAGGTCGTCGAACGTCACGATGTCTTTGGAAAACAGGCCCATGATAGGATCCTCGCTAAGCAAATGGCTGCGAAGCAGACTGCTCCGGCACCGCCGCAACGCGCCGGCTCCGGGGTAAGTTTCGTTCGGGTCGGCGCAGCCTTCACGCAGTCCGATCGGTGGCGGCGTTGTGATCCTCGACGCCGGTCCGGTTGTCGCTCGACTGATCATGCCGGCGGTCAAGTCGGGCATAGGAACGATCGGAAAAGCCCCCATCTAGCGTCGCATGACCAATAGCATTCTTCATCTCGGGCTCATGGAAGACGGCGAGATCGAGCTCGATCTGGCCGCCCTGGAACTCGCAGCGCTCGATCATCCCGGTATCGATCTCGATGAATATATCGACGAGCTCACTGGCATAGAATTGGCCCTGCGCGCTGCGGACGACGACGCAGCAGGCAGCGGCGCGCAGGCCCAGACCTTGAGCAGCGTCATGGTCGAGGATTTCGGCTTCTCCGGCGACCGCACGCACTACGACGATCCCCAGAACGCGGACCTGATCGCTGTCGTCGATCGACGGCTCGGTCTGCCGATCAGTCTGTCGATCCTCTATGTGGCAATGGCCCGACGCCTTGGATGGTCGGCGATGCCGCTCAACACCCCCGGTCACGTCCTGGTCCGCCTTGGCGACGCACCGGATGCGCTGATCATCGATCCCTTCAATGACGGTCGCATCGTCGCCCCCGAACAGGTGGAAGCCTTGTTGGAGCAGATGACGGGCCAGACACGGTTTTCCGACGGGATGCTGCCCCTGTCGAACCGATCGGCGCTTGTTCGACTGCTGCTCAACCAGGCGACGCGTGCCGAGCAGGCCGGCAATCCCGCGCGCGCGCTAGTCCTGTACGACCGCATGACGATCGTGGCGCCCACGCACGCCCATGGTTGGTGGGAGCGAGCCAGACTTCAGCTAGTCGCGGGAGATGTTGCCGGCGCCCGCAACAGCCTTAGCGCGATGCTCGAGATTTCCCGGGACGACGATCTGCGCCTGCAGGTATCGGCAGCGCTCGATGCCCTTCCCCGACCAACGCCCTCGTGAACGTCGCGGGGGACTGGCTCTACCCCAAGCGCCCTTTGGGAAGGTCTCTGTCTGCGAGAAGATCGTCGAGCCTTGGGATACCTTCAGCTCGCGGGCTTCGTGATCCCCGGGAGCTTCGCCGCGCGGAGCTTGCTCAGCAGATCGCGTGCTTCCACGGGGGCCGCCTGTTTGAACAGGCTGAACAGCGCGCCATCGTCCAAACCGCTGATGTCAAACCCGATCGACAAGGCAATGGGCTGACGAAGACGAGCACCGGGCTGCGCCTCGAGGACGAGTACGAACCACTGCATGCCAACGGGGGGCTGTCCGATATTCTCGGCGAACTCCCCTGCAACGGCTTGGCGTATCCGGATGCGTCGATCGGGATTATTGTCGAACCAGGCCGCGTCCCCGTGCGTGGCCACCTCTGCGATGCGGTCGTCAATCGAGCGGGGTGTACTGATCATCATGAGGTCCTGACATACGCCATTGCGGGGCGCCCTGTACCGGGCCTCGTCGCATTGGCAAATGGCATGATGCGCACACGGGTTCGGCTCAGGCGTCGCGATGCTTGCCTTCGATGCTGTCCAATGCCGAGACGGGGCGCCCCCTTAGGAACGCCCCGTCTCTTCGAGCCAGCAAATCAGAGAGGATTACGCCGACGCGACCTTGGCACGCGTCGATGTGTGACCGCCGGAGCGATACAGCACATCGGCTGCATCCTCGGGAGCGACCCCTGCCCCGGCTGTATCGACCGACACGAACACACCACCTTCGTTGATACGCCCCTCATAATAGCTGGCATCGACCCGGCTGACGCCATGGTCCGTCATGACTTTTTCCAGCCCCCCGACGGCGCCACCCAGCGCTGCACCGACGACGGCCGCACCGGGGATCGCGGCCGACGCGATCGCGCCAGCTGCAACCAGAGGGCCGACGCCGGGTATTGCGAGTGCGGCGATACCGAGCAGCGTTCCGATGCCAGCGCCGGCTGCGACCTTGCCGACAAACTCCTGCGTGTCGCCGTTGCCGTCTGTGGTCGTGTTCTTGCCATCATGCTGCGCCACGATCGAAATCGCGCTGTCGTTTACGCCCGCAGCGCGCAGCTCTGAAACGGCGCGCTCTGCATCGGCGTGATTGTCGAAAACGGCTGATACGAGGGTCGTGCTCATGATGATTCCTGTCGACAGTTCGGTTTGCTCACGGATCTAGAAGCGGTGTCGAAGGATGATCGTTCCGGATATTAAGGGTTAGCGAAGCGGTAACCATGAATAGCAGCGTCGCGACACAGGACGCCGTGGGCGGGATAGACCATGCCCTTGGGCAGCTGCGACTCACGTGTCGCTTTTTGCTTTTCGCCATTGTCGCATCGCCGCGTCATATCGTTGACGCTCTGCTTCGACTGCAGCCTCTGCCGCGCCAACATTGGCGCGGTGTTGCTCTTCGAGTTCACGTCGCTCGCGGGCCAGTTTGGCCTCCCGGTCCGCCAACCCCTTCATCCTGCCGCCGTAATCGGCCGCCACCGTCTCCAGCGCAGCCTCCGCCGCCTCGAGCTTGGCGCTGCTGGGCTTCGGTTTCGGTGCAGACTTCGGTTTTTGCGGCTGTTCGGACGTTTCGGGGCGCGCCGAAACATCTCCCCGCGCTGTCCGCAGTTCGGGGGCCGGCATGGCCTTGATCTGCTCCGCGGTCGTGCCCCGAGAATGCTTCACGACCACGCCTGGCGACGCCAAAGGCTCTGCGGTCAGCGCGGGGTCTGTGACGAGCTCAGCTATGCCTCGCGCGAACAGGTCTCGCTCGCTGCCCCAGGCCTCGAGGGCAGCCTTCTGACTCGTTGCCGCGACATAGGCATCATTGAAGCCAGCGACCGTCCTGTAAACCTTCAGCTTTTGCGCACGAGCCATACGGTCTGATACCGCGCTATGTGCTGAAATAGAAGTTGGCGCCGATCGCCCATCCGGTACCGACGCCAATGCCTACCTCCGGGACTACCGGACACGGATCGCGTTCGGCTGTTCGCGCCATCGTCGGTCCGGTCACGACCTGCCTAGACACTCCTAAGCGGTAAGCGAAGGCGGCACGTCAATGTGCCTCGTCTTAAGCGTGGTTCTAGCGTCAAAGCTTGCATTGGGTCACATTGCTTCAAGCGGCATGGGCGTCCTAAATATATTGAGGAGAAGCGCCGCCATGGCTACGCATTCAATTGATGCTGAAGTTAGCAGGTAACTGTATCGGCTTGGGTCAAGAAGCGGCTGGAACTGCGATAAAAAGCATTTCTTGGATCAAGTTATAGGCGACGCTTGCGATCATCGAGCGGTTTATTGTTGATACGTAAATCACACTCCCTGCGATGGACGCGAGATGTTCGCCGATCGGCTGAGGATGACATCGGGACGATAAATTACGATGTCGATCACGCGAGACCGCTAGCAATTCGGAGGACCCGCTGTACCCGCCCTTGACCTAACGGTGCCCGGCGACCGACAACCGCCGAATGATCAAGCCTTTCGTCGCCACCGTCGCGCTATCCGCGCTAGCTACTGGAACCGCAGCGCAGACCGTGTCGACGCAGCAGGTCGGCAGCGCCACGCTCTCTGGCGTGCCCAGTATCCCCGTTGAGGTGCGCGAGGCGGTGCAGCGCTATCAGAATAGTCGGGCGGCACAATTCGAGGATTGGCTGCCGGACGGCTCGATGCTGATCGCCACGCGCTTTGGCGCGACGCAGCAATTGCATCACGTCGCAACCCCCGGTGGCGCACGCACACAGATCACGTTCGGTGCCGAGCCGATCGCCGCCGCGACGACGATCCCCCGCAGCGATCGTTTCGTGATGACGCGCGACACGGGCGGGGACGAGTGGTTTCAACTCTATACGCGCGGCCTCACCGGTGTAGCCACGCCGGTGACCGAAGCCGGCACCCGCAACCAGTCGCCGGTTTTCAGCAAGGACGGCACGCTGATGGCATGGGCGCGGGCGACCAAGGGAAGCGCCGCTTATGCAATCCTGGGGGGCGACCCAAAGGCGGGCGGCAACCCGCGCTCGCTTTACCAGTCCGACGGCGCGGTGGCGCCCGCCGATATCGCGCCCGACGCTGCGCGGCTGATATTTGTGCGCAGCCTTTCCAACCGTGAGGACCAGCTGTTCGAGCTGGATCTTAAGACCGGCAAGGCGGACCGCATCGCGCCGAAGGCTGACGCTGCCGTCTATGCCGACCCACGCTATCTGCCGGGCGGACGAAAGCTGATCGCCATCTCCGATTCCGGCAGCGACACGCGCCGACTGGTCGAGATCGATATCGCCACCGGCGCGCAGACGGTCCTGACGCCGGACCTTAAATGGGATGTCGAGAGCTTCGATCTGACGGATGACGGGCGCGTGCTCGCCTATTCCGTGAACGAGGACGGCTTCTCGCGCGTGGTGGTGCAGGATCGGGTCACCCGCCGCGCGCTACCACAACCGGTGCTGCCGCGCGGCGTCCTGACCGCGCTCAGATTTTCGCCCGACGGCAGGAATTTGGCGGTTGGCCTGACCTCGGCCACTTCCGCCGGCGACGTGTGGAGCTGGGGCGTGACCGGAGGCGGCCTGACACGCTGGACCGAATCGGAGCTGGGCGAACTCGATCCCACGATCCTCGCCGAGCCCGAGCTCGTACGCTTCAAGTCCTTCGACGGCCTGTCCGTCCCGGCGTTCGTCTATCGGCCCAAGGGCTTGCCGGCAGGCACGCGGACGCCGGTGATTATCGACATCCATGGGGGCCCGGAGGCGCAGACGCGTCCGATCTGGAACTATGGCGCGCAATATTTTGCCGATGTGTTGAAGGCGACGGTGATCCTTCCCAACGTCCGCGGCAGCGACGGCTATGGCAAGCGCTACCTCAACCTCGACAATGGCGTGAAGCGCGAGGACTCGGTAAAGGATATCGGCGCCCTGCTCGACTGGATCGGCACGCAGCCGGGCCTCGATGCAGGTCGTGTCGCGGTCTATGGTCAGTCCTATGGCGGCTATATGAGCCTTGCCGTCATGACGCATTATTCGGACCGGCTGGTCGGCGGGGTCGAGCGCTACGGGATCAGCAACTGGAACACGTTCCTCCAGAACACCGAGGCCTATCGTCGCGACAATCGCCGCGCAGAATATGGCGACGAGCGCGATCCGGCGATGCGCGCGGTACTAACGCGGGTGTCGCCGTTCACGAATGTCGCGCGGATCACCAAGCCGATGTTGGTGATGCAGGGCGCCAACGACCCGCGTGTACCCCAATCGGAATCGGACCAGATCGTGGCGCGCCTGCGGGCCAACGGCAACGACGCTTGGTATGTGGTGTTCGCCGACGAAGGGCACGGCTTTCTGAAAAAGCCGAACAACGATCTGCGGCGCGAGGTGGAAACCGTATTCTTGAGGCGTCTGTTTGAGCGGTAGCGAGAGGGATAGGCTTGGGAGGAATGTGCCCGCGCGCCTTTGCGATGTTGACGCACAGGCAGACTTTGATGCCGCTGCTTCTGCTGCTAGCACTCAGACATCGGTTTAGGTTGGCGCGCCGTGCTCCTCCGTCGCTTGCGGTACGAACACCGAGAACGCCAGCGTGACGCCTGCGATCTTAAGGATGCTCCGGGACGTCAGGAGCCGGCCGTGCGCTAGCCCTGCCCGGCTCATCACTGCGCTTGCCGCCGACCCCTGGTCCACGAGCATCTGCTAAATCTGTTGCAGCGCCCCAGCGTGTCCGCGGGCGAGGCTGGCATCGAGCACGGTGCCCAGCACCGCCGCCCCAAGTGTGCTGCCAGATTTCGGGGAAACAAGTTGGAGTCCGTCGTGGCCCCACGCTCTGCCAAACCCACGCTGCCCTGGATCAGCTTGAGGCGCTGAAGATCCGCGGCGGCAGGGTTCTCCGCCGCAATCTTCACATAACGCCGCGTTGGCATCCTCAAGGGCGGGTACGCAGATCAGACGGCCTGCTCTGTTTCGCATGGCGCCGGCCAAGCCTCGCTATCGGCGATGAAGCCAAATTTGGAGCAGGCTTCACAACCGATTGAAAATACACCAGTCCTTATGATCCGTTAACCGTCGCCTCCTACATTTTGCGCATGAACCGAATAGCCCACCGTGTAACCGAGCTCACACGTTTTGCAGCGCTACCGATCGCCACAGGCGTTGGTTACTATCTGGCGGCCTTCGCATCCCTCTACCTCACCCGCGGTGCTGACGGGATCGCGATGCTGTGGCCGCCCAGCGGCATTCTTTTCGCAGCCTTACTGGTCGAACCTCGGAATCGCATCGTGTGGCATTTAGGCGCCGCAGCAATGGCCAGTCTCGCTGCCAACCTCGGCGGCGGGAATGGCGTCCTGCTTTCGATCGGTTTCACGCTCGCTAACGTGTCCGAGTCCGGATTTGCGGCATGGCTTTTACGAAACCGAACGCGGCGTCGTGATTCATTCACCGATCCAAAGGGCTTGGTCTTGTTCTGCATCGCCGCAGCGGCCGCGGCAGCGCTGAGCGCGACGATCGCCGCCTGCGCGACAACGGCTGTCGGGATCAGCTTCTGGCTTTCGTGGTTCACGACTGATCTGCTGGGGATCTTGATCGTTGCCCCGCTCATCCTGATCGCAGGCCGAGCCTTCTATCGCAAACGGTTTCGCGATGGCCTGGCAGCAGCCCCTCAAGCCATCGCGGTATTTCTGCTCGTGGCTGGCGTGTCGATCATTGCCTTCTCGCAGGTCAACTACTCGCTGCTTTTCCTGCCGATGCTTGCAGTCCTTCTGGCAGCGTTGCGAATGGGTCCGTTTGGCGCCGCCGGAAGTGTGCTGATCGTTGCGACGGCCAGCTCACTCGCCCATATTTTCGGCTCTGATCCGCAGGCGATAGCCGACGGTCAGGCGTACGCACGTAGCATCTTTCTGCAATTCTATTTGCTGGCCCTGTTCGCGGCCGCCCTGCCGATTGCCGCCTTGCTTGCGACTAGACAACAGCTGATCGATAGCAATGCGAACAAGCTGCGGTTGCTCGAGCTTGCCGAAGGTGCGGCGCACGTGGGTCATTGGCATCTGGATTTGTTGACCCAGCTCATAACGTGGTCGGACGAAGTCTTTCGCATTCACGGTGTGGAGAACCGCGTTCCGCCGTCACTCGACACCGCGATAGACGCCTATCACCCTGACGATAGGGATGCGGTTTCGGCGCATATCGGGCGCTCCCTCGAACACTGCGTAGGTTTTGAATTCACCGCTCGCATCGTCCGCCCCAACGGGGAGGTACGCCATGTGTTTTCGAAGGGTGAGATTGACCGAAACGGCGTCAATGAATCGGTTGGCCTGTTCGGCATTATCCAGGACATAACGACGCAGGTTGCGCACGAAGCCGAGATCGAACGGGCCCGCACTCGTGCTGAGACCGCCGCCCGCAACGCAATAATTCTGGCCGAGACGGACCAGCTTACCGGAATTGCAAACCGGCGCCGCACCAGCTTCGTGCTTGAGCAGACGTTGCTGCTCGCCCGCGAAACCGGGCACCCGATGTCCGTGGCGATGTTCGATATTGATCACTTCAAGCGCATCAATGACACCTATGGACATCACACAGGCGACGAGGTGCTGAAGAGGGTGGCAGCAGGCGCTGCCGCGGAACTGCGCAGCGGCGATACCATTGGCCGCTTCGGCGGTGAGGAATTCGTGATCGTGTTACCGGATGCCGCAGCGGATGCGGCAAGCAAGGTCGCCGAACGGGTGCGTCATGCGATCGGAACGGACAGCGGTACGCCGGGTGTCACGGTAAGCATTGGCGTGGCTGAAATGGCGCCTGGGGAGAGTTGCGATGCGCTGCTGCGGCGAGCCGATGATGCGCTGTATGTCGCGAAGAACGAGGGCCGCAACAGGATGCGGCTGGCAGCCTAGCGAAGTCGTCCGTAGACGCAGCCGTACTTCCAATGTCTGTCTCAATTGCGCATTCGCGAATGGCCTGTCGGCGACAAGAAACGGGAGAGATGGCGCTTAACGAATGGCCGTTATGGGTTGCCCGTATAGCCACTCTGAACGTCCGGTATTGGGCGCTAGCTACCGGTCCGCTTTGCAGCTGGTAAAATCCAATAGATGACACTCAGATCAGCCTACCCGCTTCCCACAATCGCTGCTAATTCATGTTCCAAGTTTGACCGCTTCTCGGTTTTCATGGCGCATGCTGGTAGGTGCCTGCTCACCGTCGTCGCGAGCAGCCGGACCAGTTCCGGCTGCATAAATGCAAAACTGTTCATTACGTCAAACAAATCGCGCGCTTGTCTGCCAGAGCCACCCGGATTTGAAGCTGGAGCTTGCTCCGATGCGCCTTCCTCATAACGAAGATCAGGTCGACCCGGCTGACCATTTCAGCCTTGAGCGAGTTCTCAGCGTCATGGTTAGGACGCGCGTCGGGTCCGAACGCGGTGGCGGCTCTCCCACCGATCGGTCCTGCGACTTCTAGAAACGGCTTAAGCTTGCGTCTCTCCCGATCGGAACGCCTGGCCCGTCCGTCAGAAGCGCAGCCAAGGCACCCTCAAGGTAGGTAAGCGCGGCGTCATCCAGCGCCTAGGCGATGAGTTCGGCCCCGTCCTCGTCGAGGCAGAGATCGGGGGGTCTGATCGGATCTCGCAATCATGCTGATGAAGGTAGTTAAGACCTCTATCTTGGTCGACCTCCCGACGACTACAGCAGCGGTGCGCCAGACCCGGACATTCGCAGTGGTTCCCGCTTACCAGCTCCGGTCGTTCGTTCATCCCGAACGCAAGCGCTCGGAGCCGCCGCCATTCGTCACGCAAGTGCGCGGATCAACTGGCCATCCGTGCCCTTCGCGATGTCTGCCCGCGTGATCGGGATTGCTATGTCCGGCTTCACACCCCGGTCGGGTTGCGGGGTCGTCGGAAACCGGCCGATCAGCGGCAGGTCGGCTTCCAGCCCGGTCGCGGGCAGCCGCACGAAGTAGAAGCAGCCACCGTTGATCCCGCGCCGGTTGCCGCCGGTCGTCTTGCCGATCAGCGTTGCAAGGCGATTGCGGCGGACGAAATCGGCGAACTGGAACGTCGCCGAACTGTTCTGCGGCCCGATTAGAACGCGCACGTCGCCCTCATAGCGCGTACCGCGCGGTCTGATCGGGTCGACCCGGTCGCCTCGCGTATCGAGCCGGAGGAACCGGTCGTTGATCCTGGTCGCATTCTCTCCCAGATGGTCGAAACTGCGGTCCCACGTGTCGAGCACGGGCCGCAGGTCCTCGGGCACGGTGCGGTAGCGGACGAGCCTCTGGACCTCCTCGAACGGCGTCTCGCGGTTAACCAGCCGTTCGGCAAGCGCGTTACCGCAGTCGAGCCCCCCCTCGTTCGCGCGCAGATCGACGACCAATCGCGGCACCCGCTCGGCGACCAGCCGGTCGACCGCCTGATCGAGCCAGCCGCGCCAATCCCACTTGCTATCGTAGAGACCCCAGCTCGGCATCGACAGAAGCGCGGCGTCACCGCGCCGCTCGATCGTCCAGACCGGCGTGTCGCCGCTCGCATCGACGCCGGCGTGCGCGGTGGTACGGCGCTGCGCCAGCGAGACGCCGGCAACGGTCGCGGTACGTCGCCGTCCGGAGAAGTCCTCCACGGTCAGCTGATAGCGCTCCTGCCCGAACAGCATCGAGAAGAAGATGTCGAAGGTCTCGTAGCGGTCGTCGCCCTGGACCGAGAGAAGCCGGCGACGCTTGGAATCGTTGTGCCCATCCGCACGCGCGAACGGCATGAGCGCGGCGAGAATGGCGGTCGCCGGGCGGCCATTGACCGCCAGGATGCGGCTTCCCGGCGAGATCCCCGTGGCGAATGGATCGGCCGTGACGACCATCGCGTCGCCGATCCAGAGGAAGTCGAACGGCAACCGATCCGGTGCTTCGAACAACGCGACGGCGAGCTCGCGTCGCTGGTTGTAGAAATTGGCATAGCTATGCCCGCAGCGCACGGTCGCGAGAAAGCGCGACAGCGTGAGGTAGAACGCCCGTAGCGTCATGGGGATGGCCGCCGCCTGGTCCAGCGCTGCGAAGCGGGCATCGATCTCCCGGGGCGTATTGTAACGGTGGATGCCGGGGTGGAGCTCGGCATATGCCCTGCGCAGTAACGCGACGTCCTCGCGCATCGCCGCGGCGCGGAGGAGCGTCGGACTGGATGAGGTCCGGGCGAGCAGCGGCGAGACTGAAAAGGTGGCGCCGAGGCCGCCGAGCACGGTGCGGCGGGACGGTGGCAATGCGGTCATGTCAGCTCCGACGTTATGGATACCCCCTTCAAGCATGGCCGAGCGCGTACGCGTCGCCTCATCATCGCCCATGCCATGCGGTTTATCGTTTGTGAGACGCCCGATACGCACTGGGCGACCGACCATAGCACCGCTGGAAGGCGCGGTTGAAGCTTGCCTTCGACGAGAATCCGGCGTCGAGCGCGATCACCAGGACTGGCCGGGAATCATCCGCCGCCAGTGCCGCGGCCACATCCTCGCAGCGAAGACCGTTGAAGAAGTCCGAGAAGCCGACGCCCAGCCCCTCATTGAGCACGCGCGACACATAGGTCTCGTTGGTCCCAAGCAGGCTCGCCAGCCGCCGCAGCGTCAGCGCGTCGTCACGATACCAGCCGTTGGCGCGGATCGGCGTCGCCCATTCCTCCCCTTGCGCCTGCCAGTTTCGAACGGCGGGTGATCGCACCTCCGGATGCTCCAGTGCGTCGAGCGCCGGAAACGGCAACGCGAGATACCGCCATCCTGCGATCCCGAGATACAAAGCGAACCCCGCGATCGCGGTGTAGAGCGGCATCATCCCCCTATAGCCGAGCGGCTTCATTGCATCGACCAGCAGCCAGCCCGCCCAGACGATCGCCAGCAGCGGATAGGCGACGGCGGTGCGGCTGAGCCACGCAGTCGCGAACCGGGCGTCGTCGCTGCGCTTTTGCGACAGGGCGTCGCGGTAGTCGTGCAACAGCCGGATCGTCCACGCGCCATAGACGACGAAGCTGATCGCGAGCAGCGATGCGACGATCGCATTGCCGGTCGTGAAAGCAAGATCCGCCCAGCGACGCTTCAACGGCGTCGGCAGGAGGAAGGCGGCAGCCTGATAGGCGAACTGGATGGCGCCAGGTAGCAGGTGTCGCCAAGCCGCGGGCGACCAGCGGCCGGTGACGAGAGCATAAGCATGCAGATAGAGGAGCGGCGGGACCAGCAGCGCGTTCGAGAAGGGCGCGAAGGTCAGCCACCACCAGCGATCATAAAAGCCGGCGAACCCGATCAGCCAGGGCACGAAGACGCCGGTCATGACGATCAGCAGCGCAGCAAGCGCGCGCGCCGCCAGCCGGTTCTGAAACGACGTCGACAAGCCGACCGCCAGTGGCAGCAGAATTGCCGCTGCCACCGTGAGGACGGCCGTACGCCAGCCAAAGACCAGATCCATGGCGATCAGCGTAGCTTCGTCGACAACCAAAGCTAGAGATCACATTTCGGAAGGAGGGCAGTCGCCTTACCTGCGCGCATTCGAGCCCCCAGCGCTTGCACTGCTGGAAACTTGCGGCTCACTTCCGCTCGGACGACGGCATCGCAAAGACCCAGAGCCACTCCTGCAGCAGTGTCTTAGAGCAGCCCGAAAGCGGACGTCCGTTCACCTTTGCCGCTCGTGCGCGAATATCGGGACGCAGTGCGCGTGGCGGCAAATCCCGCGGGCCCCACTCCTGAGTAAAGGTAGTGCGAACAGCGTTACAGTATCCGGGTTGGTGCTGGCGCGCACCGCCGTCGACGCGCATGTCTCGCTTGGCAGCGGTGCGCCCCTCCTCGTCGCCCGTTGCAAGACGGGGTGGGTCATGAGCACCCCCCGCCGCATCCCCCGCCGCACCCGCCATCGCCGCTACCGTGCCTGTCCGATCCGCAAGCGTCACCGTCGATATTCAGATCGAAACGACGACCAGCTGTGCCGGCCTTTAGTCGCGCACCTTGGATCCAAGTGACGATCGCGACGGCAAGGAGGAAAACGGCAACCAGCGCCACCATATCTTGAACGATCAGGACAACCAGGCCGGCGCAAGTGACCCCGACCAACGTCGCCTCTTCCGCGCCCAGAAGTACCTTTCTGGTCCGGTCGATCCGCTGGAAATTTCCCGAGAATCGTTCGGAGGGATCGGGCCAAACATCTGCGGGCGGCGCAGCACCAAAGGTGTCCCGGTATATATTGAGCGTACGCGCATACCGGTCACGATAGTGCTCGCATTGCTCGGGGCCACCCGATGTCGGCTCGTGATGAATATCGCGCGCGACGATATCGCGGCAGAGGCCGTGCCAATAATCGCGGGTATAGGCTAGATGCAGATGCCACGCCTGATCAATTGCGTCCGACGGCGTAAGCTGCTCATCGCTGATCGCGACCAGCGCGAGGAAGCGACGATATTCCATCGCGACCCGGTCTGCAAACGACCCGGTCCATCCGTTCTCTGCGGCCAGCCTCCCTTCGAAGCTGAGGGCTGCACCGGGCTGGCCGATGCTCAGGGTCTCGATCCTCCCAATGAGAATCCTTCGCGCCATATGCGCGGGGCTGTTCGGTTCCATACCCCATTAGATTAGTATGATATTGTTGCAGGATTGTGACGCCGATGGCGACCAAGCGATCCGGAGTCAGCCGCCCGCCTCTCGACCGTTGCGTGGTGCGACAAGGCAGACAATGTTCGACCGCGGTCTCGACACTGCCGTCGAAGACTGACCGATCGCAAGCGCGGGGCCGATATCGTGCATCAACATGGTCTATATCGGCCTGTGGTCGGCGATGCTCGGGTCGCTCGCCGGGGCCGCCCGCCTGTTTCGAGAGGGCGATCCATTGTTCCTGCACGGCCCCTTACACCGTGCAGGTCAGCCGACCGGGCCGCCCAACGACTCGTTCGACGCTTCCCTGAAGACACGCAACCCGCTCTGGGGCTTACGCGACGGCGTGACGGTGATCGTAGCATCTGACGGGTCCACCACGATCACTCGCGTCGTCCAAATGCCGGCCAATAACCCTTGGGTCGTTCTGCAACGCAATTCGCTACAGACCTGGCCCATGGCAGTCCGAGGGACTGCCGCCACGCACGACCTTCTTTCACCTACGACCCACAAGCAGACGTTGCAGGGCCTTCCCCCGCCGAGCTGCGGACACTCATTCAATGAGGTTTCCGGCTAAGCCACTGCATGCCGCCATTTAGGCGGTTGTCGGCACTGGCGTACATAAGTGGGGGCGACCTTATCGGTGCGATGCGGGCTGTGCGCCGACGCCTTCAAATTCCGGGAGGCGTGTCCCGGAATCACGCCTCCGTGTGACGGACGATGGCCTCGCAAATTTCATGCGTTGCGAGAATTGCGGCTGCATCTACCGGCCTTCGCTCACGCGCCGCAAGCAGGAAGTCGTCGCACATCGCCGCAAAGCCGCGCTGCTGTCCTACCGAGACCCAATCGCCTCGTCGATGTAAGCGCTGTGTCCCGCTTGTCTCGACGCGATCAGCAAGGTTCAGCACGGTGTGACGGGCCCCACCGCCAATGACGTCCAGGCGTTCCTCATCGAGCCCACTGTCGCGATGCATTGTGCCGATGGCGGTAAACCCGTCGCCTGCCAGCGTGAGGGTGATCGTGTGGAGCATGCCGTCTACAACATGGGTTTCGATGTTGCGTCGGCAGACCGGTCCTGGGGCCAGGAACAGCAGCGTATCGACGACATGGATGAAGTCATCGAAGACGACCTTCCGCGGTTCGTTGGGTTGCCGGTAGCGGTGCTTTTCGAGGATGATGAGGTTCGCGTCGATGCCTCGCAATGCGACATAATCTGGCGCAAACCGCCGGTTGAAGCCGACCATGAGCGGAACGACACGGTCCGTGGCCAAGGCGACAAGCGCTTCGACCTCGCCGAGATTATCGGCGAGCGGCTTGTCGACGAAGGTCGGGACGCCTCTCTCGATAAGGAGCGTGACGAGCTCGCCGTGTGCCTGCGTCGACGCGTGGACGAAGGCGGCGTCGAAGGATGTGGTGGAAAGCGCATCTGCAGCGCTGGTGTGCCGATGCCCGATACGAAACGAGCGGCCGACCTCGTCGAGGACGCCTGCATCGCGCGTCGCCAGGTGAATGTCGAGATCAGCTCGCGTCGACAGAACCGGAAGATATGCTTTGCGAGCGATGTCACCCAGCCCGATGAGAAGCACGCGCATATCTATTCCCCGGTCCGGCACGATCGCCGCGTCTGCCGGGCCGCAATAGCTTCGCCATTGCGCTCCCCGCAACCAATCGTCGGGGATGACTGCGGCGCCAACTGGGGCAAAGATGTCGCGGTGCGCCGCAAAAATGCATCGCCACCGATCGTGTCTATTGCCGCACGTTGCAGTGATGTTACCGGTCGGGGACGGATCCGGGCCACACGGATCGACGCAGGAGGATGTTCGAAGCCCAAGGGGGGACCATCCATGATTCGCTTGCCCGTTCGTACGTCTGCCATCGCCCGGCTGCTGGCCGCCAGCGCGCCGTTATTCGTCTGTGCCACACCCGCCGTCGCGCAGGACCAGGCGCCGACGGGGCAAGCCGTCGGCGATCCGGCCGGCGAACAGGGCGTTGGCGACATCGTCGTCACGGCGACCCGCCGTCGCGAATCGGCGAAGGACGTGCCGCTCGCGGTCACCGCGATCAGCGGCGAGAAACTCGACGTGCTCAATTCGAGCGGCCTCGACATCCGGTTCCTTGCCGGTCGCACGCCGAGCCTTCAGGTGGAATCGTCGTTCGGCCGCACCTTCCCGCGCTTCTACATCCGCGGGCTCGGCAATACCGATTTCGATCCGAACGCCGCACAGCCGGTGTCGGTGGTGTATGACGACGTCGCGCTCGAAAATCCGATGCTGAAGTCCTTCCCGGTGTTCGACCTGCAAAGCGTCGAAGTGCTGCGCGGGCCGCAGGGCACGCTGTTCGGCCGCAACACGCCAGCCGGCGTCGTAAAGATCAATTCCGCCAAGCCGGATCCGGACAAGGCCTCGGGCTATGCGACCGGATCCTGGGCGACCTACAACACGATCAACGGCGAGGCGGCGCTGAACCTGCCGATCGGCAACGGCTTCGCATTCCGTGCATCGGGCCTGATCCAGTCGCGCGACGATTGGGTCACCAACGATTCCACGACGGGCAATGCCGATCGCAAGCTCGAAGGGTATCGCGATGTCGCCGGCCGCTTCCAGCTCGGCTATACCAGCAGTGACTTCAACGCCTTGCTGAACGTCCACGTCCGCGACCTCACGGGCTCGCCGCGCATCTTCCGCGCCGGGCTGTTCAAACCCGGCACCAACGACTTCAACACCGGCTTCGACCCCAAGCACGTCACGCTCGACGGCTATACCAGCCAGAGCCTGACGCAATGGGGCACGAACCTGCGGCTCGACTATCACCTCGACGGCATCGGCACCTTCTATTCGGTCACCGGCTATGAACAGGCCAAGGTCGAGAGCACCGGCGACGTCGACGGCGGCAACAGCTACCCGTTCACGGGCGGCACGATCGGCGCGATCGGCGTCGGGCTGTTCCCGTCGAACACCGGCGGCCTCACCAAGCCCAAGGAGTTCAGCCAGGAACTGCGCTACGCCAGCGAGGACATGAACGGCATCCGCTTGCAGGGCGGGCTGTATTATTTCTACCAGACGCTGCGCTATCATCAATATGACTATGCGTTCGGCGGTACCGGATCGCGTGCGACCGACCTGACGCAGGACATCTTCCACGACAATCGCAACGAGAATTACGGTGCGTTTGCATCGATCGAGGCGAAGCCGACCGAGTTGCTGACGTTGCGCGCGGGCGTCCGCTATTCGCACGACTATCGCAACGACCTCGTGACCGCACCGATCCCCGGGACCGGGATCAGCGACACACTGCCCGCGCGTGCGGTCGTCCGTGGCTCGAACGTGACCTGGGACGCGAGCGCGACCTATGAGCTGACCCCCGCGATCAACGTGTATTCGCGGCTTGCGACCGGCTATCAGGGGCCGGCGATCCAGGACCGCGTGACGTTCGGCAGCGTCCAGAGCACCGCACCGAAGCAGACGACCTTCTCGGGCGAGAGCGGCTTTAAGGGGACGCTGCTCGACCGGAAGGTGAACTTCTCGATCGACGCCTATTGGTACAGCACCAGGGACCTGCAGATCACGGCGGTCGGCGGCAGCAGCAACTCGGCAAGGCTGATCAGCGCGAACAAGGCGATCGGCTATGGCGTCGAGGGCGAGTTCGAGGCGCGGCCGGTACCCGAATTGTCGCTGACCGCAAGCGGCAGTTACAACTTCACCGAGATCCGCGATCGCTCGATCGGCGTGGGGGTCTGCGCGACCTGCACCGTGCTCGACCCGATCGTGAACGGGTTTGCGATGATCGACGGAAACGATCTTCCCCAGGCGCCACGCTGGATCGCCAACTGGACCGCGCGCTACGGCATCCCGCTCGCGAACGGTGGCGAGGTCTATGCCTATACCGACTGGGTCTATCGCAGCCGCATAAACTTCTTCCTGTATGAAGCGGTGGAGTTCACCGGCAAGTCGTCGCTCGAAGGCGGGCTCAAGGTCGGCTATAAATCGCCGCAGGGGTATGAGGTCGGCGCGTTCGTACGCAACATCACCAACCAGTATCGCAGCATCAGCGCGATCGATTTCAACAACCTGACGGGGATGATCAACGAGCCGCGGATCATCGGCGGCCAGTTCAAGGTCGCGTTTTAGGATAAGACGCGGAACTGACCACCTTACGGGCAATCGTGGTGCGAAAGCGAGCGTCACCAACGAACCCGAACTCCTCGGCAAGGGCCGTCGCAGGCGCGGCGGCCTGCTCCCAGCGCTGCCTGCGAACCGCCGGCAACGGCCGCCAGCCGGACGGAGATGGCTTCGAGCACGTCATCACAGGCAGCACGGTCGGTGCCGGCGTGGTCGAGGAGCGCCAATGCAGGCGCGGCTTCGTCAGGAAGGGTATCATTCTCATCGACCAGCCCAAGGTGCATCAGACGATCATCCATTCCTGTTGGATCGGAACATGGCGCTGACGATTAAAGGCTACAATTTGGGGCGGCGATACCTAACGCACTAGTTCCCGTGGGTCCGGTATCTACGAACGCCGTTGCGTTAGCAGGTTAGTGTAGACGGGCCCCGCCACGACTTTTCCCTTTGAAGACCACCATCTGAACACTCAGAGACATCGCCCCCTTCCCGATTTCGGACGCCCATCTATCGTTCGGATCAACTATTTCGACGATGCGTGACGCTCTTGGTCATGGCCGACCGGACGCTGCTTTTCGTCTGGATGCCCCTGACCAGGAGCTGAAACTGCGTTTTGCGGCGCACTCCCTTTGCGTCTGTAGTCTTGCGAAGGGGCGGTTGGGCGCTACCAATGCCGTCAGGACAGATAGGGGAGGACCAACATGACCACTAGCTTCGACCGCCGCGCCCTCTTGGTTGGCGGCCTCGCAGCCTCGGCTGCTACCGTGGTGCCACTTGGCCAGGCCTTTGCCCAGCGCCGCGGCCGGGTGTCGGCGAACGACAAGGTCCAGGTGGGTCTGATAGGCTGCAAGGGCATGGGCTGGTCGGATCTATCGGCCATGTGCAAGCGGGCCGACGTGGCGCCCGTAGCCCTTTGCGACGTCGACGCTACGGTCCTTGCGGCACGCGGTGCCGAATTGAAGAAGGTCTCAGGCCTCACGCCGAAGCTCTACGACGACTATCGTCGGATGCTGGACGACAAGTCGATAGACGCGGTGATCATCGCCACGCCCGACCATTGGCACGCGCTTCAGCTGGTCGATGCCATGTCCGCGGGCAAGGACGCATATTGTGAAAAGCCGCTCGGAAACTCCATTGCCGAATGCCGTGCCATGGTCGCCGCCAAACAGCGTCACAATCGTGTGGTTCAGGTTGGTCAGTGGCAACGCAGCAACCAGCACTGGGCAGACGCGATCGCGCATGTTCAGTCCGGCGGCATCGGTCGGGTCCGAAAGGTCAAGGCTTGGGCGTACATGGGATGGATGAAGCGCGTCGTTCCCCAACCGGATCAGGCCCCACCCGCCGGCGTCGATTATGATAGCTGGCTGGGCCCCGCACCGCTGCGCCCCTTCAATCCCAATCGCTTCCACTTCAGCTGGCGCTGGTACTGGGACTATGCGGGTGGCCTGATGACCGACTGGGGCGTCCATCTGATGGACATCGCGCTGTTGGGCATGAAGGCAGAGGCACCTCGTTCGGTCAGTTCGCTTGGCGGTGCCTATGGCTATCCGGGCTCTGCGATGGAAACTCCGGACACGCAGACCGCCATCTACGACTTTGGCGACTATTCCGTGGAATGGGAGCATGCGGTCGGCATCAGTCAGGGCCCCTATGGCGGCCGCGACCACGGCGTCGCCTTCGTCGGCGAGACCGGCACCCTTGTCGTCGATCGTGGCCAGTGGCGTGTCACGCCAGAAACAAGCGATGGCAAAGCCATGACTCGGGAGATCCCGGTCACGAAAGCCAAGGACGAGGGGCTCGACCGGCATACAGCCGACTTCATTGCCTGCGTCAAAAATCGCGCGCGCACGCCAGCTTGTACGATCGAGGCGGCGTCCAACACCGCCATCGTGTGCCAGATGGGAAACATCGCCTTGCGCACAGGCCGCAAGGTGAATTGGGATACTGCGACAGGTCAGTTCAGGGATGACGCAGAGGCGAACAGACTAATCACGCCCCGCTACCGTGCACCGTATCGGCTGCCAGCTACATAAGCGGCTGGCCGCCTATGCCGACAGGGGGGACCGCTGCGCCGCACGCTCGACAGCGGCTCTGGCCAATCGCTGCCATGGGATGACCGAGGTCGGCCATTCGGTTGCCCGTCCCAGATCCCCAGCTTTGGTCGCACTTACATGCTAGCTGGACAGCCGCTTTCGATGATTAAGCGCTCTCAACATATTATCTCTATATCATAGCGCTGAACCATTTGACGCCACCCAGCTGGCACATTTGACGCAGGAATGCCGCGAGGTCGGCGTAGGTCAATCATCAGCGGGCAGACATCGCCGATTGACGACGGTTGCGGCTTGCGCTCGACTGGCCCGGACGGCTTTGCGAGGGCATGATGGCACATCCAATTGATCGACGTTCCTTACTCGCAGGTGCCGCTATGAGCGGCGTGGCGCTCGCAACTGTCGAGGCTCAGGCTCAGCCCCGCGACGCGGCAGCAACCCTGGAGATCTACGAGCTGCGGACCTATCGGCTGGTAAACGGCCCCATGAAGGACCGTCTGGACGCTTATCTGAGCAACGCCTTTATCCCTGCAGCACGACGCGCAGGTTGCGGGCCGGTGGGTGTATTTACGGTGGCGATCGGGTCCGAAAGTCCAACCGTCCATGTTCTCGTCCCCTATCCCTCGATCGAGGATTTCGTGGCTTTGCCCGGCAGGCTTACCGCCGATCCGAGCTACACCACGGCTGCCGGGTCGTTTTTGAAGGCGACGCCAGACGCGCCGCCATACACGTCCCTTGAAGTGAAGTTGATGCGCGCGTTCCCTCACTTTCCTCGGCTCGAATTGACCGACGCCTCGAGCAGCAACACGCCGCGCGTATTCGAGCTCCGGACGTATTTCAGCCATAGCGACGCGGCAGGAATGACCAAGATCGGGATGTTCGACACGCGCGGTGAGATCGAGATATTCCGTCGGACTGGCCTAACGCCGGTCTTTTTCGCCCAGGACCTTACCGGAGCCCGCCTGCCGAGCCTGACCTACCTGCTGACCTTTCCCGACCTTGCGACCCGTGAGCGAAACTGGCGTGCCTTCGGGTCGGATCCCGCTTGGCGCCGGCTCATCTCGACGCCGGGGCTTACCGACCGCGAAATCACCACAGGAATAGACAACCAGATCCTAAGTCCGGCGTCGTTTTCGCAAATTTAACCCACAAGCGGGCGTTCGCGCCCTATGTGCTCCCCAAACTTCGGTCGTCCGTTCGTTTAGATTCCCGGCCGCTTTCCGGGCGGCATTGCGGCAGAGCTGTGATCTCGGCAATGCCACCCTGAACCGACCACCGCCCGCCTCGGCTGCGATGCAGCGCACCTCACCTCCGTGTTGCCGTGCAATCTGACGGACGAGGCTGAGACCGAGGCCATGTCCGCCATCACCCTCGTTCGCGCCGCGTGCTCTGTAGAACGGCGCAAAGATGGCCTCACACTCGCTTGGCGCGACACCTGCGCCACCATCGTGGACCTCAAGCGCGATCTCCGCTGCAGAGGCTGTCAGCGTGACGAGGATCGCCGTCCCTCCGCCGTAACGTTGCGCGTTGTTGAGGAGATTGCGGAGCATCCGCCGGAGGAGGATCGCATCGCCGCAGATCTCTACTCGCTCTCCAGTGAACTGCGCGGTAGCCCGCGCACATTCTTCGGCGACGAGCGCGGTCAGGTCCAAAACCATTGGCCGGTGCTCACGCTTTGACATTCCGTCGAGCCGGCTTGCGAGCAATACCTCCTCGACCAGCTGGTCGAGCTCCATCACATTGCGCGCTAGCTCCGCGCGTACTGCGACGGACGGTGCCTCGGACAGCAACTCGATCGCCATGGGGATACGCGCGAGCGGCGATCGCAGTTCGTGGGAGGCATTGGCTAGCAGGATCCGCTGCGCGCCCATCAACGCTTCGATCCGCCCGGCCGATTGGTTGAAGCTCATTGCCAGCCGCGCAATTTCGTCGCGCCCCTCGACGGCAACCCTCCTCGACAGATCACCCGTTCCCCAGGCATCGACGCTGGCCTGGAGCCGCTCGAGCCGGCGGGTAAGCCGACGAACGACGGGGAATGCAGCGACCGCCACAACCACCGCAATCGCCAGCAGCAGCGCCAGCATGGCGAGATGGCCATGGAAGCCCTGCATGGCCGCTGGAGCCGCGCCGTAGCGCAGATGCGCCAGTCCAAAGAGAGTTGCCGCCGCCGTTAGGCTCGCCAGCAATGCGAGATAGATCCGCCAATACAGGCGCTGCATCAGGCGGGGTCGTCCGCTGTCACCGTCCAGCACGTCAGGCTCAGCCATCCTGCACCCGTGCGAACACGTAGCCCGATCCGCGCACCGTGATGATGCGCCGAGGCTGCCTGGGATCGTCTTCGATTGCGGCACGCAGGCGTCCGATATGAACGTCAATCGATCGGTCGAATGGCTCGTGGCTTCCGCCATTCAACGCGTCGATCAGCTGGTCGCGCGACAGCACGCGACCGGCGCGCTCGGCGAGCACCACGAGCAGATCGAACTGATAGGCGGTCAGCGGGCAACCCTGCCCGTCCAGCTGCACCACACGCGCATCGCGGTCGATCTCCAGCCGCCCGAACCGCAACCGCGGCAGGCTGTCCGCTGCGGCCAAGGCCGGTCGACGCAGCACGGCACGCAACCTGGCCAGCAGCTCGCGGGGCTCGAACGGTTTGGGAAGATAGTCGTCAGCGCCCAACTCTAAGCCGATTACGCGGTCGAACGGGTCACCCTTTGCCGTGAGCATCACGATCGGCACCGCGCCTGCGGGCGACGGCAATGCACGGACATGCCGGCAGATGTCGAGCCCGTCGCTGTCGGGGAGCATTAGGTCGAGCAGCACGGCCGCGAACCCCGCACGCTCGTGGTCGCGCAACGCGGCTAGGCCCTCCTCGCCGGTCGGGGCGTGTGCAACGACATAGCCATGCTGGGCTAGATAGATCTTCACCATCGCCGCCAGGCGGCAATCGTCTTCGATCATCAGGATGTGCTGAATAATGGCCTTGGCCTTCAGATGATGATGCAGGGATGTCCATCAGACCATACAGGCTTCGCGCACTCCGCAAAGCCTGTAGGCCAGGTCCGACGATCGCGTGCCGTCAGCGACCTGTGTCGACGGCGAGTGCTGCGATCTCGACCGCTTCTGCCGCGTGGGCGGCAGCGATCTGGTCGAGTTGAGCCGAAGCACGGGCTATGGCAGTTCGAGTACAGCGCATCGCGCTCAGGTTCATCGCCAATGGCAAAACACCATGGGTGTCGCATACCCGACGCGCTGCTCCATGGATGCGCCTCTGAAGGGTCGCCCGGCCGGCTTCGCCGCGTAGATCGAGATCAGAAACGCTGACGCGTTCTATCGGGGTCTGGCTTGACGGCAACGTCAGCGGCGCGGCGCTGGCGTCGCCTGAGACGGCCAGTATGCATATGCCAACCAAAAAGGGGCTCACAGTCCTGCTCCCTTGTGATGGACCGCCTTTAGATAAGCAGCCAATCGGACGCGCTGTGATGGTGTCAGCACCTCGGCGGCGTCGGCCAGCCCTTGGACGATCCGCCGCGAGGCACGGTCCGCCTGCTGCACCTGCTCGACTCGCAATGCCTCCAACCCGGCGCGGTCGATCGACGGCTGCAACACCAGGACGTATGCACGTTGGTGTGCGGTCCGGAACTGTGCGTGAAAGGCATTCAGATCGGTATGGACCGAATTGGCGATTAGCTTCAGCTGCGCCCTTTGCTTGGGTGTGCCGTCAGGCAGAAGTTGCGTTAGCATTTTGTTGAAGTGCGCGTCGTTGATCGCAGGATCCGCTGTTGCCGAATGGCCAGGCGGCCCGTGTAGGGGCGGTACCGCCGAGGCTAGGCCAGCACCGGCGATCGCTGCGATCCCGGCCACGACGGCCAGCAGCCCGGCAACTGTCCGGCGTCGTTGAAAATATCGGTTCATTGCACAGCGCTCCATCCAATTCAGCCGACGATCTATTCGTTGGCCGCTCCGCAATGGCAGCGCGCCTTGGCGTCAAGATGTGTGCCGAGTAAAGCTTTGCAAACGTCAGCCAATTGGTAGCGACACACCTGTATTTGAGTCACCGACCGCCCTGTAGCTCTTCTGTGGGCTCGACCCATATGCGACGATATCGTCGCGGCATTCCTTGCAGGGTATGAGGCGGAGACGCAGCGCCTGGAGACCGAGACGGTCAGCATCCGCCCGGATCGTGAAGTCGGACTCACGAATCTTGACCGGCAGATCGGCACTGCGAAGATGGAGAAGATGGTCCGCTTCACGGTCATGCTACGCCCTCACGCGGCCCAGCTCGTCGACAGGTATTCGGATCGGAGGGATTCCGGCGTGCCGATCGATCCGACAATCGATCTGTCGAGCATCGCTACGGCGTCGCATCGACCACGGTGAACGAATGCCAAATTTGGGCAGGCACGCTCCAGCGCTCCGGCTTTGACCAGAGCTGATTTCACCATCTATCTATGGGGCGAGTTGGTCTTACTGTTCGCACTACGCGCTGGCATAATAACGACGACAGCCTCGAAGCTTTCGCTCCGGGGCTGTCGTAGGATTTGGTTGCGGGGACAGGATTTGAACCTGTGACCTTCA
>NZ_JPDP02000032.1:0-13594 GCF_000732685.2 Sphingomonas sp. STIS6.2
CCCCCACCCCCATCCGCGCAAAATCGCTCGCCCCCATCCCCCACGGCTTCCTCACCCGCACCGGCGGAGTCTCGACCGGCGCCTATGCCAGCCTCAACACCGGCACCGGTTCCGACGATTCCCCCGCCGCGATCGCCGAGAATCGCCGCCGCGCGACCGCCGCCGTCCTCCCCGCTGCGCAGCTCGTCGGCCTCTACCAGATCCACTCGGCCGAGGCGGTGACGATCACCGCGCCGGTCGACGACACATTCCGCCCGCGCGCCGACGCGCTCGTCACCGACCGCCCCGGGCTCGCGCTCGGCATCCTCACCGCGGACTGCGCGCCCGTCCTCTTCGCCGACAGCGAGGCGGGGATCGTCGGCGCCGCGCATGCCGGCTGGCAGGGCGCGCTCGGCGGCGTCACCGACGCCACGCTGCTCGCGATGGAGGCGATCGGCGCGCGCCGCGACCGGATCGTCGCCGCGGTCGGCCCGTGCATCGCGCGCGCCAGCTACGAGGTCGACACCGGCTTCCTCCGCCGCTTCTGCGAGGCCGATCCCGAGAACGAACGCTTCTTCGCGGATGCCCGTACCGACCATTACCAGTTCGATCTCGAGGCCTATGTCGTCAACCGGCTCGCCGCCGCGGGGGTCGGCCGGGTCGAGGCGCTCGGCCGCGACACCTATACCGAAGACGACGCCTTCTTCAGCTATCGCCGTGCGACCCATCGCGGCGAACCCACTTATGGTCGCCAGATCAGTATCATCGGCCTCTGACGCCTCCCCAAACCGGCTGCGCATCGCTAGGCTCGCCGCATCGGCCCGCACCAGACGGGCCATGCAGGAGCCCAGAATGTCCGATACCCCGACCCCCACCGGCATGCCCGCCGAGACCGAAGCCGACCTGACCGGCGTCGCCGCGCGCGTCGCCCCCAAGCCGCACGTCGAGGAGATCGGCGGCCGCAAGCTGAAGCCCTCGACGCTGATGATGGGCCATGGCTACGACCCGTCGCTGTCCGAAGGCTCGCTCAAGCCCCCGATCTTCCTCACCTCGACCTTCGTCTTCCCCAATGCCGCCGCGGGCAAGCGCCATTTCGAGGGCGTCACCGGCAAGCGTCCGGGCGGTGCCGAGGGCCTCGTCTATTCGCGCTTCAACGGCCCCAACCAGGAGATCCTCGAGGATCGCCTCGGCGTCTGGGAAGAGGCGGAGGACGCGCTCGCCTTCTCGTCCGGCATGTCCGCGATCGCCACCTTGTTCCTCGCGATGGTCAAGCCCGGCGACACGATCGTCCATTCGGGGCCGCTCTACGCCGCGACCGAGACGCTGATCGGCCGCGTGCTCGGCAAGTTCGGGGTCAAGTGGCTCGACTTCCCCGCCGGCGCCACGCGCGAGGAGATCGACGCGGTGATGACCGAGGCCGCGACCGGCAATGTCGCGCTCATCTATCTCGAAAGCCCCGCCAACCCGACCAACGCGCTGGTCGATGTCGAGGCGGTCGCCGCCAGCCGCGACGCGATTTTCGGTGACGAGAAGCCGCCGATCGCGATCGACAACACCTTCCTGGGCCCGCTCTGGTTCCAGCCGCTCAAGCACGGCGCGGACATCGTCGTCTATTCGCTGACCAAATATGTCGGCGGCCATTCGGATCTCGTCGCGGGCGGCGTGCTCGGCACCAAGGCGCACATCAACACGATCCGGACGATGCGCAACACGATCGGCACGATCACCGATCCCAACACCGCGTGGATGTTGCTGCGCAGTCTCGAGACGCTCGAACTCCGCATGAGCCGCGCGGGCGAGAATGCGGCCAAGGTCTGCGCCTATCTGCGTCATCACCCCAAGGTCGAGCGCGTCGGCTATCTCGGCTTCCTCGCCGACGAACCCGGCGCCGAGCGTCAGGCCGACATCTATCGCCGCCACTGCACCGGCGGCGGCTCGACCTTCTCGCTCTACCTGAAGGGCGGCGAGCGCGAGAGCTTCGCCTTCCTCGACGCGCTCAAGATCGCGAAACTCGCGGTCTCGCTCGGCGGCACCGAAACGCTCGCCAGCCACCCCGCCGGCATGACGCACCTCTCGGTCCCCGACGCACGCAAACAGGCGCTCGGCATCACCGACAACCTCGTCCGCATCTCGATCGGCGTCGAGGATGCCGACGACCTGATCGCCGACTTCACGCAAGCCTTGGAAGCGATCTGACCCCAGGGCGCCCGCTAAACCAGCGGGCGCCCCCCTCCTCGTCATCCTGACGAAAGTCAGGATCCAGAGCCCAGCAAACCCACCCTACCCGAACCCGATCCGAACACCGGCTGGCCCCAGCGCCCCCCACCCGTTAAAGCGCAACGGATGCCGATCTTCACCCCCATCCCGCAGGACGATTTCGTCGCCGCGATCCACACCCTCGCCGCCCAGCTGCGCGCGGACGCTGACTGGACTCCCGATTTCATCATCGGCATCGGCCGCGGCGGTCTCGTCCCCGCGGTCTTCCTCAGCCACGCGATCGGCCTGCCGACGCTCTCGGTCGACTATTCGAGCCAGGTCGAGGATTTCGCCGACCAGCCGCTCGTCAAGCTCGCCGCACGCACCCAGTCGGGCGAACGCCTGCTCTTCCTCGACGACATCAACGATTCCGGCCGCACGATCACCCATCTCCGCACCGCGCTCGCCGCCGCGGGTGCGACCCCCGGCGCGATCCGCTTCGCGACGCTGATCGACAATCTCAGCTCCGCCGAACGCATCGACTACACCGCGCGCACGATCGACCGTCGCGACACCAAGGACTGGTTCGTCTTCCCCTGGGAAGCCGTCGCCCCCGCCACGACGATCGAACACGACGCCGCCGAAGTCCCCGACCGCATCGCGTAACGCGCGCCCCTTCCCGTCATCCTGACGAAAGTCAGGATCCAGGGCCCCAAATGCCACACTCCCCCCACCCCGTCATCCTGACGAAAGTCAGGATCCAGAGTTACAGGCGCCGCGCTTAATGGCTCTGGATCCTGACTTTCGTCAGGATGACGGAAGAAGGGCACACAGCCCCCCGAGCCTCACCCGTCACTCGCCCGCTCGATATCCGCCCCGACCGCGCTCAGCTTCTCCTCGAGCCGCTCATACCCCCGGTCGAGATGATACACCCGCCCGACCGACGTCTCGCCGTCCGCCGCCAGCCCCGCCAGGATCAGGCTCATCGACGCGCGCAGGTCGGTCGCCATCACCGGCGCGCCGACCAGCTTGTCGACGCCGCGCACCACCGCGGTGCGCCCGCGCACCTGGATGTCCGCGCCCATCCGCGCCAGCTCGGGCGCGTGCATGTAGCGGTTCTCGAAGATCGTCTCGGTCAGCACGCTCGCGCCGTCCGCCTTGCACAGCATCGCCATGAACTGCGCCTGCATGTCGGTCGCAAAGCCCGGATAGGGCGCGGTCGACAGCGTCAGCGGCTGGAGATGCCCGTCCGACGCGACGCGGATGCCGTCCTTGGTCGGGGTCACGCTCACCCCCGCCTCGACCAGCGCGTCGAGCGTCGCGCCCATGTCCGACGCGGTCACGCCGGTCAGCTCGAGGTCGCCGCCGGTGATCGCCGCGGCGCAGGCATAGCTGCCCGCCTCGATCCGGTCGGGCATCACCGCATAGGTCGCGCCGTGCAGCCGGTCGCGACCCTCGATCGTCAGCGTCTCGGTGCCGATCCCGTCGATCGACGCGCCCATCGCGACGAGGCAGCGGCACAGGTCGACGATCTCGGGTTCGCGCGCGGCATTCTCGATCACGCTGGTCCCGCGCGCGAGCACCGCCGCCATCACGACATTCTCGGTCGCGCCGACCGACACGATCGGGAAGCGATAGCGTCCCCCCGTCAGCCGTCCGCCGGGCGCGGTCGCCTTCACATAGCCCGCCGCCATCTCGAGCTCGGCACCGATCGCCTCGAGCGCGCGCAGATGCAGGTCGATCGGCCGGTTGCCGATCGCGCAGCCGCCGGGCAGCGACACCGTCGCCTCGCCGCCGCGCCCGAGCAGCGGCCCGAGCACGAGGATCGACGCGCGCATCTTGCGCACGATGTCGTAGGGCGCCTCGGTCGAGGTCAGGTTGCCCGCGCGGATCGTCATCACCCGCCCGAAATCCTCGGGCCGCGTCCCCTGGATCGCGGTCGACGCGCCCAGCTGGTTGAGCAGATGCCCGAACCCGTCGACATCGGCCAGCCGCGGCAAATTGCGCAGCGTCAGCGGCTCCTCGGTCAGCAATGCGCAGGGCATCAGCGTGAGCGCGGCGTTCTTCGCGCCGGAAATGGGCAGGCGCCCGGTCAGGCGGTTGCCGCCGCGAATGAGAATACGGTCCATCCCCGGCTGTCTATCGCCCCGCACGATCCGCGCAAGCCCGGCCGCGTGGCGGGCCTGCCTCCGCAGGCGCGCATGGCGGTCAACCAAATGCGGTCCAGACCGGCCCCATTGATCGACTTTAATGCGTAAAATCGGGGGGTTTGCTCTGTGGAGCAACGACGGGGAGCCGATCACAGTGCCGCACAGCTGCTTCGCCGAACGTCTCGGCGATTACATCACCTTGACCGAGAGCGAGACGACGGCGCTGACGCGCCTCGAGGAGCGCCCGCGCGACCTGCGCCGCGGCACGATCCTGCTGCGCGAACACGACCCGATGGCCGAGCTCTTCATCCTCCAGCGCGGCATGGCGATGAGCTATGTCCTGCTCGACGACGGCAGCCGCCAGATCCTGCGCTTCCTGTTTCCCGGCGACATGCTCGCGGTCTCGGCTTTGGTCTACCGCGACTCGCCCGAGACGATCGTCGCGATGACCGACCTGACCGTCTGCCCGTTCGACCGGACGCTGATGGCGGGGCTGCTGACCGAACATCCGCGGCTCGCCGCGGTCATCATGGTGATGAACCAGATGGAAAAGGTCGCGCTGACCGACCGGCTCGCAGCCCTAGGCCGGACCTCGGCCAAGGTCCGCGTCGCCGCGCTGCTGCTCGAGATCCGCAACCGCATCCGGCTGACCGGACAGGCCGCGACCACCGATTTCGCGCTGCCGCTCACGCAGGAGGAGATCGGCGACGCGACCGGGCTGACCGCGGTCCATGTCAACCGCATGCTGCGTCAGCTCGAGGAGGACGGGCTGATCGCGCGCGGCGCTGGCCGCGTCTCGTTCACCGACGAGACCGCGCTGCTGCGCGCCGCCAATTACGTGAACCGGTTCGACGGTCTCGACCTGCGCTGGCTCCCGCCCGCGCGCTGACCCGCCGGGCCTATCCTCCGACGCGCCCCCTAAAGCCGCGCGATCAGGCCTTTTCGAGCGTGCACTGCAACGGGTGCTGGTTCTGCTGCGCGAAATCCATCACCTGGCTGACCTTGGTCTCGGCGACCTCGTAGCTGAACGTCCCGCACACGCCGACGCCCTTCTGGTGGACGTGCAGCATCACCCGCGTCGCCGCCTCCATGTCCATGCGGAAGAAGCGCTGCAGGCACAGCACGACGAATTCCATCGGCGTGTAATCGTCGTTGAGCATCAGCACGCGGTACGGCGTCGGCTGCTTGGTGCGCGACCGCGTCTTGGTCGCGATGCCGACATTGCCCCGATCGTTGCCGCCGGAATCCCCGGTGTCGTCGGAATTCCCGTCTTCGGCACGGATCCCGTCTTCAACACGGCTATAGCGTCGCTCGGTCATCGTCATCGGAACCAGTATTTTCGGTGTCAGCGCCATGACGTGAAAATATGGCACCTGATGGTCGAAGAGCAAGCCCCGCCCGCTAAAAGGGCAACCTATGAGGCCCGGCAAAAGGGCCCGGCAAAAGGGCTAGACACAAGCGCCACGCAAAAGGGGCAGGCAAGGGATCCCCTGCCTGCCCCTCCCGTCTCGCAACCGGCCGGGGACGACGCGCGCGGCCCCGACCCCGGTCAACGGCTCAGTTGGCGATCTTCAGCTTCTCGGTCGCCAGCGCAACCCGGTTGGACAAAGGCTGCGTGATCTCGCCCGCCATCTTCATCATCATCTCGGTCGAACGCGCGCTGTCCGCGATCAGCGTGTCGAACGCGGTGCGCATGTAATCGCCCTGCAGCTTCATGAACTCGGTCGGCGACTTGGCCGCGGCGAGCGTCTTCATCGCCTCGGTCGCGCCCTCGAACGATGCCTTGGCATAGGCCGAAACCTCATGCCCCAGCGTCTCGGCGCCCTTGGCGGCAATCTTCGACGATTCGACGATCGCCTCGATATTGCCCTTGGCGAACGCATTGGCGTCCTCGAACGCAGCCGCGCTCTTCTCCATCGCGCCCTTCGCGCGGGTCGAGAGGTCGGCGAACATTGCCTGGGTCTTTTCGATCGTGCCGGTGTCGAAATTCATCATGCCATCCTTTCCTGTACGCGCCGCTCCGACGGGAACGACGATGTCTGCTGGTGTCGAAACGGGTGTTGCAAGCGGCACCGCGACGCCGGTCACGGCGGGCGGCACCTCGTCGGTGCTCACGGGCTGCGCGTCGTCGGACGCGGCGGTCTGCGGCTCGTCAAGGCTCACGGGCTGCGCGGCGATGTCCGCCGCAGCAATCCCCGCCGCCCCCTCGACCGCGGCGACAGCCATCTCGGGCACAGTCTCGGGAAGCGCGACGGGCGCAGTCTCGGGCGGCGCGATTTCGAGGGCTTGCGCCGTCTTCGGTGTGGCGGCGCGCGATCCGCCCCGGGCTGCGCGACGCGGCGTCGCACCCAGCTTTACCGCCTTGTGCTCGTCCGACTTGGCCCCAGACCCCCGCATCGCCACCGCTCCCCGCATTCTTGTGCTGCGGCGCAATATATCAGACTCAAAACACGATAACAATGTCGTTTGTGCAGTGCAATATAAAGCGGATTCAATGGCTTTGCATATCGACGCTCCACGCCTCCGCGGCCCGGGCCGCAAGGCCGGTCAACGCACGACGGCAGGACCCAGCCGAGTCGCGTCGTAACCGTACGGGGATCGTGCCCCACATGCCTTCCCGTTTATCCCCACACGGCGAAAGCGATCGCGTCAAATTTTCTCCGAACGCGATGATCCCAGACGTTTTTCTTGGCAGCAGCGCCGGAACGGGGCTATTGGAAGCAATGGCCTTCGGTCAGCCCAGTGATCCCAACGTCTGTCAGCACCGAAGGGCTTGATCCCATCTCGTATATGTCCGGCCTAATCATGGATATCCCCACCGCGTTTGTGCAACCGGCTATCCGACGACCACGCGGCCTGCCCGGATGGTCGCGGCACTGGAATACATGCGCGCCTGCGACCATCGATTACGCGTAGAGCCGCCGGCAGAGCGCCGATCAATCACTACCAACATAGCCAAGCCTCAGGCCTGATGGGCTTTCAGGGCTTCGGCACCCCCCAAACCATGGATATCGAGCTCTATTCGCTGCCGAATAGGGCTCGCTCAAGGGCCTCGAATTATGGACGTCGCATCTGATCACAAGGGGAAGGCACCCGGCTCCATTCGCCGTTCATTCCTGTGGGCGGCAATCGGACAGACGGGGATGCTCGTCATACAGTTTGGCAGCTCCGTGGTGCTGGCGCGGATCTTGACGCCGTACGAGCTTGGCGTGTTCGCGATTGCGCTTGCGACGGTCGGCATGATCACCGCGTTTCAGTCGCTTGGCCTTGGCAACTATCTGATTCGCGCTGATGTCGTGGATCGCGATGTCCTGTCGTCGGTCTTCAGTGTCAACATTCTGCTGTCTGTGGCGATCAGCGCGATCATTGTCGCATTCGGCCTGCTAGGCCAGGCGCTGTTCAAAGATCCCGGGGTTCAGACGGTGCTGTTCTGGATCGCGTGGACGCCGCTGATCAATGCACTGTCGCTGGTCCCAACCGGACTGCTCCAGCGAGAGGGAAACTTTAAATCGATCTCGACGATCCGCCTGATAAGCTCCCTGACCGGGACGATCTGCACAGTCCTTTTCGCGATCGCGGGATTCAGTTACATGAGCCTCGCCTATGGCAGCGTCATAACGGCCGTCATGAGTTCAGTTGCAACCTGCCTCGTCGCCCCGCGCCACGTCCAGTTCCGCCTGGGCGCACGTCATTGGCGCGATATCTACAAGTTCGGGTCACGGATGCTGATGATCAATGGTGTCGTGCAGATGCAGAACCAGGTATCGAATTTCGCGCTGGGCAATCTCAGCGGGCTGTCGGCCCTCGGTCTCTATTCCCGCGCGAACAACCTTTTCAGCATCCTGTCGGATAACGTACATACCGTTCTCGCGCGGGTTTTGATCGCCGATTTCGCCCAGATCGCACGCGACGGCGCACCGTTGCGGTTACGCTACCTTCGGGTGCTCGAATTCATGACCGCGATCCTGTGGCCGGCCTTCGCCGGCATGGCCGTTCTGGCGGGACCAATGGTCTACATCCTCTACGGCGCGAAGTGGACCGCGCTTGCGCTTCCGCTGGCGGTGCTGTGCTTCAACGGAATCCTGTGGGTTTCGGTGACGATGGCGTGGGAGCTCTTCGTGGTCGCGAAGGAGACCTCGAAACAGGCACGGTTCGAAATTATCCGGGCGACTGTTGGGGTTGCGCTGTTCGTGACCGGCGCACTGTTCAGCCTGACCGGCGCCATGGTGGGCCGCGTCGCCGAAGGCATGTTCGCCGTATTCCTCTATCTGCCGCACATCAAGAGAATGACGGGAAGTCACGACGGAGACTTTCTCCCCATCTATAGACGCAGCGCGGTGGTCACCATCGCAGCGATCTGCCCGCCGCTCCTGCTGATGATGTGGCACGGGTGGGATGCCCGGACCCCGTTCGTGCAAGTCGCGATGTCGGTCGTGGCCGGTGGTCTGCTCTGGGCGCTCGCCCTTCTCTACTACCGTCACCCGATCATCACCGAGCTGCGCGGCCTGGCGGCTCGACGCCGGTCCGCCTAGCCAACCTATCGTCCCGGGTCACCGCCCGACCAGCGCCTTCACCCGGGTCCGCAGCGTGCCCGGGAGCGCGACGCGGAACAGGATTCGTGCCATCACGGTCGGCAGGCGTTTCGCCGGCGCCAGCACCAGCGCCTCTGCGATCAGCCCCTTGATGGCAAGGCGCACGGCGGTGCCGATTAACAATTCCTGCAGCGCTGCGCGGTTGTCCGGCGTCATGATATTGCCATGCGCGTTCAGTGCATCGCGGATAAACCGGCAATCCTCGACCGATGGCTCGAACGGTCTGTAAAAGCACAGCTCGACGAGTTTTGCGGAGAGTGCCACTGCAAGCCAGTCCTGCTCCGCCGGGGTCAGCTGCGCGCATCCCACCGTGTAGAGGTCCGTCATCGTCGTCGCCTGCTTGATCGCGTCGTACAGCGCGGCATCGAACACCAGATCCGGCACGGTACGCGTGCGACGCTGTGCCGAGATTGCGGCGAGTTGTGCGCACAAGGCCCCCCGGCGCCCGGCAACGACCGACTGGCTCGTGATGCTGCCGTCATGCATCCGGTAGCCGCCCAGCGGTTCGGTAAGATTGTGCAGCCGACCGAAGCCCTGAAGCCGCCAATACAGATCGGAATCCTCCGCGATCAGGAGAGGGCGATAGCCACCGGCCGCGTGAAAGCTCTTGGTCCGCACCATCAACATCGGCTGAAGCAGGTAGGGCTCGGTCGCAGGGATGCTGAACGGATCGGCGCGCGCGGGATCGCGAAGCCGCGTCAGCGTGCCGAGCCAGTGCCCGTCCGTGTCGATCTGCCGTGCCGCGCCCGCCACCGCAACACAGTCGGGGTTCGCCTCGAGATAGCGGATCTGCCGCTCGAACCGGTCCGGGTTCGACAGGTCGTCGGCATCGTGCCGGGCGATGAAGGGCGCGGTGCAGGCCGCAAGCCCCGCATTGAGCGCCGCGACGATTCCGCCATTGGCCTGCGTGATGACGTGGATGCGCGAATCCTGCCGCGCGGCTTGTGCGAGCAGTTCCGGTGAATTGTCAGTCGAGCCGTCATCGACGATGATAATCCGGATGTCCCGGATCGTCTGTGCCTGGATGCTGGCCAGCGTCTCGGGCAGGAACCGGCCGGCATTATAGGTCGACATGAGCACGTCGATTTGGGCGGTCAAGGGGCGTCCTTTATGCGAGTTGCTGGCGGCCGGTGCCCTCGCGGCACGGTCCGGGTCAATGCATAACGGAAAATTATCCTCTGTTAAGAACACCGACCGGCGTGGGCCGACCCTGGTCCCGCCGCGCCTCTTGCCGAAGCGCGACACGCCGCCACGACTGGCTCAGGCGCGAATCCCGCACCTGCGCATGGGGACGCACCCCCGCTCACCGCATCCGCACATAGTCTCCCGGCGACTCGCCAAGCGCGGGCAGCGCGCCTTCGCCGGGGATCCGCGCCCCCGTCGCCGCGACCGTTTCGTCCCCCATCGCGCGCAGCCACGCGACCCAGTCGGGCCACCAGCTCCCCTTGGTCTCGACCGCCGCGGCGACGAACGCGTCGAGGCTCGCCGGCGTGTCGGTGCTGGCCGGATCCAGCGTCCAATATTGATATTTCCCCGCGGCGGGCGGGTTGACCACGCCCGCGATATGCCCCGACCCCGCCAGCACGAAGCGGACCGGCCCCGACAGCGCGGTCGTCAGCTTCCACACGCTCGCCGCTGGCGCGATATGATCCTCGCGCCCCGCCTGGACATAGGCGGGCGTCGTCACACAGCTAAGGTCGACCGGCGTGCCGTCCACCACCATCGCGCCCGGCTCGACCAGCAGATTGTCGCGGTACAGGTCGGTCAGATAGGCCCTGTGCCATTTCGCCGGCAAATTGGTCGTGTCGCCATTCCAGTGGAGCAGGTCGAACGGCACATAATCCTTGCCGAGCAGATAGTTGTTGGTGACGTAATTCCAGATCAGGTCGCGCCCGCGCAGCAGGTTGAACGTCGCCGCCATGTAGCGCCCGTCGAGAAACCCCTCGGGCGACAGCGTGCCGAGCAGCGCAATCTGCTCGTCGTCGATGAAATGCGCGAGCTCGCCCGCATCCGCGAAATCGACCTGCGCCGTGAAGAAGGTCGCGCTCGCGACGCGGTCCGCCTGCCCCCGCGCGCTCAGCACCGCCAGCGTCGCGGCCAGCGTCGTCCCCGCCACGCAATAGCCGATCGTATGCACTGCGGGCACCTCGAGCAGGCCGCGCACCGTCTCGATCGCCTCGATCTGCGCGGCGACATAATCGTCCCAGACCACGTCCTTCATGCTCGCATCGGCGGACTTCCACGACACCATGAACACGCTCAAGCCCTGCTCGACCGCCCAGCGGATGAAGCTCTTCTCGGGGTTGAGGTCGAGGATGTAGAAGCGGTTGATCCACGGCGGAAAGATCACCAGCGGCGTCGCCTGGACGCGCTCGGTGGTCGGCGCATAATGGATCAGCTCGTACAGCGGCGTGCGCAGCACGACCTTGCCCGGCGTCATCGCCAGGTTGCGGCCCAGCTCGAAACTGCCCTGTGCGGTGTGGCTGAGCTGCCCGCGGCCGATGTCCGCCATCATGTTCTGCAGCCCCTGCAACAGGTTGGCGCCGCGCGTCTCGATCGTCTTCTCGATCACCTCGGGATTGGTCAGCGCGAAGTTGGTCGGGCTCATCGCATCGACGAAGCCGCGCGTCGCAAAGCGCAGCTGCTCCTTCTGCCGCGGCTCCAGCCCCTCGACCGCGTCGACGCTGCGCAGCATCTGGTCGCCGATCGTCTGGTAACTCTGCCGGATCAGGTCGAACACCGGCTCGCGCCACTGCGCCGCCTTGAATCGCTTGTCGGTCGCAGGCCCGGGCTCGGGCTGGGGCGCCGCGCCGCCCCCCGCGGGCACCAGCATCTGCTGCCACAGCGCAAAGCCGTCGCGCCAGAAATCGCGCACCCGCGCAATCGTCGCCGGATCATTGAACCCCGGCACCACCATCGCCTCCGGCACCGCCGCATCGAGCGGCGCGGTGATCGCATCGAGCCCCTGCGCCATCATCATCTGCTGCGCGCGCCCCATCACCCAGGTCCAGTGCTGCAGCTCGGCCAGCGTCGGTGCGGCAATCCCCGGCGTCTCGGACATGGGCAACCTCTCCTTTTGCCCAAGCCTAACCCACTCCCCCACCCGGCGAAAGCACCCAGCAACCCTCCCGCCCCTTCCGTCCCCTTCCGTCATCCTGACGAAAGTCAGGACCCAGAGCCAAGCAGCGCACACGCCCGCCAACCTGGGTCCCGGGTCAAGCCCGGGATGACGAAGAAGGGCAGGCACGCCCCCACCTTTCCCGCCACAACCCAAACGCGGTGGATGACGCCCCCCGCGGCATACGGTACAGCACCCCTTCCTCCAGCTCGGGGCCGATCATGTCCGACGATTTCTACCGCATCAAACGCCTGCCACCCTATGTCATCGCCGAAGTGAACGCGATGCGGGCGGCGGCGCGGGCGGGCGGCGAGGACATCATCGATCTCGGCATGGGCAATCCCGACCTGCCGCCGCCCGAGCACGTCATCGCCAAGCTCGTCGAGGTCGCCAGCAAGCCCGGCGCGCACGGCTATTCGCAGTCGCGCGGCATTCCCGGTCTCCGCAAGGCGCAGGCCAATTACTATGGCCGCCGCTTCGGCGTCGACGTCGATCCCGAGACCGAGGTCGTCGTGACGATGGGCTCGAAGGAAGGGCTCGCCAGCCTCGCCACCGCGATCACCGCGCCCGGCGACGTCGTGCTCGCGCCCAACCCGTCCTATCCGATCCACACCTTCGGCTTCATCATCGCCGGCGCGACGATCCGCGCGGTGCCGACCACCCCCGACGACGCCTATTTCGAGAGCCTCGAGCGCGCGATGGCGTTCACCGTGCCGCGCCCGTCGATCCTCGTCGTCAACTATCCGTCCAACCCGACCGCGGAGGCGGTCGACCTCGCCTTCTACGAACGGCTCGTCGCCTGGGCGAAGGAGAACAAGGTCTGGATCATCTCCGACCTCGCCTATTCCGAGCTCTATTATGACGGCAATCCGACCCCCTCGATCCTCCAGGTCAAGGGCGCCAAGGACATCGCGATCGAGTTCACCTCGCTCAGCAAGACCTATTCGATGGCGGGCTGGCGGATCGGCTTCGCGGTCGGCAACAAGACGCTGATCGCGGCGATGAGCCGGGTGAAGAGCTATCTCGACTACGGCGCCTTCACCCCGATCCAGGCCGCCGCCTGCGCCGCCCTGAACGGCCCGCAGGACATCGTCGCGCGCAACCGCGAGCTCTATCACAAGCGCCGCGACGTGCTCGTCGAAAGCTTCGGCCGCGCCGGCTGGGACATCCCCTCGCCGCGCGCCTCGATGTTCGCCTGGGCGCCCTTGCCGCCCGCGCTCGCGCATCTCGGCAGCCTCGAATTCACCAAGCAGCTCCTCACCCACGCGCACGTCGCGGTCGCGCCCGGCGTCGGCTATGGCGAGAATGGCGAGGGCTATGTCCGCATCGCGATGGTCGAAAACGAACAACGCCTCCGCCAGGCCGCGCGCAACGTGAAACGCTACCTCCAGAGCATGGGCGTCAACACCCCCGCCCAGGGCGCCGGCTGACCCGCCGGCCCACCCGTCATCCTGACGAACGTCAGGACCCAGAGCCAAGCAGCACTCCGCCCGTGGCTCTGGATCCTGGATCAAGTCCAGGATGACGGCGGGAAGCGCGGCACTGCCCCACCCCCCCCC
>NZ_JPDP02000033.1:0-26295 GCF_000732685.2 Sphingomonas sp. STIS6.2
ACGACCGCCCACGGCATCAGCAGCGCCATCAGCGTGACCAGACCGGTATAGGTGATCATCAGGTGGAACGGCAGCGCCAGCGCCGCGGTCGCGTTGTGACCGTCGAGCCAGGATCGCTGGCCCTTGGCGCGTCGCAGCGTGAAGAAGTCCTTGAAGATCTTCTTGTGCGTGACAATCCCGCTGACGATCGCCACCAGCATCATCATGGTCGCGAACCCGACCAGCCACCGCGCCCAGATCACCGGCATGTAGTGGAGATCGAAGTGGAACCGGTAGAAGAACTCCCCGCCCCGCGTCTCGCGCGGCTGTGCGACCTGTCCGTCGGCACCGATCAGCGCCTGCGTGTCGCTGCGCCCTCGCCTGCCCCGCCTGCCACGTTCTTCGCCGGGCTTCGGTTGCGGTACCCAGAAGACTTGCGCACCGGTTGATCGTTCGGTCGCCACCGGAATGATCCAGCTCTTCGCGTCCGGTGCCTTGCTGGCGAGGAACGCCTGCGACCCAGCCAGCACGCGCATCGGCTGCTCAACGCGCGCGATCTCGGGCCGCATCCAGCGGTTGAGCCCCTCGCGCCAGAACGCGATCGTGCCTGCGACGAACACGAGGAACAGTATCCAGCCGAGCAGTAGCCCGGACCAGGTGTGCAGGAACGCCTGTGATTGCCTGAAGCCCTTGCTCATAGCCGTCCCGTTGCGTCGATCGAGACCCATGTGGTCATGGCCGCGATCCCGGCGGCGGCCACGAGCGTCCAGATCGCCCGCCAGCCACTGCGCGCGGCGAACGCCCACATCGCCGCGAACGCGCACAAGACGAGCGCGATCAGCGCGGCTGTAACGCTCGCCTCGGCACGGTCGCCGGGCAGCAGCCGCGCGATCGCCATCGCCCACAGGCTCGCCGTCGCGTAAGCAAGCGGCACCGCAGCGACGACGCGCAGCGCGATATCGCCACGCCGCGCCCAGCGCGCGCGAGCATGCGCGTCGCCGGCCGTCATTCGAAGCTGTACCGAAGCGTCGCGAACGCCGTGCGCGGGCTGCCGTAATAGTTGCCGCGACCGGTCGCCGCGATGCGGGCATAATAGGTCTTGTCGAGCACGTTGGCGACGTTGACCGAGACACCCACTCGCTCGCTGAATTTGTACCCCGCGCGCAGGTCGAGCACCGCATAGCTCGGCTGGCGGACGATGGTGGAGCGGGTGCGCAGCGTGCCATCGGCGTTGAACACCGCCGCATTGCCGCCGTAGGTCGAACTGAACCACGTTACGCTGCCGCCGAGGCTCGTACCCGCGAGCGGACCGTCGACCGGGGCATAGTTGGTGAACGCCTTGATCATGTGCTTGGGCACGATCGGCACCAGCGACAATCCTTCGAACGCGGCGGTTTGGTCCTCCAGATACTTCGTTTTGGTATAGGTATAGCCGCCGTTGATCCGCCAGCCCGGCAGAATCTCGCCCGTCGCTTCGGTCTCGATCCCCCGCGCACGCACCTTGCCGGTCTGCAGCACGACCGTCGCGATGTCGGGATCGTTGAACAGCCGGTTGGTCTGCGTGATCTGGTACGCCGCCGCTGAAAGCAGCAGCCGGTTGTTCATCAGCGAGAGCTTGGTACCCGCCTCATATTGCGCGCCGATCAGCGGTTCGATCTGCCGCCCGTCGGGACGGGCGCGCCCGACTGGTGCCGCCTGCGGCGTAAAGCTGTCGGCGTAGCTCGCGTAGAGATTGAGCTGCGACGTTACATCCCAGACGATCCCGGCATAGGGCGTGAAGCGGTTATCGACTCCGTAGCGCGTCGCTGGCGGCAGGATACCGCTCGGCGTCAGGCGCGTGGTCGTCGTCGTATCCCACCATGTCACGCGTCCGCCACCGATGAGCGTCAGGCCGGCGACCGGGCTCAGTCGCATCTGCCCATAGATGCCGTATTGCTCGATATCGGTACCGGTGCCGCCATAGACCTGGAGCACGCAATTGGCGGGTGCCGGCGTGATCGCGGTGCTGGAACTTGGACAGGTCGCCCCCGTCCCCTGCACCGGATAGTATGGCGACGCGCCATACGGGTTCAGGGGCGGCTCGAACGGCGATACCGAGTTGTACACGTCGATCCGCGCATAGTTGGACAGGCGCGTGTTGTACGACGTGCCCGAACTTGCCTGATAATCGGTGCCGAGGATCAGCGTCTGGTCGCGGCCGAACAGCGGGAAGCTGCCGATGCCGTTGAAGTCGAACGACCGCGTCTGCTGCTTGCTGTCGCCGCGATAGGCGATGTGGCTGGTCGAACCATTGGTCGCGGTGACCGGCTGGTTGCCGATATAGCTGTAGATGTCGACGCGATCGACGTCGGTGAACAGCCCGGTCGCGCGCAACGTCCAGCGATCGCTGATCTTGTGCGCCAGTTCGGCAAACCCGGTCCAGGTCTTGGCATTAAACCGGTTCCAGTCGGCGCCGAGATAGGTCGACCGCTTTACGTCGAGCAGCCGTCCTTCGCTGCCGTCAACGCCGCCAATGATGCCGGGCAGGCCCGACTGCACCGCCGGGCGGAAGCGGTCGTAATAGCCGCCGACGGTAAGCGTGGTGCGATCGCCGATTTCCAGCGACCCGACCGCGAACCCGCCGATGCGGTTGCGGTGCGCGGTGGCGAAGAACTGATCCTGGTCCTGTGCCATCGCGCCGAACCGCAAGCCCACCTTGGTGCCGATTGGCGTCGAGACGTCGAGCTCGAACCGGAGATTGTCATAGCTACCGGCGCCCGCACTTGCCTGCACCCTGAACGCGTCGAGCGGTCGCTTGCGCACCATGTTGATGCTGCCCGCCGGATTGCCTGATCCGCTGAACAGGCCAGCTGGGCCGCGAAGCACCTCCAGCCGGTCGTAGAAGAAGAGGTCCGGCACTGCGGACGGAAAGTTGAACGCGAAACTAGGCACGCCGTCGATCAGGTAATTGGTAATCGCAAACCCGCGCGAGAAAAAGGCCGGATCCTCGCTGCCGACGCCGTTGACGGTGACGCCGTTGGTAGCGGTCAGCGCATCTTCCAGCGTGAACAGATTTTGTGCCTCGATCTGCTCGCGATCGATTACGGTGATGGTGTTCGGCGTATCCTTAAGCGGTGTCACGGTCTTGCCGACTTCGCGACCATAGCTTTTTCCGAGAACCATAATCTCGTCGGACTTTTGCGTATCGTCCGATTTGGCAGATGCTTTCGCGGTCCGTGGCTCTTCGGCCACTGCCGGCAAAGGACCTCCGACAAACGCTGCACTCGCCAGCAACATACCCGAAAAACTCATACTGAACCCCCGTTGAGGGGGGGCGTGTAGAAGAAATGCTTTTGCGAGTCACTATCAATCTAACGTTCTTGTCATAATTGCTGAAAGGATGGTCTTCTAGGGCAGGTGCGGCCAAACACCCCTTGCGTGAGTTACCGTGCATGATCGAAGCGTGGGCCTCCCCAACGCGCTATCTCGATACGCGACAGCGCAGCGCTAATTGCCGCGATGACCGCGCGTTATCCCGACGCCGGCATGGGCGTGGCGTTGCAGGTCGGCGCGAAGGTCGCGACTGGTGAAATGAAGTGGGGCTGAGCACGGACAGCCTCGAGCAATCCCGGCACCAACCTCCCTGCATATGAACCGCAGGGTGTGCCCAGCGGTTGATCCGGGGTAGCGCCACCTCGTGGAAAGGGTGGCGCGATGGCTGACTAGGCGGCAGACGCCTTTTCGACAGCCTGACTCAGGAACACGGCCACATTAGCGATGGCCTCGCGTCCTTCGGCCAGCTCGGCTTGGAACATGTGCCAGACGTGGAACATGTCCGGCCATACCTCCAACGAGACCCGTACACGGTTCTCACCCAAATGGCCCGCAAGCCGGATGGCGTCGCTCAGCATCAGTTCGCCTTCGCCGATCTGTACGAGAATAGGCGGCAAGCCACGAACGTCCGCGAAAACGGGCGATGCCTCGGGGCTGTTCGGCAACGCACCACCCAGAAAGGTTTTGGCCATCAGGTCGAGGCCGGCCTTGGTGTTCAGCTTGTCCAGGCCTTCGCGATTGAACATCGAAGCACCGGTGTGCTCGAGGTTCGCCCAAGGCGAGAGCGCGGCGCCACCAGCCGGCAGCGGTACGCCGGCATTTCGGGCCATGACCATCACCGAGACGACCATCGCACCGCCCGCGGAGTCGCCGGCGAACGTCACCGAATTCGGGTTCTGCCCTTGGTCGATCAGCCAGCGATAGGCAGCGAACGTGTCTTCGATCGGAATGGGGAATGCATGCTCCGGCGCCAGTCGGTAGTCCGGCAGGTAGACGCGCGCCTTCATCGCCTTTGCGAACGCAGCCGCCAGCCCGTGATAGCCACCCGGCCCACCGACGATGTACGCCCCGCCGTGGATGTAGAAGAGTACACGATCGCCCTCGACTTCTTCCGGGGTGATGAGCGTCGCCGGTACCGTCTGAGACAGGCGCTACTCCGGTAATTAAAGCGACCAGCCGCCATCCACGGAGATTGCGGCACCGGTGACGAACCCACCAAGATCTGCGCTCATCCACAGCACGGCGTCGGCGATCTCCTTGGGCTTTCCCAGACGACCAACCGGCTCGAGGTCGATGGCTTTCTGGATGTCACCGTTGGTAAAGCGATCCATCATCGGCGTCTCGATGTTGCCCGGCAGGATCGCATTCACGCGGATATTCTGTTTTGCATAATCGAGCGCGGCCGATTTCGTCAGACCGATGATTGCATGCTTGGAGGCTGCATAGGACGCTCCGCCCGCCACCCCCCGGACACCAGCCCCCGATGACGTGTTGACGATCACGCCGCTACCCTGACGCACCATCTGCGCAAGCTCGTGCTTCATGCAGACGAACGTGCCACGCAGGTTGATGTCGAGAATTCGGTCCCATTCGTCGACTTCGATCTCGGCGACCGGCGCTGCCTTGTTCTCGACTCCGGCATTGTTGAAGGCGATGTCGAGCCTGCCGAAGGTCTCGATCACCTGCCTGATCGCTGCCTCGACCTGTTCGGGCTTCGACACGTCACAGGCAATGGTCAGGACCTGTGCGCCTGCGTTCCTCACAGCATCCGCGGTTTCGGAAAGGGCATTTTCGGTTAGATCCAAGATCGCGACGCGTGCGCCCTCGGTTGCGAAAGCAACGGCCGTCGCGCGGCCGATGCCGCTAGCGGCACCGGTGACGAATACGACCTTGTCGGAAAAGCGATGGGGATTAGGCACGAAACATACTCCGGGTTTGATGGGTAAATGGCGGCCGATCAGCCATTGCAATGCGCAGCACGCATATCCGGAACGCCGAGCATGAATATCTTGGTCACCGGAACTTCGTAACCGGCGAGATCGTGGTTCACGAAAAAGCCGAAGCGCTTGTCGATCGCCATGTCCTCCATCAGCGCCGCACCGACGCCCATCACCATGCCACCGATCACCTGGCTACGCGCGGTCTTGGCGTTGAGGATGCGTCCCGCCGCGCAGACCGCAAGCATGCGCCGTACTCTAACCTCGCCGGTATAGGCGTCGACCGCGACCTCGGCAAAATGCGCCCCGAACGTCTGCTGCTGGAACTGATCCGCGAGCTTGGCGAACTCCATCAGGTCTTCGACCACTAGTTCGCCATCTTTGCGGCCGGACACCCAGTCCCGCATCTGGGCGGACTTCGCAGATGTCACTGTCAGTGCCGACGGTAGCGCCGACTGGACCGCCCGAGGCCCTGCAGGTGGCGAATATCGATGGCGTACCTCAGTTCATGACATAGACCAGGGTTTGATTCGATGGTCCTCTGGTAAAGGCGCTGACATCGCCAACACTGGCACGCTGGCGTTCCAGACGGCGCCTGGTGATCGCGGCACAGAGCTCCACCTCGGCGTGCGGTTCGATCCCCCGGGCGGCATCGTCGGCGAGGCGATCGGCAAGCTGTTTCACATCGTTCCCCGCGAGATCGTGTCCAAGGCGCTCTACAGGTTCCGTGCCTTGGCGATGACCGGTGAGATCCCAACCACCGACCCCCAACCTGCCGCCCGCAAAGGCGGCACCGATCGCTAGGAGAAACCAGATGCGTGCACTCTGCTGGAACGGCGTCAACGACCTTCGTGTCGAAACCGTCGACGATCCTGAAATCCTCAACCCGAATGACGTCATCCTAAAGGTCCGGCTTTCGACGACCTGCGGTTCGGACCTGCACCTCATCGACGGCCTCATTCCAACGATGAAGGCTGGCGACGTTCTTGGTCACGAGTTCATGGGTGAGATCGTAGATGTCGGACGCGCGGTGACGAAGGTGAAGCGCGGCGATCGTGTTGTCGTGCCGTCTTTCATTTCCTGCGGGCAATGCTGGTACTGCCAGCACGACCTCTACTCGCTGTGCGACACCACCCATCCCAAGCCCGAGCTACAGGAGCCGCTGTTGGGCTATCCGACAGCCGGCATCTACGCCTATTCGCATGCGTTTGGCGGGTACGCCGGAGCGCATGCCGAATATGTCCGTGTGCCCTTCGCCAACACCGATTGTTTTGTCGTGCCGGACGGCGTTTCCGACGAGGCGGCCCTGTTCATTTCCGACGCCGCCCCCACCGGCTTCATGGGCGCGGATTTTTGCAACATCCAGAGGGGAGACGTCGTCGCCGTCTGGGGTTGCGGCGGGGTGGGCCTGATGGCGCAACAAGGCGCCATGATTCTCGGAGCCGAGCGGGTGATCGCGATCGACCGGTATCCTGAACGCCTCGCTCAGGCCCAGGCGTTTGGCGCAATCACGCTCGACTACACACAGGTCGATGTCGTGGAAGCACTGAAGGAACTCACAGGGGGACGTGGCCCCGATGCGTGTATCGACGCAGTCGGCATGGAAGCGGGTGGCACGGGCCTCCAGAACGCTTACGACAGGGTCAAACAGGCGCTGTATTTGGAAACCGATCGCGGCACCGCTTTGCGTCAGGCCATACTCGCCGTGCGCAAGGGCGGCACGCTCTCAATCCTTGGCGTCTACGGCGTGATGGACAAATTTCCGCTGGGGGTTTTGATGAACAAAGGCGTCACTGTTCGGACAGCGCAGCAGCATGGCCAGGCCTATGTGCCGCGATTGCTCGAGCACGCCCAACGAGGCGAGCTGACGCCGGCAGCGCTGGCCACGCACCACTTCTCGTTGGAAGAGAGTCCAACGGGCTATCACATGTTCAAGCACAAGGAAGATGGCTGCCTGCGGGCTGTGTTTTCGCCTTCAACAGCTTAACTTGAGGCTAAGGCACGGTAACCGGGGCAAGAATCGCATGGGAAGGGCTCTTGCTCCTACCAAGATCACAAGATCGAGGCTGCGGTTCACAATTGCAAAACCGGGCACACCCGATTTATCGAATGGTCATGACAAAACTGCTGCCCTTGCACCGATTTGAACAATTTGGCTTGCTTAGCGAAGCTGAGCGCGAGGCAGTTTTGGCTCTGCCGGGTCGGCCATACACGATCGACCGCGGCCAAACCATTCTCCGGGAAAACGATGAAGCAAGAGGCTTCTACCTGCTTCTGTCGGGCTGGGCCGCGGTATGGAACGTCATGCCAGACGGCGGGCGACAGATAGCAAAGATCCATTTGCCGGGCGAACCGCTTGGAACACCAAGCATGGCAATGAGGCGCTCGACCGAGAATGTGTTAGCAATAACCGAGGTCGTGATCGCTAATGTGCCTCTCGCTCGCTTTGGCGCACTGTTTGAAACACACCCACGCGTTGCCGCCCGATTTTTGTTGAGCGTTCAGCTGGAACGCATCGTACTTATGGATCGCCTTGCCGCGATCGGTAGAGTAGGGGCCAAAGCAAGTGTGGCTTCCTTTTTACTCGATATTAAAGAACGTTTAGAGCCGATTGGCCTTGTGCAAGATAACAGTTTTGACCTAATGGTAACTCAAGAACAGATAGGCGATGTACTTGGTCTTACTTCTGTACATGTAAATCGCGTTCTTTCATCGCTAACGTCTCGGGGGCTTATTGAGCGCAATGGAAGGCGTTATCGACTGCCTAACGCCGATTTGCTATCAGCCACTGCGGCCCGGCCTGAGCGGCAACCTTTTCCCGATCAAGATTGGCTGCCTGCCGCACGCTAACGGTCGTCATCGAGCCTCAACAAACCGGACTTAGGCGCTAGGCACAGGTGGGTGAACGCGCCCCTCCCCTACAACTTCCGGCCAGACGCAATCCCCGCCATTCCTGGCGCCAATTCGCCTCCCCAACTTCCGACATTCATTCATCGGCCACGTGCGACATGCAGCGGCGCTAGGATGGCGAAAACCAGGACTCTTCCGCCGTTCCAGAGCTCTAAGTTAAACGGCGACTTTCGTCAGAAGCCGACATGCAGCACTTGCCTGACCGGGAGGGCCGAGTGTCAAAGAGTGGACCGGTTGCGGACAGGCCGCTCTCAGCGACCTTGACTAGCTTAGCTTCCGGTCGGCTGCCGCCCCGCCGATGCCGGTGACGCGAGTTCCGACGCTCAATCAGGCGGATACAGTCACGTTCTGGCGCAGGAGGGCGTGCATGGCTTCACGCTCGTGCAGACGCCTTATTCCGCCGACAAGATCGCTAAGACGCTACGGAAGGCGATTCGTTAGCGTCGACGGTCGGCACGACTACCGGTTCCGTTACACTCTGTCAGGTCAGGCAACTGCTGCGGCACGGTGGCAAGAATAGCTAAATCGAAGACACTCTTCCTCAGAAGTTGCTAGCTTTCCAATCGCACCTTTAAAAGTTTCCAAAACCCCATTACAAAATCTGAGTAGCCGACGAGTTTTCCAAACAAGCGTCGTGAACATCTACTTGTTCGACCTTGAGGGCGGCAACGAATCTAGGCCGATTGTTCGCCTGCATTCGAAACATTCGACCGTAATGGCGCCCGCAGATTATAAACCATTACGCAGCCCGATCCTCATTTCCCCGCTGCACTTCACCGTCATCCTTGCGAATGAAACTGATCTTGCCCTGCGTCTCAAGGATCGCCCAAGCTACGTCCTTCATGTGCGCGATACCGGCCAGTCGCATTTCCGCCTCGACTTCGCCGCGCGTTATCCTGTCACGCCGCAGGTTCGCCGTGATCAGCTCACCATCGCGTATTACCACTTGAGGACGACCGTCGAGCAGCGTTTCCAGCCGCGGCGACAGATACGTCGCCCAGCTCATCACCAGCGCCCAGAAGGCGAAGGTCGCAATCGCGAGGATAGATCCGGTCAGGCTGAAGTCGTTGTGTGTCACGCCTTGCTGGACCAGATCGCCCATCACCACAATGACGACGAGTTCGAAAGGCGTAAGCTGGCCGATCTCGCGCTTCCCCAAAAGGCGGAGCAGCAAGTATAGTGCAGCGAACGTGACGCTGGCGCGTAGGACGATATCCATTAGGGAAGCACCGGAATTGAAACCCGTTTCTCGGTCAGCCTGACATCGTCGTCGAGCAAGGTGATGGCCCCGACAATACGGCCGAGCAGCGGTGGATTGGTCTGGCCGTCAATTTTGATTTCCAGCGTCTCTCCCGTCTTAAGCGTGGCATAGCTGAAGCGGAACTGTCCGTCCTTGAAGCTCTCGTCGGCAGCAGCGGGAATGTGACTGTTGATCGTGAGATCACGCCACAGCGATGCGTCGAAGCCGATGACAGGCTTCGCTATATCGCGCCGCGCGACCACGCGGATACGCGTTTCGAAGAAAAGCCCGCTCCGTAGCGGCCGGGCCAACTTCACCTCGAGCGATGCAGCTGGCGCCCTGACAACAGCAACCGGTGAGGGCGCGCCACCAAGAATCCCCGTCATCGCGATTGCCACCAATCCGCCGAGGATCAAGAACGCGAGTGGGCTGGCATGTGCGCGCAAACCGTTGACGGTTTTGGCGTGGTTCGCGTCTATTCCGTCCGGGAAAGTTTCGTGTTTCTCCGCCATTGCGTCATTCTGCTTTTTCGTGGCGTACCTGGCAACCACCGGCACTTGTGCATGCTCGATAATTGATGTGGGCTAAAATGACATCGCGTCTGATTGCGAAGCCTGATCGGGAAGGCTGTCACTGGCCCTCTGCCCTCGAAAATCGTCGATCAGAAACTGCGCCTTACCGAGAGACCATGTCCTGCGGTGCAGGGCCGCGGTCCCGTTTGGATCTTTAATCGAGAAGCCTAACGTCACCAGTATTTTGAGATTGCTCGAAACTGATCGATCGCGTGCTGCGGCCCTTCGCCTTCCTCGGCATGTACCAGGCAATGATCGATGTGATTGTTGATGAGAGCCCGCTTGGCGCTGGCGATGGCATTCTCGACCGCCTGGAGTTGCTGAGCGATATCGACCCTGACTGGCGGCCCCACCGTCCTCGCAGATGACGATGGCGGATCGTCCGGCGATGGAGCCTGCCCACTCCGGCATGGTCGCGACCGATCGGCGTAGGACCGCCGGAAGTGTATTTCGGACCGTGTCCGGACCCAGATCGATGACGATCGGAGCGTTCGGCGTCCCTGATGATACGGGCAAGCTTGTCCACGGTGATGGCATGTAGCGCAGGCATGATGCGTCCTCAGGTAGAAGGGACGCGATACTTCGGCCTGTCGCCTCGTGGGGAGATCGCAGTCCCCATGTCCGCAAAAGGCATTCCGCAGCTCGATCTGTCAAGCCTCTCGTATGACCGTATCACCTGGGCGTGTTGGCCGGGTTCCTGCCGAGGAGGGCGTTCGGAGCGCTCGCCGCCAGATGAGGTTCGGTGCCCAACCTAGTGCGCCGTCGAGAGCGTGACTGGGGCGGCGAGCATCCACAGGGCCATCGCCACCATCATCACGTTCTCGGTAAGCGAAATGAAGCCGAGCGGCACGTTGCTGTCCCCGCCCACGCAGGCGCATTTCAGCTTGCGCTTGTCGATATAGACGGCCTTGACCACCGACACGGCTCCAATCGTCCCGATAACGAGCGCGATGGGTACCGACAGCCAAGTTAGCGCACCGGAGATCATCAGCACGCCCGCACCACCTTCCGCGAAAGGGTAGATGTAGGAATAGGGAACCCAGCGTTTGGCGAGCAGATCGTAATTTAGGAACATGCTCGAAAAGCTCTCGACGTTCTGAAGCTTAAGCAGCGCCAGTACGCACATCGAGAAGGCGATGAACCATTCGCCCGCTCGGATCGTGAACGGCGTGCCTAGCACCGCATAGCTGGCAGCGAGCGCCATCAGTGCCGTCACTGCAAACAAGACGATTACTGGCCGGTAGGTTACGGCCTTGGGATCACGGACAGCCTTGCCGAAGAAGCGGCGCAGATCGTCATAGCCCCCCACTCGCTCGCCCGCGATGAAGGTCTGCGGCGTAGTCTTGACCCCATGCTTTGCCTTGAAGGCATCGGTTTCTTCGCGCGTTTTCAACCAGTGATCGTCCACCTGATACCCTTCGCGGCGCAGCAGGTCTTTCGCCTTGAGGCCATAGGGGCAGGTGTGTTCCGGCATCACCATCCGGTAGATCTTCGCCTGTCTGGCGGGGGCGGTCGCCATGTCGCTTCTCCAGCTTGTTTACCTCGCCTATATAGGGTCCGTACCACAGTACGGAGTCAAGGCATGGCAGACATGACGATCGCAGGACTGGCGCGCGAAGGCGGCGTCGGCGTCGAAACGGTGCGCTATTATCAGCGCCGCGGCTTGCTCGACACGCCGGCCCGGCCGGACGGTGGCGGCGCGGGCGGCGGTATCCGGCGCTACGGTTCAGACGATGCGCGCCAGCTTCGCTTCATCCGATCAGCCCAAGCCGCAGGGTTTACGCTTGAGCAGATCGGCGAACTGCTGGCGCTGGACGCGACCAACGATCGCGCCCGAGCGCGCGAACTTGCCAATGAGCGCATCGGCGCGCTGGACGAGAAAATCACGGAGCTTGAGCGGGTACGCGCCTCGCTTCGCCGGCTCGCGCGCGAGTGCAGTTCCGGTTCGGAAGGCCCCTGCCCGATTTTAACAGCGTTCGATCATATCGACCGGTTGGACGCTGCGGCACTGACGGTCAGATGAGCGAGTTCGTGGACCGGCTCGAAGCGCGAGAACGGTTTTAGGTGTCACAACCGTTCGAGACTGTTGTGACACTGCCTACGATAAGCGGGTTTCTACAGGCTCGCAGGTGTCAAAAGCTAGTGTTAGAATGTCTGCTACGGGATCGGCGTTTTATAGCCCTCGATAACGGAAATATGGACCCGTACGAGCCCAGCTCGAGGTGAACAAACGGTCGCTTGCGCCATCCGAGCGCCCTGAGCGGCCGGGCCGTAATCCTTTCCTTTATCGCCGTTCAGCCGTCTGCTGTTTAAAAAACCCAGTCGCAATCACGACTGTGCGACAAACTGGTGTTTTCGGACAGTCTCATCTTGATCGTCGTAAAACGCCATCGCCAACCCTAATTGGCGACTGTCGTGTGTTTGTCGTATAGTCGCGCTGAAACCGTATTTCCTACACATATGACCGTTGAACGACGATAATAGAAAGGGAACTGGAGCGGCAGGTTTCGAGCGGCCGAATTGCGTTAGCCATATCGCGGGGCACTATCGTCGGACGGGATGGTGGGTTTTAGGCGTAGCTCGATCAAATGGCCAAACGCGCAAAGCATGCGCTCGCAATTTCTGTAAGCGCGCTCGCAGACCACAGGGACTTATTTCCGTCATGGTACCAATCTAACGCCTGCCTTGAACGAATTAACCAGACAGCAACATCGGCTAACATCTGACCAATTAGAGATTTCTTCAAACCGTAGCGGTTGCGATACCGCTTTACGCAACTACGACCTTCTTTCAGGTTGGCTTCCCAGAGAGGAGTCGGAAGAACAGTATGTTAGAGTATCGCGTGTATGTTATTGATAACGGCGGTAGAATTGTTGAGCGTATCGATCTGGAATGCCCAAATGATGCGGAAGCTGTCTCGGGCGGAAAGGCATACGCACTAAATAAAGATGTAGAAATCTGGTGCGGCCAAAGAGTAGTTACTGTTATTCATCCTTCAACCTGATTGATAGCGTCGAAAGACCTTCTCTACAATTCGCCGAGGGGCAGAGTCATTTGCCAGCCGAATACGTGTTGTGTATGATCCCAACTTGCCTTCTCGAATAACGCCATCCGGCGCTTGTGCATTTTGAGAAGCAAGGCTAGATCCCTAATCGGCCGGTCAATATTTTTGGCGAGGCTTCCTCTATATCGAAAGTTTCCAATACCCTGCCGTCGTGATCGGTGATTACGAAGCGATGCGCCTCAATGTCATGCCCGGCCAAGATTGCTGTGGCCCACAGCTGCCGCGCTGCGCCGCGGGCCTCCTCTCGGAAGAGCCATCTATTGCAGTTCTGGCCGCGCATCATTGCGAGCCGCTACACTTAGGGACCGGCTAGAGGATGTTCGGAATCGTATGCTTAGCGCCCCCGACCGCCCGATTGGGATAATGAAATGGGAAAGCGCGGGCGTTTCTGCGCCTAAACGTTTATCGAGTGTGCTCCACCTTCGCCAAAGGAGGCGTTCATGCAGATTGCGGTTCTGACGTTCGATGGGTTCAATGAACTGGACTCGTTCGTTGCGGCAGGAATCCTGAACCGTATGAAGGCACATGGCTGGGCGGCGCATATCACCTCGCCAACTGAGGAAGTCACGTCCATGAACGGTGTGACAGTCCAGCGCCAAAAGCCGTTGGAGTTCGCTGCCGACGCCGATGCCGTGCTGATTGGCAGCGGCATCAAGACGCGTGAGATTGCGGCCGATGCCGGGCTGCTATCCCGGATCAAGCTTGATCCATTGCGCCAACTCATCGGCGCGCAATGCTCTGGGACGCTGCTGCTTGCCAAGCTCGGGCTGGTAGGCGATCTTCCTGCCTGCACCGATCTTACGACCAAGCCTTGGGTGATCGAGGCGGGCGTGAAGGTGATCGACGCGCCATTCGTCGCGCACGGGAATGTGGCGACCGCAGGCGGATGCCTGGCCTCACAGTATCTCGCCACATGGATGATCGCACGCGGCGCTTCGATGCGCGATGCGGAGGAAGCGATGCACTATGTCGCGCCGGTCAGCGAAAAAGCGCTTTATGTCAATCAGGCGATAAGTGTCGTCGCCCCCTTCATCCTTGGAGAGGCGGTTCTGGCGGCTTGACCCTCTAGGTGTAGCGACTTGCAATGATAATCGCCCGGAACTCAGATATATGGTCCGGACACTGAACTGCGCACTGTCGATGTCCATTGGGCCAAAATTTCTCCCGGCACTCGAGCGCATGCGCAACGACTAAGCAGTTGGAATTTCAGGTATTGCACCAATCACACTGCCTCAAAAGGCGTTCGACTCATCGCACTGACGTCAAAGCCTGACCGTCCGTTCATGTTAATGAAATATTAAAATTACAACGCTGGCGGTGCCGAAGGGCGGCATTTTAACTAGCGAACAAGGGGACCGAAATGCGTTATTGGATCTTCGACAAGCCAAACAAGTAATTAGCTCGCCCGGCTTGCGAAAGCCGGGCGTTTTATATGTGAAGCCGCAGCAGGTTTGAATACGTTACTGATGCGGATTTGCCTGGCTGGCAGTACCCCGTCTCCAAGCATCGTAGCCCTCCCTAGTCAGGTTGGACGGTTTGATCATTAAGTATCGTGCTGCTATTGTTGCAGGTGCGTAGGATTTAGACGCCCCGCGCTAGCCCTCCAGACGCTTTAACGTCGTAAGCAATGGTCAGGATCGAAACACTTTCGCTCTGAGGGTAAAAACAAGGCTAGTCGCGGGCAGTATTCCTGCCATATCTCGTACATGATGATTCTGTACGGCGTACTCGCAATCGTTTGGGGCCTCCCAATCGCTATTATTTTGGCAACCTCGGTCGGCTATGGCGTCTCTCCTCGCTTCGCGCGGTTTATGCGGATACATCTTGGGCTCTAATGCCACCGATCAGCGGCTGAGCTAGCTCAATTAAAAGTACGACCGTTCAAGGCCCAATCGAGGCAACGCCCGATACGTAACAAGGCGATTTGCGACGCGCAGTCCGAAAAGGTCAGCAGGCTTTATATCCTACAGCCCTATGAGTAAGGATCGCGCGCGCCCAGCTCCCGCTCGTCAGCGTTAAGCGCGATAGCAAGGTGGCGGCGCTAGCCTTCCGTTAGGCGCCGTGACTTACCCCGATTGACGAAGTGGTTCAGGTAGGCGACTTTACGCTCTATCATCGTTGACAGGCTAGCTAGGCTCCTGCCCTGCTCTCGGGCGAGCTGGTAGTCGAACTCGCGGGGATTGCATTTTTATAGCGCATCCAGGCATCGAATCAGTGGTACACCTGAGCTACATCATTCCTGCGGGGGCTGGCCCCTCTCCTGCCTGTACGGCCATCGTGATGATGTGTTCGATAACCGGCTCCGGAATGGCGTTGGCCACGTCGAGCCCGAATTGATCATAATAAGACCAGGCTACCCAACCAGAGTACGTAGCGAGCCCCGGTATATCGATTGAGAGAAACCGCCCGACAGTTACCCCGTATTTTGAGCGAACCTTGAAGCCCAGGGTAGACACGTTTTGAATGATTGCCGGATGCTTATCTGCAAGAGACGTGATGAGCACGGCCGGGAGGCGCATGCCCGTTCGGTCTGCGTGCCGCCGATCAAGCGAATCTTGGTCTGCACCAGCCACCGGGCGGCGATAGGTGTTCATGGGGCTATCGTCCGTCAACGTCTCTAAGGTCCGGTTAAGTCCCAATTTAACCTCGTTCCATGAAGCATTGCAAAGGCCCACCGTCCCTTGCAAGTTCTCGTTATGACACACGTGCCATGGCAACACCTTCTGAACGATCATTCCGCGGGTCGGGTTAATGCATCCGCCCGTCTTTGATCGTGTCGACAGCAGCAGCAACGCGCGCCCAATCGCCGACGTCAGCTTCAACACCCACGATCTGCAACAAGGTATCGACCATCGGCTTGAACCGCCCCAGGTTTGCCGGAGGCTTTGGGTTGTCAGTCATGCTGCCATATCGATGTTGTCTGCGGCAGCATAATATTGATCTTCGGCTTCGGCAGGCGGGATGTTGCCGATGGGCTCCAGCAGTCGACGACGATTGAACCAGTCGACCCATTCGAGCGTGGCGTACTCGACAGGTTCGAAGCTGCGCCAGGGTCCGCACCGGTGGATCACCTCGGCTTTGGAAAGTCCGTTGATCGTCTCGGCCAAAGCATTGTCGTAGCTGTCGCCGACACTGCCGACCGACGGCTCGATGCCGGCCTCGACAAGGCGCTCGGTGTACTTGATAGACAGGTATTGCGATCCGCGGTCGCTGTGGTGAACCAGGCCGCCCCGATGGGTCGGACGGCGATCATGGAGCGCCTGTTCAAGCGCATCTAGCACGAAGCTGGCGTGCGCCGTCCTGCTGGCGCGCCAGCCTACGATCCGTCTGGCGTAAGTGTCGATGACGAAGGCGACGTATACGAACCCCGCCCAAGTCGCGACATATGTGAAGTCCGACACCCAAAGCCTGTTCGGCGCTGGTGCGAAGAACTGGCGATTGACGTGATCGCGCGGGCACGGTGCCGCCTTGTCGCTGATGGTCGTACGCACCGGCTTGCCCCGGATCACGCCTGCCAAGCCCATCTCGTACATCAGCCGTTCGACGGTGCAACGGGCGATCACAAAGCCCTCCCGCATCATCTGCCGCCATACCTTCCGCACCCCGTAGACCGCAAAGTTCTCCGCGAACACGCGAGCGACCTCGGGCTTGAGAATCAGATCCTCACGCGCCCGTGCCGACATACGCGATGGATCCTGTCGCTGCGCGACGTGTTCGTAGTAGGTGGATGGGGCGATCGGCAGGACACGGCAGATCGGCTCGACCCCATAGGCATCGCGGTGATCGTCAATGAAAGCGATCATCTCCGGAACGGGCGGTCGAGCTCCGCCTGCGCGAAATATGCCGATGCCTTGCGCAGGATCTCGTTGGCTTGCCGCAGTTCACGGACCTCGCGCTCCAGCGCCTTCACCTTGTCGGCCACCTCGGTCGGAACACCGCCGCGCTTGCCGCTATCGACCTCGGCCTTCTTCACCCACTCATGCAGCGTCTGCGGAACACAGCCGATCTTCTCGGCAATCGATACCACGGTCGCCCACCTGGACGGGTGATCCCGCTCGTGATCGAAAACCATCCGCACCGCTCGCTCGCGGACTTCGGGCGCAAAATTGTTGGTCGTCTTGCTCGTCATGGCTCCACCTTCTCAGGAGTTGGAGCCTCCGACAAACCCGGGGCGGTTCAGCTCTGTTACAAATATTCTACGTGCCCCGACGATCGTCATCGCCTTAAGCCAAACTTTACGAGTGCTCACCATTGCCCGAGCTTAGGCCTCCTAATCTTGATGGTCAGCGCATCCGCTATCGGATCGCCTTCATTCCTATCGGTTTGCTCGTCCGCCTTTAGCGGACTGCGGTCATTTTGGATCTTGATGACATCGGAAAGCACTGGCGGTGTAGTCATACCGCAAGACTATGCGCGGTTAACCGATCTAGGCAAGCTGCCACGCCTTACGAACCAAGACACCTCCTCAATCGCGTCCAGCGCCGTAGCGAAGCGCGTCCAGTCGTCATGATGGGGATCATCTCCTGGGCTTTGCGCAGCGTCTCGATGACAGGGCTTCCGAATGACGCCTCAAGGCCTAACGTCGCGGCTCGAAATAACTCATTGCTACTTTATGGACTGCATATCGTTTCGCTTTGAGGCATATTTCGTTGGTTCATAGGCCGTTCGTACGTGATAGATGTTATGAGACGCGAGATTAAGACGTCGAATTTTAGGTGCTCGTGGTCGTACACGCATTCCGTTGGGACAGTTTTTTTGCAGACCTCTGGTGCCCCACTTTCGCCAATGCTCGAGAAGTTCTTTTTAAACACAGTCCTAACGGAGGATGATCGTGCGGCCATAATGGCGCTGCCGTTTTCGTTGCACTCTTACAATCCCGGTAAGCACATCATAAAAGATCGCGCAATCTCTGCCGACTTTCAAGCACTGGTATCTGGCTTTGCTATTGCCTATAAAACCACGAGCGATGGATTTCGCCAGATTGTCGGCTTCCTACTGCCAGGCGACATAATCAACATCCAGCATATGCGTCTGATCGATGATGATTGCAGCGTGCAGGCGACAATGCCCTGTATGGTAGCCGTGATAGACGAGACGTTGATCCGAAATTTGATGTCCAAGCGCCTGACGATTTCGAATGCGATAATGGCGAGCGCTTTGATCGAAGCGTCGATCTCCCGCGAGTGGATTGTGAATATCGGACGCCGTAATGCTCGAGCTCGGATAGCGCATCTGTTCTGCGAGCTAGCGACGAGGCTCGATCCATGCGGGCTAGCACAAGGTCAGGCATTTAAATTGCCTCTGACGCAGCAACAGATTGGCGACGCAGTCGGATTGACAGCGGTTCACGTCAACCGGACGATCAAGGGCTTGATAAAGGACAGTATTCTCGAGCAGGACCAGCACCTTATTTCATTTCCCAACTGGGATCTGCTGAAAAAAGTAGCAGGCTTTAACGACCGCTACCTGCACCTCAACAAGCGGATCACGGCACTCGGACACTACCAATGACGAACCGCGGAACCGCCTCCGAACTGAAAATATCTGCCGGCATGGGCGCGTGCATAGCCCGACGGAAAACAATTAGATTTGACAGTTTTCCGCGGAAATCTCGCCGTGCTGGAGAAACAACTCTGCTAGAAAGCGTGATGCGGACGTCTGCGCGCTTAAGCCCTCTGTCAGCTCTCGCATGGATCATACCTATATGGGTAGGGCTCTTCATTATCGATGCTGTGACAGGCCCCCTCTACTCGCTTAACTCGGCCTATCTTGTTCCGCTATGTCTAACAACTTGGTGCTTCGGACGGGTTGCCGGCCTTATAGCCGGCACCTCGGCAATTATCACAACGTTATACTTAAATGGCTTCGCCGATCAACTGTCTGCTAAGGCAGCCTCTGTTACTGCTGCAGCGGCTGCTTGGAATGCCTCAATGCTTGTCCTTGGAGTGATTTTTATAATCCTTCTAGTGAGCGCCTTCCGTCGAGCGTTCGACCACGAGAGCAAAAACGCATTGATGGACCCCCTAACGGGGCTGGGCAACCGGAGGTCCTTTCAACGTGAGGGCAAGCGGCAAGAGTCTTCGGCTGCTCGAGATCGCAGGATCCTATTGTGCGGCGTGATTGACCTGGATGGATTCAAGGCGGTTAACGACCAGTATGGCCATGCCGCAGGCGACGAGGTGCTGCGTATCGTCGCCCATGCACTTAGCGCATCCGTTAGGCCTTACGACGTCACTGCACGCCTTGGAGGTGATGAATTTGCGTTTTGCTTGACAGTTCGAGACGAAGCCGCGGGCGAACGAAAGTCCAGCAGGATCCATCAGGCGTTGATGACTGCGCTAGAAACCTCGCAGTGGCGTGCGACGTGCAGCTTGGGCGCTGCAACGGGCAGCAACTTTGAGCAGGCTATGCGAGTCGCTGACAGGATCATGTACGAAGCCAAGTCGTCAAGCAGATCTACTATACCATCATGATTATAAATAAAATATAAGAAATAAAGGTAGCCGCTTTCATCAGTTCAAGGCAGATGACGGGGCTATATTCAAATCTGACTCAGAGGCGTGACCAATCTAGTGGACGGCTCGCCCGTCCATTTCGGAACATACCCATCCACACAACATGCAGTTAACGCACCACCTGACGCACGAGCCTCACACATTCAATCCTTACGCTAAAGTTCGAGTGTGATTATAATCAGTCAGGTTTAAGCCGCAGCCCAGCTTCCCTCATTGCCACCTGCCCTAGGGCTACAGCGCTCGCATCTATAAGCGAATCTGCAAGTTTGATAGCCGCTGCGGGAGAAAGGGTTAGCGCGATTCCCGCTCCTTCGAGCCGAACGCAACTTTTCCAGGGCGTTGCGGTAAAGCACTCAGTATCCAGTACGACGACCATCCAGCTCCTATCGTCAAGCTGCGGGTGCCTGAACGATCTAACGTAACATAAATCAAATTGGTTATGGGATTTATCTTAACGCCACGGCGACTGTGTCCGGATCTCGCCAGCATCCAACGCCCATCGGGCGACTGAACTCGGAGCGTCTAATGCCACAGAGCGATCAGGTCAGCGCGACCTCGCGTGCTATGTTAAAGGTATGTGCCGTCGCACTTGCTCGTTTGCGCCGCCTATTTTTGCTCGACCGATCCGCGCAATCTATCGGCATCAGCCCGTCTGAGGGTCACGGATTCAGCCTCCGCACGAACGCGCCCACTGCAATAACCGCTGTTACTATCACCCAGCCTTCCCACGTTCGGGGTATCCAGCCTATGCCAGCGGCCTTTGGCTCAAACCATGTTCTGGGGTCGCTCATATTGGCTCCATCACTGTCGAATCGTCGGCGTTCGACGCAAGGGTAGGCCTCGCAGTAGGGCCATCAAGACCCTACAATTCGACGTCGAGGAGCGGGCCACCCCATAGGGAGTGTCACCGTAAAAGCAGGTTTGTGGCGGTACCCGCCGTGTGTTGTAGCCACTCACTTGATGCGTACCCACCTGAGGGGGAGAAAGTCACTGCCAGATCGACCGTGTTGACCTTTGCACTACATCAGCCTTTTGCAGCATCTGATGGGATCGGTGTTGCTCAAATGCCGTCTGTCATGGGAGAGGCGCGAGTGTCCCGAAACCGCACAATGGTTGGGTGGTGGCCTGTTTTCAAGCAATATACCAGTTTGCATAGCTCTATGGTCCCCATTACTCTTTTCTAAGGTATCAAGTAAAAGGGGGCAATCATGAAGCGTTTACTTCTTTCGACAATGGAATTCGTATCCGCATTCGCGATGGCCCCAGCGGCTCACGCAGTTAACTTCACTCCGAACGACCCGGAATTCACCGTCAGTGGCAATATAAAGAATGGTACCGTTTCGGCAGACTTCGGCCGTGCGGGCATCAAGTCGGGTGCATTCACGGATACCTTCAATTTCATGATCGACCAGGCCGGTCTGGCTAGCGGTACGCTCAGCACGAGCACGACGCGGTTCTTCAGCCTGACCGATCTCGACATCCTGTCGGTGTTCATCAAGGGCTTGGCGGCGTCGAAGACTGTTGTCGGCAAGGCCGAACTTTTTGAGATCAACAACGTGGCGATCGCCTCGGGTGCGACGAACAAGATCGTCGTGAACGGCGTCTCGCGGGGCAACGGCTCCTATGCCGGCACCGCAACGTTCGAGCCGACGGCAGCAGTTCCCGAGGCTGGTACCTGGGCAATCATGCTGTTCGGGATCGGCGGGATCGGCGCATCGATGCGCGTTCGTCGTCGGCAGGCGAAGATCGCATTCGCCTAAGCACAATTCAAGTTGGTCCCAGCGTCCATCTTTGGGAAGGCAGCCGTCAACCTCAAGAGTTGGCGGCTGTACTTAATTGAGATCCGGCGCGCTTCGGTCCGCGGAAAAATCGATGTAGCGCGACGCGGCGACGGCACAGGCTTCTGCAGCTGCGCCGCGCGTTACTTTCCGAGTTGGCGTCGATGAAAGATGGCGGGGGCCAACTACCAGCGTTCGATTGTCGACCCTCTTAGGGTCAGGACTCATCGGTCATAGCCAGAAGATGACGGTGGCCGCGAGCGCGACCGCATAGAAGAGGGCGGTTGAGCAGCGGTCCTAGCGAGTGGCGACGACGCCAATCCTTCAGACGGCCAAACATGATCTCGAGGCGGCTGCGACGCCGGTAGCGGCGCTTGTCGTATCTGACCGGCTCGTCGCGCGATCTGCGGCCCGGAATGCAGGGCGCGATAGCCATAGCGGCAGGCTAGCCGTCGCTCAGATGTGCGCCAACTATTTCCTGGCCGCCCAACTTGCGCGTGAAACGCAAGGGCGGGTCGTCGTATTAACCCTTGGCCGCCGAATTAACGAATATCCGCTTGTTGCGACCGTCACCAAAAAGCGGCCATTCCAGTTTCCACCACCAATTCTTGCCGTTCAGCTGCCGGATGTGCGAAAAACTCGGTCGCAATCACCATTGTGCGACAAACAGGTGGTTTCGGACAGCAGCCTCTCCATCGTCGTAAAACACTGTCGCCAACCCCCAGTTGCAAATATCGTGTGTTTTACTTCGTCTAGAGAGCGTACCTGTCATTCTCATGACTTGAGACGACGCCATTTACGGAAAGCGGTTCGGGAACGGTCTTTGGGGAAGCGGCCTACAGCACGGGCCGTTCACTAGTCGCTGTTGCCCGCCGTTCTCTTGGCGGGTCCATTTCGGAAAGCAGCAACGCCGCTCTGGCAGCTATCAAGCCGTCGTGCCCGAAAGCGATTGAATCATTCACTACCAGTTGCGCCGTTCACTGTCCGTTCGCTCCTAACGTACGCGAGGTCCACTTCCGTGTGCAGGCTAGTGCGGCAGCCTCCCCTACCGTGAATCTTCGCCCGATATTGTACAGGAATCATGATGGATGGCCGGATATTCATGGTTAATATGACGCAAGTTAACCTGCAGCTATAAAGTGAGTTTAGAACCGTTAAGGTTTTGATCGTAAGCGTAAACGCGAAGGAGTTCGTGTGCGCAACCAACATGAAACGTCCCGCCTGGACGCGCTGCAGCAGCTAAAACTACTGGATACTCCGGCAAGCGAGAGCTTCGACCGTATAACCCGGATGGCGAGCCAGATCTTTGGTTTGCCGGTGGCTGCCGTATCGCTGACCGATCACGATCGGCAGTGGTTCAAGTCGCGCGTCGGCATCGATCATTGCAGCATTCCACGCGCCGGTGCTCCATGCGCGCAGGTTGCCGAGTCTACGCAAGCGTTAGTCATCGAGGATCTGCTCGAGGACCTTGATTATGCCGAAAGCCCTCTCGGTCGTGCCGGTACCCGCTTTTATGCTGGCGCACCGCTGGTGACCAATGACGGGTATGGCCTCGGTGCTTTATGCGTATTGGGTACAGAACCACGCAAAGCGTCATCCGCAGAACTTGCCGCTCTCACGGACCTAGCCGCCATGGTCATGGCGCAGATCGAACTTCAGCATGCTTTCGGTAGGATTGATCCCGTCAGCGGTATGCCCACGAGAAACCAGTTTCGTGAAGATCTGATGGACTTGACGCGAGACTATGCTGGAAAGCAGTACTTTGCCGTCGTCGTGGACCTAGCCCGCGAAGATCAGATAAGCAGGATCACGCGCGCCATGGGATCCGCCCGCGTTGACCAACTAGTTCATGAGGCAGCTCAAGCGCTGCAAGCCGCGCTTGGCCCGCACCGATACGCCTATCAGGTTGGCACTGCACAATTCGCTTTTATCTCGCCATCAAACGTCGAGCAATCGGGTTATATTGAGCTCTTGCGAACAAATTTCGCATCCATGCGGGCTTCGTCGTCGGTCCGGTTTGTCACGAACGTAACAATTGGCGTCCGATCCTTCATTGCCGGGTCGGTATCGGTCGATGACGTTATCCGTGGGGCCATGAGTGCTGCTCAAGATGCGAGGGATACGGAAGGATCAATTGCGCTGTATTCACCGGTAAGCGACACCGCGCATCGCCGCCAATATAGCCTCTTGGAAGACTTTGGCGCGGCGCTCGAGGCGGGTGACGAGCTTCGCCTCGTTTATCAGCCTCGGATCGATCTTTCCACGGGCCGCTGCGTCGGTGCCGAAGCGCTACTGCGATGGCGTCATCCAGTTCTGGGCGAGGTGTCGCCTGCGGAATTTATTCCGATCATCGAACAGACGTCGCTTGCTCGACCTACTACGCAGTGGGTTCTTGATACGGCAATGGACCAGCTGGCGGCATGGCGACGTGGTGGGCTGGCGATCACGCTATCGGTCAATATCTCGGCCGCTAACCTTGGCGAAGCAGACCTTAGTGAAAGGATTACGACTGGACTGATCCGGCGTGAGCTACCGTTTGGCAGCTTAGAAATTGAGCTGACCGAAAGCGCGATCATGGAACAGCCCGATCAGGCACTAGGCATGCTGCAGAGCTTCAAAGATGCAGGCGTATCCCTTGCTATCGATGACTTTGGTACCGGGCATAGCAGCCTGGCCTATCTGCAACGTCTGCCAGCACAAATCGTAAAAATCGATCAGACGTTCATACGCGACCTGACCGGAGCGACAGGATCCGACTTTGTTCTTGTGGAAACGATGATCGGCTTGGCTCATAGGCTGGGCTACCGCGTCGTCGCAGAAGGCATCGAAACCGCCGAGGCGGCCGTCATTCTGGAAGAGCTTGGCTGCGAAGAAGCTCAGGGTTTCTGGTTTGCCCGGCCGATGGAAGCCGACGGGTTTGCCACCTGGCTCTTAGAGCGGCAACGGTCCGCCCAGCCTATGTCGTGTGCCGTCTAACGGTACGGACAGGCTCTACAGATATGCGGGCATTCTTTCAAAACGAAGCGTCAACACTGCCGATCTGTCAAATAGTTAACCCTCCTAAGGCATGACGCTTCGTTGAGGAGCTACTGATCGTGTCACCAACAAACGTAGATTTCGAAACGGTCGTACTGCACGACCTTGAGACCATGAGCGAAGCAGACCGCGATGCCTTGCCGTTCGGAGTCGTCGGCTTTGCCGCTGACACCATCGTACAGGTTTATAATGCAACTGAGGCTCGTATGTCAGGGCTAGATCCGGCCACGGTGGTCGGCGTCCCGTTCTTTGACGCTGTTGCGCAGTGCATGAACAACTTCATGGTGGCGCAGCGGTTCGAAGACGAACCGGAAATCGACGACATATTTCCGTACGTCCTGACGCTCCGCATGCGGCCGACCAGGGTGCGCTTGCGCCTGCTCGCGAGCGCAGAAATGCCGCGCCGCTACCTGCTCATCGAACGCTGAGGGCAAGCCGAATGACCGATACGTCGGGTGAGGAAGAACTCCTCGAATTCCTATATGCCTGCCCCATCGGGCTAATCGAATGCGACGCAGCCGGCGAGATCGGCTTGATGAACCCGCACGCCATGCAGCATCTGCTGCCGCTGGCGGGCTCGCGTGGCGTCAGCAACCTGTTCTCGGCGTTCGAACATCACGCCCCGGAACTGCGAAGCATGGCAGAAGCCTTTGCACTGCCTACGGGACGCATCTGCGACGGCCACCGCATCTTCGTCGACCTCGGGCCGGGCAAGAGCGGTACCACGCCAAAGGTCCTCGCCTGTACGTTCGTCAAGCTCGCCACGGATCGATTTATGGCAACGCTCACCGATATTAGCCACCAGGTTGTTCAGGAAAACCGCCTGCGCCAGGCCGATACCTGGTTCGCCACGCTACTCGACGGGGTCAACGGCTATGCCGCTCTGACGATCACGCCAGACGGGCAAATCGCTGCAGCCGACACCTGCTTTGCCCGGCAGACGGGGTATGAGCCGGCCGACGTTACTGGTCATAACCTTGCCGATGTTCTCAGTACAGATCTGCCCGGCGGCGATCTGCGTCTGGACGAGCAGCTGGCGATCGCAGTTCGTGAGGGCTGGCATCTTCAGGAAGGGTGGCAGCAACGCGCCGATGGCGAGCGCTACTGGTGTCAGCGTCTCGTTGTCGCTCGGTCGGCACGCGACAATGCGACCTTACCCCGATTTTCAGTTGTGCTTCGTGATGTACCGCGTCGCGACGCGGCGACCGAAGACGTGCGGCGTCTCCTGACATGCGACCATCTGACCGGCGCGGCAAATCGACGACATTTCAGTCAGGCGATGGCACGCGAACAGCAGAGCTGGCGCGAACTTCGTCAGTCGCTGTCGCTGGTCGTACTCGATCTCGATCACTTCAAGGCGGTCAACGACACGCACGGCCATCCGGTAGGCGATACGCTTCTATGCCGGGTGACCGAGGCATGCATCGCACTCTTGCCACCACGTGGTATCTTTGCGCGCTTGGGAGGCGAGGAATTTGGGGTTCTACTTCCACGCTACGACCGTGATCAAGCCATGGAGCTTGCCGAGCGACTTCGCGAAGCGATTGCCGATGTCGTCATCGAAGCTCAATCAGGCACTCTGCGGGTAACGGCCAGCCTGGCCTGTGCGACCCTCGATGAGACCGAAGGGTCGGTCGAAGGGCTCATCGCGTTGGCGGACAAACGCCTTTATTCCGCAAAGCATGCCGGCCGGAACCGGGTCTTTGTGGTTGAGACCGAGGCAGCGTGACTAAGCACCGCGTGCCACGTTCAGCCGTGCATCGGATTGTGTGCGCCGTCGTCGCGGCCGAGTTCCGCCGTCAGCGCGGTACGGACCATCCTGATGCGGCAAAGGGAGATTGGCCGGCCTCGACGCTAATCAGCGACAACGGGCTGGAGTTGGACTCTATGGAGCAGCTTGGTGCGCTAGGAGCGCTGGCAGAGGCGTTCGACCTCGACGACAGCCTGTTGAG
>NZ_JPDP02000034.1:0-9938 GCF_000732685.2 Sphingomonas sp. STIS6.2
TTGTCGGTATGGAGATGACGATGATCGACGCCGGCTGCGACTAGCGCGTCCCGCTGAAGATCGACCGTTTGGCGGTCATCGGCCGACGAGACCCGCATATATCCAACCAGCATGTACGACAAACCCCCGAAAGCACGTTCTCGAACACCCTATCAAAGCGACCGGGTTTGTCGAACGTTATGACCGAAAGCGGCTTTGATTCAGCGAAGGTGAAAACCGGGGATGTCGTAAATCATGTGTTTTGCGTCGCCTACTAGGCGCTTGGGGCGCTAGCGTGCCGGCTTCTGACAGCAAATATAACACCTGCAACTCCAATCCTTTGGCTGCATATTGCGCAACCGGGGCTTCTCAACGCACGCATCATCTATTGGCTGAGTAACTCGCGATGAGCCGGGCACGGATGCCGGCGATCGTATCTTCGGCACCGCACGCTGCCAAACGGAGTGGATCCGGCACGGTCGCTCGGGAAATGTCAAGCCACCAGGCGTTCAGCCATGATGGCGATCATAGCTGCATTCAGCGTCAGCCTATTACCGCTGTTCTCCTCAATCACCAGATAGCTTTGCGTACGCCTAAGTGGATCAAGTCCGTTCCAGCGACGCAGGCATTCACCTAGCGTTGCCTTCCAAGGCTGATGGATGGTTTCGATCAGTTCGGCGCGACTGTCTGGATCGGTGATGGGCATGCCGCCGCCATAGTCCAGTTTGCTGAACGCCCTGCTAACGCTGCCGCGCACTTCTGCATCTCGTAGATCGACGTTGTCAGCAACCGCGTGCTGTTGTTGCCCCTAAAGGCCTGACAGAGCCTTGCAGGTTTGCGCGATGAACTCGCGCGGGGATTGATAGCGCAAAGCGCGGTGCGGATGCACCTCGTTATAATGGGTGAACTAGCCGGGTAGTTGGCCGATGACGCTCTGCGCATTCGGCTTAAAGTTCACGCGGACATAATCGCGTTTGAGGGTGCGAACGAACGGCTCAGCCATGCCATTCGATTGAGGACTGCTGACCGGGGTCGTGCGCGGGATCAACCCGATGTCCCGGGCGAACGCACGTGTGTTGCGAGCGGTGTAGCAGCTGCCGTTATTTGTCAGCCATTCGATTGGCTCGGGCACGCGGTTCAGACCGCACATGCCTCTTAACCGCCTGTAAAGCATATGCTAACCATAGGCTCAAACGGTGTTGAAACACTATTGGCCTATGATTTCTAGCGGAGGCAGGCGAGAAGGCCAATCGGGTATGACATACGTTCCTCCAACGATAAGTATGCCCCGTCATGTGAAGCCCACTGCAACCGTTGCAAGCGTCGTTTTATGCCTGGCTCTCGCCGGGATCCTTGCGATCTTGCTTGCCGGACTCTCAATGAATTCCGATGCACTGAACACGCAAAGGCAGCTAATTGACAATGCTGTCAGCCAAGACGTGGTGGAAGCCTTAAACGAAATTCAGAGTATCGCATTTTGGGACGTCGCGGCCGAGAAGACCACGACATCGGTTATGGATGTTGACTGGTTTAACAATGAAATCGGGCAATATCTCAGCAAGGTGAACGGACACGATGCCGTCTGGATACTCGATCAGGATAACAAGCCAATCTACGGTTACGGAGGCGGTCGGCAGCTTCCCCCCTCTTCGCTTCAACCTTACGGCGGCGAATTAGCAGAACTGGTCAGGATCGTGCGCAGCGGCAAAGAGGACGGTCGCCGCATACGCGACGCAAACATTGAGACACATCGTGGAGCGTACCCTGGCTCCCTCGGCCGCAACTCGCGTGGCCGTTGGAGTTCGCATATCATCGGGGATGCCGGCGAGGCTGTGATCCTAACGCTCATGACGATCGTGCCAGTCACTGAACGTGTGGTCTTGCGGCAGCGGCCGCATTTGATCGTCAGCGCCGTCAAAATCAATGAGCGGCGCATTCAGACCTATGCCGACACGTTGCTGATCAACGGGCTTCATGTAAGACCGCTAACGTCCTCGCATAAATATTCGGGCACATATATCCTAACAGATGATAAGGGCCAACCGATTGTCCAACTTGTATGGGCCTCCCGCCGACCAGGCCGGATCCTCTTACAATACGTCTTGCCGCTCTTCGTTATCGTTACCGCGATCGCCGCCTTTCTGCTAGTCGCAACATTCCGCCGAATGCAGAAAATGACAATCTCGCTAATTCAGAAAGAGCGAGAGGCAAGTTTCCTTGCCAACTTTGATCCGCTATCTTCGCTTCCCAATCGTCGTCTCTTCATGCGACATTTCAACAAATTGCTTGCTCCCCACCTAATTGAATCAAATCCCGCAATGGTAGCATTTTGCGACATCGATAACTTCAAGACCGTCAATGACACGTGGGGCCACGAGGTCGGCGATGTTCTCATCAAGACCGTCGCCAAACGATTGCGAAATGGTTTCCCGGACAGTGTTCTCGTTTCGCGCTTCGGCGGCGACGAGTTTGCTCTGGTGCATGCGGAAAAGTGGCTATCGGTAGAGGACTTTGGAAATCGCATACAGCGCGCTTTCGCAGAGCCTTTCGATCTTGCAGGAAAGCCGTCACGCATTGGCGTATCGGTCGGTATTGCGATTGCACCAGATCACGGCCGCGGAAGCAGCGAGTTGCTGCGCAACGCTGATATTGGCCTGTACGAGGCCAAGGACGGCGGCCGCGCGCGTTGCGCAGTGTATCACCGCGGCATGCACGACCAGATCGTTGTGCGGAAGGAACGTGAAACGCGGATTCAGGATGCGCTCGAAGCCAGCCGCTTCGAACTCCACTACCAACCCATCGTCGATATCCGCAGCGCCTGCGTCTGCGGCATGGAAGCCCTGCTGCGCTGGCCGGCGGACGATGCGGCAGCGATGCCGCCCGCCGAATTCATCCCGATCGCCGAGCGAGCGGGACTGATGCCCATACTTGGGGACTGGATCATCTCACAGGCCTTCCGTGATTCCCTGCGGTGGCCGGGACTATGGGTTTCTATCAACCTGTCACCGCTGCAGATCAGCACCGCTGGCCTGATCAACACCCTTAGTCGCGAACTACGCATAAGCGGCGCTGACCCTGCGCACATAATGTTCGAGATAACGGAGGGTCTTCTTCTCAATTCAACTGCCGATACCCGGAAAACCTTTGACGCCATCCGAGCTATGGGCTTCAAGATCGGTCTTGACGACTTTGGAACGGGCTATTCAAGCCTGAGCTACCTCCAAGACTTCACCTTCGACAAACTTAAGATAGACCGCAGCTTCATCTGCGACGGCAAGCTGCGGGACCCGCGCTCTGCCTCCCTGGTGAAAGCCGTCATCGACGTTGGCCGTGCACTCGGCATCGAAGTGGTGGCCGAAGGCGTCGAGCACCTAAGCGAGGCGCGGATCCTTCAGGCGCTCGGTTGCTATCAGTTCCAGGGGTGGCTCTACGGACGAGCGCTTCCACCTATCAAAGCAACTGACCATGTACGAGAATTGAACACACTTGTATCCCAGGGGTTCACCGTCGATCCGGTAGCCTCGCTGCGCGTAGCGAAATAGCAATTCGTATCTCACAAATCTTGCTCTCGCGACTGGTGGCCGGTGCGATGTTGACGGGATCGGTTTCGACCACGTCATCAGCCCAGCTTCCGGCATCACGAATTGACGTCGACGAACCAAAGGACATCATCGTGACCGCACAGCGTCGATCGGAGCGTCAAATAGACGTACCGGCCGCGATCACTTCCTTGTCCGGAAAAGGCTTCGACGCAGCGGATTTGGGTGATACCAAGGCAGTTATACGGTTCACGCCTGGTTTTTCCGGCTTCGCAGAGAACAACTTTGTCGACGGCATCGCCATTCGCGGCATCGTTTCAAACGACTACGGGCTTGGTGGCGACCCCTCGATTGGAATTTTTCGAGACGGCGTTCACCAAGGTCGGACAGGTTCGGTGATCACCACCGCCTATGATTTGGAACGCGTTGAGGCGCTACGCGGGCCGCAGGTGTTCCTGTTCGGTCGCAATGCGATTTCCGGAGCACTGGCAATCGTCACCAAGGCGCCCGATCCGGACGCGGCCGAAGGCTACGTGACGATCCGTGCGGGCACTAGGCACCGCTTTGAGGTTCAGGGGGCTTACAACGCCGCTTTAGGCGATGGTTGGGCGCTTCGCGCGGCCGTTGATCGGGAAACCGAGAGAGGATCGTCACAAAATGCGAGCTTCCCCAATGCGAAAGAATTGGGATCCCGCGACGTGGCCGCAACTCGTGTATCACTGCTTCATCGGGGCAATGACACGACGGTACGGCTTACGGGTGAATATGACGACCGCGAACTTGGCGGCACACCGCATCGCGCTAGGATCACCGATGCAGCGGTGATTGGCCTGCTACGCGAACTGAATCCGCAACTGGAGATCCGGGGCGGTCGGCGGGACGTCGACAGTGATCTATCGAAGCTGCGTGACCACAGCCGTGTCGGCTCGCTAACCCTAAGGATCGATCACGATGCAGGCTCAGTGACGCTTGCCTCGCTCACCGGACTGCGTGCTCATCGCTACCGGTATCTTGAGGACTACGACGGCACACCCTTGGTCATCGATTCGTTCGGCGTCAGACAGCACGGCGACTATGCCAGTCAGGAGTTCACCGCCGTCTCGCCGGGCAAAGGTCCGCTGCAATGGGCGGCAGGCATTTCGGCTTACCGTGAGCGCGTGAAAGGCAGCTATACCAACGGCATATCAGAGCAGATCGTCTGCGGCCCAGGCTATGGATATGCGGACTGCAACCAGCTGGTGGCGGACATCTATGGCAGAGATCGGGTCTTCGTACCTGCGGCGGACGGCATTCTGACCGACGTGAACCGTGCCAAAGCTGCCAACTGGGGTACCTCGGCCTACGGGGCGGTGGATTGGAAGGTTATCCCGGATTTGACGATCGGAGCAGGTGCTCGCTACACGTGGGATCACAAGCGGTTCGATCTCGACGTGCCGCAGGTCGCGAGCACGTTGGGAAATGTTTGGCTTTCGACCTACTACACTAGCGGTTACGTCCGGGCGGCACAGGTTTGGGACGGCGTTTCGCCGCGCGTCTACGCACGTTGGGCCCCAAACCATGACTGGACGATCTATCTAAGCGCCACCAAGGCCATGAAGGCAGGAGGGTTTGGAACGTTCAGCCTCGTCGCCTCCGAACCGCTCGATGATTACGATCTCGTTCCCGCCGGCACAAAGCCCGACGACTATGGTAAGGAAACGGTCCGCAGCGTTGAGCTGGGCGTGAAAGGCCGACTTCCTGACGGTCGCGGCACCGCCGCCATTACGGCTTTTCACTACATCTACAACGACCTGCAGGCCAACGTCTTCGATCTGCTGCTCCGCAGTACACAGGTCATCAATATCGGTAGGGTCCGGGGCACCGGCATTGAGGCGGAGGCGGCGCTGCGGTTTGGCCGTCACGTCAGTCTGGCGCTCACCGGCGCCTGGACGCGTACCGTTAAGACCGGCGATCGTGGCTGCACGCTCGCCGACTGCGGTGGTCTAGGCAATCCTACGCTAACCACGAGCGCGATTTTGCGCCTACAAACGCCACTTCGAAACGGCGACTTGTACGTGCAGAGCGAGGCGTTCTACGCCAGCCGCGCACGGCGCTCGTTCGACGACCGGGGCTTTGGGCGGGTGCCTGTCTGCGCCCGAGGCGACGTGCGGCTGGGATATGCCGGCAATGCAGGATGGAGTTTGGAAAGCTACGTCCGCAACGTGACGAACTCGCTGTGCTACGCCGGTGCCGACAACGGCGGAGGGATCTCGCCAGCCACTCTGTGGGGCCCGATCCTTGCGCGCACCGCGGGACTAGCACTTACGCGACGCTTCTAGGTTCTGTTTTTCCCGTCCCGTATCCCATGTTCCAGAAGGAATGGGATCTTGCCTAGTCCGCATTGCTTAGTTGATAACAGATGATTGAGCGCGCCTGCATGGTCGTAGGCTTTCGAACCGCGATGGAGGTCAAGCTCGGCCTGCGCCGATCAATTATACCAGACGTTCGGCTCTACATAGCTTCCCATCCCTCTCTCGAGATTGATCGCCACAGGCGCCAGCCCGCCCGCGATAGGGTAGTTCCCGGACCGTTCGTAAAGCTGACCCGACCACGCCTCCCAAAAACCGACCGGTTTCTCGATGACCATGGATTTGCGGCAGAGACTGACCATGCGCCCCCCCGCCCGCTCATGACTTCGCAACCATGGATCGTAGAGCCGACCATCCTCCCGCCGCAATATCGCGTAGTCCGCGATATCCATATCGAGATGCTGCTCGAGCATGGTCGGCCGAACTGGGAGAAACGGCTTGCCAAGGCCCTTGCTCTCTACAAGGTTGCGCATCGCACCGAGCACCACGCGGGCCAACCCACGATTACGATGTGCGTCCGGTACGGAAACAGAGAGGCCCACCACCATGTTGGGTGCACAGCTAGTCGTTTCGGCAGCGCACTGAAGCGCCCAATCCCAGCCACGCTCCGGCAAGTTGGACGGATCGTCGTAAAACATCGGGACGAGGTTGCCAGTTGCCACGACATAGTCACGATCACGATCGATGACGGCAATTTGATATTCCGGATATCGTTCCATCAGATCAAAGTAGTGAACGAAGGGCTCTGAGAAGTTCAGAAACCCCATACGGGACCAGACAGCTTTCTCTATTTCGTCAGCCGCATTCGCTACCTTACCCGATTCGGCGAACGTCGTTATTAGAAGGTTATCCATCATTTATTATCATCCTTTACGGGCCCGCATGCTTGCCCCATCGATGGTTAAAGTCTGATTAAGAATACTTGATGGCATAGGTGAATGAAAACCATTGGCGGCTGTGGTTCATCCACCGCATTCCTGCGCTCACGTAATTACAACCAAATCTAAAGCATTCCAAAAGTATAGGCCGTCAGTACCGACATAAGTACGCCGGAGCACAAATGATAAAACCGGTTCCCCTGATATGACTGCACGTGTTCCGACTGAGGATCAGCAACCAGCGGATCGGCCAGCGGCCGTTACGATTAGCAATTGTTCTGCCGCGATATTGCGTTACCACGGGGTGGACCCGGAGCAGTTCGCCGTCGTGCGAGCAGTTCCGCGTACGAATGCGATCGAGATAAGCGAGGTGCGTCTTGTTGACGGTCACCTAGCGCTAACGATCCTGCTGCCGATGCCCTACGGCTCTAGACGCATGACTGTTATTACGGGTAAGAACGCCAGCATATCCCTTCCGGGCATGGAGTTGTCACCTGAAGTCGCTGCTGCGGCCGTCGGACGCCCCATAGGACGTCTCCTTGGTCATCCGGCATTCGAGAACCTTACGGAAGTCCTCGTAACCGAAGTCTCGCAAGTCTTTGAGATCGGGCAGCGCCCGACTACGATCCTGCGGTTTAGCGATCAGGTCAAGCTCCTCAATGCCACTGAAAGCGCAACGCGGTCATATAACTAGAGGTCCGCATGACCGCAGGAGCCATGATCAATCTGGCGGTCCAGGTTCTGCGAGCCACACTCAGTGAGACTGCCAGCGGTCGCGTGAACACGCCAGCGGTGCGCCTAGCCCTGCGGTGCCTCTGGCATGCTTGCGCCGAGCACTGGCCACTCGTTATGTTCTGGGAAGGTGCGCAGCACGATAACGAGATCGGCCGGAGCCAGAGTGTGACGGCCTCGTTCAACGGGATTGTGCAACAGCTGCGACGTTCCGAAGCCTATTCCGAGATCAGCAATTTGTAGTAGATGCCCAAGTGCCTTTAATAACATCGACTGCAGCAGCAATGCGGTGCCAATTCTTTACGGCGACAGGGTCGCCGATGGCAGCGACCATCTGATCGACGATATAATCCGGGGTATGTTCGCCGTGTTCTGCAAGGATGGCGCCTGCCTGTATCCAGACCTCTCGATCACTCATGGGGGCTGACCGGACCATCAAATGTCGAAGTTTCGGCGCTCGACCTCGGGGTAAAAGCCCTCGCTGGCCTGTAACGCCATTGTAATGATGTACTCGATGACCGGCTCCGGAATGGCGTTAGCCACATCGAGCCCAAATTGGTCAAGATATGACCACGCCACCCATCTGGAGTAGGCAGTTAGCCCCGGTATATCGAGTGAAAGAAACCGTCCGACCGTAACTCCGTATTCCGAGCGAAGCTTGAACCCCAAAGTTGACACGTTTTGGATGATATCCGGATGCTCATCTGCAAGAGATCTGATGAGCACGGCTGGAAGACTCATCGCCGTTCGGTTCGAATACCTACGATCAAGCCGACCTTTGCCGGCACCAGTCACAGGGCCGCGATGAGTGTTCATGGGGCCGTCATCCGTCAGCACGCCTAAAATTCGGTTAAATGATAGCATTTTAGACTTTCGATTTAACGTGATGCAAAGGCCCACCGCGCCCTCGCAATTCTCTTTATGACACACTTGCTATGGCAGTATGCCCGGTGCGCTTAGCCCCGCGGTCGAGTTGCGTTTAAGGTTGGCCAACTGGCCCGACGATAATGCCGCTGCCATCGCCAGTGACCGCGGTATGTATCTGGGCTATGTCAGCGCCGAGCGCGCGCTGCTGATCGGCAAGCGGATGAAGGAAAGCGAAGCGGTCGCCGTTTTTCAGGCAATGCACGGAAGCGGAGCCTACATCCGGATCGGCTTCGCAGGTGGCGTTCCTGCGAAACCCCGTCGCCGATGTTCCGAAACGCCCGCCACCCCGCTTGGCCCGGCCTGCACATTGACCGGTGTCCGATCCCCACGCGTTCTATCCAGATGAGGATAGGGCCGGAGTTTGGGGCTTAGTTCATTCGGTAGAAAGGAACTTTGTTCGCTCGGTAGAAAGGGGTTGGGTTCTACCTTTTTTGCCATGCAAGGCATTGATCGAATTATGGAGCAAACCTTCGAAGCTGGTCGGGTCGCGGGTCAGACTATCGACGGCAAGCTATCTGACTGCCCACACGAAGAGCGGCTTGCCCCGAACCTAAGAAATGTTTGGATTTCCGGCTTTCTGTGTAGCAAGACTGGGCGAGCATACCGCAAGCGACTGCGCCTAAACTAAAGGCCCTGCAGCGCTGGCACTTCGGAACGACCGCCTGCAGTTGCAAGGCCGACATCTCCAACGCAATGGGCCGCGATCGCGCCAGCGCCAGTTGCTAAAGCATCAGAAAGTTTGATAACTTGGTATCTACGGTCCCGCTACAATCATGTCGTCGAGGTGGGTCCGAAGATTCTGTAAACTTCATCAACTAATATTCTTTTATATTAGCAAGACCCCCCCATATCCATCCCCGGCCATTCGATAGAGACCTATCGGAAGCGGCACCCCCTCCCTGGGGGGCTGAAAGCGGCTCTTTTTTGTGCGCTAGCTATGTCGCAAGCGCTTCATCCCGGCGAGGATGAGCCCGAGTGGGGCGCTTGGCTGATCATTGTCCGCTGCTGACGGGCCAAGGCGCATCTGGAGACGCAACTGATCGGGCAACGCTTACGCCGCTTCGATGTTAAGTGTGAGAGCAAGGCCGGGCCCATCGAACAGCTCGCCCCCTCGTCTGCTGAGACGTTCAGAACTTTAGGACTCGAGGTGCGCAGCATACTGGCTCTCCCGTAGTCAATCAGCGGCCAGTGGCAGCGGATCGTTCCGAGCATTAAGCCACGACATGACGATCCGCGGCGAACCTGACAGCCCCATCTCGATGAGGAGGGGTGGAGTGGTCAATGCCGCGCGTTCGTGCTTTGACACGGAAAACGCCACGCTGGCTTAGTTGCGGTAACGCTCAAGCCGCTTCAGCAAACTCGTCGGCATACCATCGCTGATGGCCCTGCGCTGTAATCCATTGCTGAACATGACGCCGGTTTTGAGGCGCATTCAGGCAAGCATCATTGAAAGTGAAGCGAATTACGGCTCCGCGACTGAAGCACGGGTTCGATTCCCGCAGGGGTCGTCTTGAGCCGGTCTTTTTGCAAGGAAA
>NZ_JPDP02000035.1:0-92847 GCF_000732685.2 Sphingomonas sp. STIS6.2
CCGTCATGCTGGGCTCGACCCAGCATCCAGAGCCGCAAACGCGGAAACCTGTGGCTCTGGATCCTGACTTTCGTCAGGATGACGACTGGGGGGAAGGATATGGCTAGGCAACCCGCGGTCTATATCATGGCGAGCGGGCGCAACGGAACGCTGTACATCGGCGTCACGTCCGACCTGATGGTGCGGATCGTTCAGCACCGCGAGGGCATATTTGACGGGTTCTCAAAACGATACGGTGTGAACCGGCTGGTCTGGTTCGCGATGGCGGACACGATGGACGCGGCGATCACACGCGAGAAGCAGCTGAAGGTCTGGAAACGGTCGTGGAAGACCACGCTGATCGAGACGGACAACCCAACCTGGCGCGATCTGGCCGAGGACTGGGGCTTCGACACCCTCCCCACCCCGTCATCCTGACGAAAGTCAGGATCCAGAGCCACGGGCGTTGCGCTCGATGGCTCTGGATCCTGGATCAGGTCCAGGATGACGGGGAGGAAACGCCGCACCCGATCACCCCATCGTCGGAATGACGAACGCATTCGCCGCGTCACCAACCCCGCCGTCGGGCCAGCGTTGCGTGATCGTCTTGACCTTGGTCCAGAACTTCACGCCTTCCATGCCGTGCTGGTTGGTGTCGCCGAACGCCGAACGTTTCCAGCCGCCGAACGTGTGATACGCCACCGGCACCGGGATCGGCACGTTGATGCCGACCATCCCGACATTCACCCGCGCCGCGAACTCGCGCGCGGCGTGGCCGTTGCGCGTGAAGATCGCGACGCCGTTGCCGTACTGATGCTCGCTCGGCAGCCGCACCGCCTCCTCGAAATCCCTGGCGCGGACAATCTGCAGCACGGGCCCGAAGATCTCCTCCTTGTACGCCGACATCTCCGTGGTGACGTGATCGAACAGCGACGGGCCGATGAAGAACCCCTTCTCATGCCCCTGCAACTCGAACCCGCGCCCGTCGACGACGAGCTCTGCGCCCTCGTCGACACCCGTCTGGATCCAGTTCTCGATCCGGCTGCGATGCGCCGCATTCACCACCGGGCCGTAATGCGCGTCATTGTCGGTCGAGACACCCACGCGCAGTGCAGCGATCGCCGGGATCAGCTTCTCGCGCAGCGCGATCGCCGTCTTCTCGCCGACCGGCACCACCACCGGCAATGCCATGCACCGCTCGCCGGCGCTCCCGAACGCCGCGCCCGACAGATCGGCGACGACCTGGTCGAGGTCCGCGTCGGGCATGACGATGCCGTGGTTCTTGGCACCGCCCATCGCCTGGACGCGCTTCCCAGCCTCGACGCCGCGACGGTAGACGTAATGCGCGATGTCGGACGAGCCGACGAAGCTGACCGCCGAGATCGCCGGATGATCGAGGATCGCGTCGACCATCTCCTTGTCGCCGTGGACGACCTGGAAGATCCCCTCGGGCAGCCCCGCCTCGAGGAACAGCTCGCCGAGGCGCACCGGCACCGACGGATCGCGCTCGCTGGGCTTCAGGATGAACGCGTTGCCCGTCGCGATCGCGACCCCGCTCATCCACAGCGGAATCATCGCCGGGAAGTTGAACGGAGTGATGCCGGCGCCGATGCCGAGCGGCTGGCGCATCGAATAGACGTCGATCCCAGGCCCCGCGCCCTGCGTGTACTCGCCCTTGAGAATGTGCGGGATGCCGCAACAGAACTCGATCACCTCGAGCCCGCGCTGGATATCGCCCTTCGAATCCGCGATCACCTTGCCGTGCTCGGACGACAGCAGCCGCGCGAGCTCGTCCATGTTCACCTCGACGAGCCGCTTGAACTCGAACATCACACGCGCGCGGCGCTGCGGGTTGGTCGCTGCCCAGCCCGGCTGCGCCTTCTGCGCGGCGGCGACTGCCCGGTCGAGGTCGGCCTGCGTGCCCAGCGTCACGCGCGCCTGGATCTCGCCGCTATTGGGATCGAACACGTCGCCACTGCGGCCGCCGCCGGAGGACGGTCCACCCGCGGTGCCGCCTGCGATCAGATGCTCGATGGTGCGAACGGTCATGGCGCCTCTCCTTGTTTTGCGGCCTCTACACCACCGCATCCCGAACGACACAAGCGATAGACTTGCAGGCGCTAGCTGCATATTTGCAGCCGGCATGGACTGGAGCGACCTGCCGATCTTCCTTGAAGTCGCCCGCGCGCAGCAGCTTGGCCGTGCCGCGGCGAGTCTCGGCGTCGATGCGACGACGGTCGGCCGCCGCCTCCGCCGGCTCGAGACCGCGGTTGGCCAGCGGCTGTTCGAACAGGGTCCCGACGGCCAGATCCTGACCAGCGCCGGCGAGGATCTGCTCGCGCGCGCGACCGCGATGGCGGCGATCGCGTCAGACATCCGCACCCCGCCCGCGGGCCGGACCGAGGTCGACGGCACGATCCGCGTCAGCGTCGCCGAGGGGTTCGGCACCTGGTTCGTCAGCCGACATCTCGGCACGCTCGCGCAGGCGCATCCCAAGCTCGCAGTCGATCTCGTCGCGACCAGCGGCTTCCTCAACCCGACGCGGCGCGAGACCGACGTCGCAGTCCTGCTCGCCCGCCCGCGCCGCGGTCCGCTGCGGACGCGCAAGCTCACCGACTATACGCTGCGGCTCTACGCATCGGCGGAGCATCTCGCGGCGCACGGGCCGGTGCACGGCATCGCCGACCTGCGCGACCGGCGGATGATCGGCTATGTGCCCGACATCGTCTATGCGCCCGAGTTGCGCTATCTCGACGAGATCCCGGGCGTCCGCGACCCCGTGCTGCGTTCGTCGAGCATCAACGCGCAGGCGCACATGATCGCGGCCGGCGCCGGCATCGGCGTGCTCCCCTGCTTCATCGGCGAGGCCTATCCCGGGCTTGTCGCGATCCTCCCCGACATCCGCATCAGCCGGGCCTTCTGGCTGGTCACGCACCAGGACACCGGCCGTTTCGACGCGATCCGCGCTTTTACCGACTGGCTCGTCGCGCTCGTCGGCCGCGAGCGCGCGGTGCTGGTCGCCGACTAGGGCTGACGCGGCTCACGCGAAAGGATCGCCTCGATCCGCGCGAGCGCCAGCTTGATCTCCTCCTGCTCGGCATGCGTAAAGGCGTCACTGTCGACGATCATCTTGGCCGCCATCTTCGCGGTCAGCAGCGGCACAAGGAACAGCGGCACCGCATGCATCAGCGCGACCGCGACGATCTTGCCCCCCATCGTCACCGGAAACACGTCGCCATAGCCGATCGTCATCGCGGTCACGAACGACCACCAGATGCCGACATCGACCGGCTTGCCCTCGAACGTCGCAAACAGCACCGCGCAGATCAGGATGGTCGAGACATAGCCGACGATCAGGATCGGCAAGGCCTGGATGAACGGCCGCCACGATCCCTTTGCCCTGCGCGCCATGATACCCCCCGTTGTTTCGGCGCATCATCCAGCAAGCGGCCGACATTTCAAGCGGCACGCGCGCGGCTGGTCGATCACGAACCCGATTGCCCCCGCGCGACAATTGCGCCTAGCTTGGCCGCATCCCCTTCCGGAGCGATTGCATGACCCTCAAGCTTGTCCTTCTTGCCTCGATCGCGCTCGCCACCGTTTCGTCGGCGCAGGTGCCCCAGACTGTTTCTGACAAGACTGCCCCCGCCGGCGGCGATGTCCCCGCCAAGTTCGTCCCCGCCACGGCCAACCGCGACTATGTCAAGCGCGAGGTGATGGTCCCGATGCGCGACGGGACGAAGCTCTACACCGTCATCGTCTATCCCAAGGGGCTGACCAACGCACCGATCGTGCTGACCCGCACGCCCTATGACGCCAAGTCGCGTGCGACGCGGATGGACAGCCCGAGCATCCTTTCGACGCTGCCGCTTGCCGACGAGATGTTCGTCAAGGGCGGGTATATCCGCGTCTATCAGGACGTCCGCGGCAAATATGGCTCGGAGGGCGAGTATGTCGTCACGCGCCCGGTGATCGGCCCGCTCAACCCGACCAAGGTCGATCATGTCACCGACGCCTATGACACGATCGACTGGCTGGTGAACAAGGCGAACCTGCCCGAATCGAACGGCCGCGTCGGCATGATCGGGTCGTCCTATGAGGGCTTCACCGTCGTCATGGCGTTGCTGAACCCGCACCCCGCGCTCAAGGCCGCGGTGCCAGAAAGCCCGATGATCGACGGCTGGATGGGCGACGACTGGTTCCATTACGGCGCGTTCCGCCTCGCCAACATCGCCTGGCTCGGCGGCCAGACCGGCTACAAGGGCGCAGGCAAGGCGCCGCCGACCGGCGGCTATGACGATTACGAGAATTTCCGCCGCATCGGCTCGGCGGGCGACTGGGCCAAGGCGTCGGGGTATGACCAGCTTCCCTATTGGCAGCGCATGGTCGCACATCCCGCCTATGACGCGTTCTGGCAGGGTCAGGCGCTCGACAAGTTGCTCGCCGCCAACCCCTCGAACGTGCCGACGCTCTGGGAACAGGGGCTGTGGGATCAGGAGGACATGTACGGTGCGATCACCGCCTGGGAGGCGCTGAAGGCGAAGGGCAAGATGGGTAACAACCATCTCGTCATGGGTCCGTGGCGGCACAGCCAGGTCAATCGCGACGGCCGCAGCCTCGGCCCGTTCGAGTGGGACGGCGACACCGCGCAGCAGTTCCGCGAGCAGATGGTGCTGCCGATGTTCGACCAGTATCTGAAGGACGGCCCCGCGGTCACGCTGCCCGCCGCGGCGATCTACAACACCGGCGAGAATCACTGGGACAAGCTGACGACCTGGCCGCTCGCCTGCGAGAGCGGTTGTGCCGCGCCTCTCAAGCCTATCTACCTCGGCGCCGAGGGCGGGCTGGGCTTCACCAAGGCGGCGAGCGGCGGCGACAGCTATGTCTCCGACCCCGCCAAGCCCGTCCCGCATCTGCCGCGCCCGGTCAATTTCGGCGACGGCCGCTGGGGCGACTGGCTGGTCAGCGACCAGCGCGGGGTGGATGGCCGCACCGACGTGATGACCTATACGACCGAGGTGCTGACGACGCCGGTCCGCGTGTCGGGGGCACCGATCGCGGACATCTATGCCAAGACGACCGGCACCGATGCCGACTTCGTCGTCAAGGTGATCGACGTCTATCCCGACGAGGTCGCGAGCGATCCGAAGATGGGCGGCTATGAACTGCCGATCAGCCTCGACATCTTCCGTGGCCGCTACCGCGACAGCTTCGCCAAACCGAGTGCGATTCCTGCCGGCAAGACGCAGCGCTACAAGTTCCGCCTGCCGACCGTGAACCACGTGTTCCAGCCGGGGCACCGGATCATGGTGCAGGTCCAGTCGAGTCTGTTCCCGCTCTACGACCGCAACCCCCAGACCTTCGTTCCCAACATCTTCCTTGCGAAGAAGGCGGACTACAAGAAGGCGACGGTGACGATCGAACGCGGCGGCGCGACGGCCAGCGCGGTGTGGCTGCCGGTGGTCGCGGTCGACCAGTCGGCCGTGCTGGCGAAGTAACTTCTTCGTCATTCCCGCGAAGGCGGGAACCCAGACTGGCTGGCCTCACGGCATCGTTAGCAAGGCCAGCCAGTCTGGATCCCCGCCTCCGCGGGGATGACGGTTATGGGTTCAGGCGATAACCGGCGCAGCCCCGAACAGCCCCGCCTGGTAATCGCGGATCGCTTCGCCGATCTCCTCGCGCGTCGTCATCACGAACGGCCCGTGCGCGACCACCGGCTCGTCGATCGGATCGGCATGGCCGAACACCAGCCGCACCGGCCCCGCCGCCGCGACCTCGATCGTATCGCCGTCTTCGTCGAACGTGACGAGGTGCCACGGCTCCACGACCGTCCCGCTGACCTCCGGCCGCCCCTCGATCACATAGAAGAACACGCTGCGACCCTGCGGTGCCGGCAGTGTAACCCGCCGCCCCGCGGCCAGCTCGACCGTCATCATCGCGACGCCGGTCAGCGACTCGACCGGCCCCGCCTGCCCTTCAAACGTCCCCGCGATGACATTCACGACACCGCCGTCGACCGCGACAGCCGGAATATCCTCGCGCTGGAGCCCGGTATAAGCGGGCTTGGTCATCTTCAGCCGCCCCGGCAGGTTGACCCATAGCTGCAGGATCTCGAGCGGTCCGCCGTCGCGCTTGAACGACGCGGGCGAGACCTCCGCATGGATCAGCCCCGACCCCGCGGTCATCCACTGCACCCCGCCCGCCTGCATCACGCTTTCGTGCCCGCCGCTGTCGAGATGCGCCATCGCGCCGCTCAGGATGAAGCTGACCGTTTCGAACCCGCGATGCGGATGCGGTCCGAACGGCAGGCCGTTATTGCCGGGCCGATAGGTCTGCGGCCCATGATGGTTGACGAACAGGAACGGATCGACCTGCGGCAGCTGCGGCCCCGGCAGCGGGCGCCGCGTGACGAGATCGGCGATGTCGTCACGCTGGGCGGGATAGGTCCGCAGCACGCGCCGCAGCTCAGTTCGCCTCGCGCACGGCCGATGCGGGCCGTTCGATCTCCGCCAGCAGGGCGTCGATACCGCTCAACAGGAAGTCGAGCGTCGACGTGTCGCTCAGCCGCCCGTCGGCGATCTTCTCGTGCACCGAACCGATCACCGATTGCGGCCGCAGCAGCGTGCGCGCGCCGATCGACGCCAGCGTCTCGTTCAGCTGCGCCTGCGCGCGCGCGCCGCCGACCGCGCCCGGCGACGAGGTCAGCGTGAACACCGGCTTCCCCGTCAGCGTCGCCTTGCCATAAGGCCGCGACGCCCAGTCGAGCGCGTTCTTCAGCACGCCGGGCATGCCGTGATTATATTCGGGCGACGCGATCACGATCCCGTCCGCCTCACCGATGGCCGCCCGCAGCGCGGCGACCGCCTCGGGGGGCGTGTCGGTATCGGCATCCTGATCGTACATCGGGATCGCGTTGAGCGGGAAGATCCGCAGTGTCGCCTTGTCCCCCAGCGCGTCAGCGAGCGAATTGAGGATCGCGGCGTTGAACGACTGGCGGCGCAGGCTGCCGGAAATACCAAGAAGGACGGGCATGCAATAATCTCCTGTTGTCACGCGCGAGCGCCGGGCGACGGCGCGCGCAAGATCTTGGTATTCAGATAGGCGACGGCACCGGCGCCCACCAGCGCAGGGTCGGCAACGCTGTGTTGCCCGGTTGGACGGCGATCAGGTCCAGTAGAGGATCCGCGCCTCGGGCAGGCGCGCCGCGATCTCGTCGGCAAAGAAGGCGCGCAACGCCCGCATCGTGTCCGCATCATAGACATATTTGACCGAGCCGAACTTGGTGCGCTTCTCGGTGCGGTTCGCCATGCCGAGATCGAGCGACGAGCCGGGATACCAGGTCTGCAGCACCGCCTTGGACCCGGGTGTGTAGCGATGCGTGATCAGCTCGATCGTGAGGTCCGGGATATCGCCGAGCACCTGCCCCGCCTGCGCGATCAGCTCGGCATAGGCGTCGCGCCATCCCTCGGCGGCGATGATCGGCGCGATCGTCAGCCCGATCTTGTACCCCGCATCCGCCATCCGGCGCAGCGCGACCAGCCGGGCTGCGACCGGGCTCGTGCCGCCCTCGAACCGCGCATAGCCGGCGGGGTTGATCGAGGCGCGCATCCGCGTCCGTCCTGCGTGATCGAGCGCGAGCAGCGGCTCGACCGCGTCGAACTTCGTCGTGAAGCGCAGCTGCACGTCCGCCTCCCACGCGCCGAAATGCGCGATCAGCGCGGACAGCGACCCGGTGACATGATCGATCGCGAGCGGATCGGTGTAACAGGACGCCTCGAACGTCGTGCCCTCATGCGCGCGCGTGGCGGAGCGCGACGTGACTGTCCCCTGGCCGAGATGCGCAGGAAGCTCGGCCAGGATCTCGGGCAGGTTCGCATAGACCCGCGTGATCGGCGGCCCCTTCAAAGACCCCGCGAGATAGCAATAGCCGCAATGCGCAGGGCACCCTTCGGCGAGATCGATTCGCCAGTCGGCGCTCGGCGCGATCGGCTGCAACCGGCGTTTCGACGGCGGGGCGACGACGAGCGCCAGCGTCGCCTTCGCCTGTGCATATTGCTGCCGGGGATCGTCGGGCAGGTCGAGGCGAAGACGATCGCTTGGCAGCGTCGTCACCGCCACGTCCAGCGCCCGTGCGTGCGCGACGATCTGTTCGCCATGGTCCCAGAGGAGCGACGACGGCGTCGCGAGCAGGCGCCGCGGCACCCAGAGGCGGGAGGAAGAAGGCGACACCATCGCGCCATAACGCCCGCCCCACGCCAAGCGTTGCGGCTATTTGACCGGCCGCTTCTCGAGTTTGCGCGCGAGCGTCCGGCGGTGCATGCCGAGCTGCCGCGCAGTCTCCGAGATGTTGAACCCGGTTTCCGCCAGCGTCGCGTGGATCCGCTCCCATTCGAGCGTCTTGATCGTCGCGCGGCGTTCGGTCACCGCGGTGTCGACCTTGCCCTCGGTCCGGTCGAACGCCGCCTCGATGTCGTCGGTGTTCGACGGCTTGACCAGATAATGCGAGGCGCCGAGTTTGATCGCCTCGACCGCGGTGGCGATGCTTGCAAAGCCGGTCAGCACGACGACGAGAATATCGGGATCATGCGCGTGCAGCGTCTGGACGCAGACCAGCCCCGACGCGCCGCCGAGCTTCAAGTCGACCACCGCATATTGCGGCACGTCGTCGGCGAGCAGCACGACCAGATCCTCATGGCTCGCCGCAAGCCTGACCGCATAGCCGCGCCGCTCGAACGAGCGTTTCAGCGTGCGCGCGAACGTCTCGTCGTCCTCGACGATCACGAGGCGCTTGACCGGGGGGATATCGGGCTCGCTCATTCGTCACGCTCCAGGGCGATCGCCGCCAGCGGCAGCATCAACGTCACTTCTGCGCCACCCGTCTCGCGATTGGCGACCGCCACGCTGCCCCCCAGCTTGCGCATTGCATTGACCGCGAGGAACAGGCCGAGGCCGTGGCCGGGATCGCGCTTGCTCGACTGATAGGGCTTGCCGAAGCTCGCCAGCTTGTCGCGCGTGAACCCCGGTCCGTGATCGCGCACGATCAGCGCCAGATGATCGCCCGACCGCTCGCCCGAAAACCCGACCCAGGCGGGCGATGCTTCGGCGGCATTGTCGAGCACGTTGGCGATCACCTGTTTGAGCGCGGGATCCGATACGATCAGCGGATCGTCGCCGAGCCGGCTGGTATAGTCGAACTCGACACCGGCGTGCAGCGCGCGCCAGTCCTCGACGATCGCGTCGAGGAAGACGTGGAGCGGCACGACCTCGGGCGCCTCGCCGCGCGCCTCGCCCGCCGCCAGCAGGATGTTGGTGACGATTGTCTTGCACCGCTGGACCTCGGCCTGCATCTCGCCGATCTCCTCGAGCATCCCCGCATCGGTGGCGAGCGCGGGCATCCGCTTCCAGTCGTTGAGGATGACCGCCAGCGATGCGAGCGGCGTTCCCAGTTCGTGAGCGGCGCCCGACGCGAGCAGGCCCATGCGGACGATATGATCCTCCTCCGCCGCCTGCTGGCGCAGATCCGCCAGATGCTCGTCGCGGGCGCGCAGATTGCCCGTGATCCGCGTCATGAAGAGCACCAGCAGCGTCGCGACGAGCAGGAAATTGAGCAACGACCCGACGGTGTAGAGTGCGAAATACTCGCCCGCATAATCGGTCGGCAGGGCAAGCGGACGATACCGGATCGTCAGCAGCGCGAAACACCCGCCCGTCACCCCGACGATCGCCCAGCTCGACCAGCGATCGAGCAGCACCGCGCCCAGCACGACCTGCAGCAGATACAGCGCGATGAATGGGTTGGTCGCGCCGCCACTGAGGTAGAGCTGGACGGTCAGCAACCCGACGTCGAGCAGCATCGCGAGCAGCAGCTGCGCATTCGCCCCGCGCTGCCAGCCATAGAGCCGCATGCTCGCCAGGTTGAGCGCGACCGACGCCGCCATCGCCAACAGCATCGGCACCAGCGGCAGGTCGATCCCCAGCAGGAAGCGGACCGTCAACACGGTGACCAGCTGCCCCGCCACCGCGATCCAGCGCAGCGTGACCAGCTGCCGCATGTTCGCATTGCCCGCGGCATCGGTATCCGCGCGCGCACGGCTGACCCAGGCCTGCCACCGCGAGGAATCCATCGCCAATCTCATCGTGTCGTGCGCCGTCACGCGGTCCATCTCTCCTGCGACGCGCTCAACGCGCGACGTCGCCGGTCAGCGCTTATCACGACGACGATCGTGGCGCACGAACACGACGAAGCCGATCACCGTCATCGCGGCGAGGCCGAACCATGTCAGCATGTAGACGAGATGATTGTTCGGAAATGCGATGACGGTCTGGCCACCGATCGGTGCGCCGCCCCCGACCTTGTCCGCGTCGATGAAATAGGGCGCCGTGCGGCCAAGGCCACGCGCGCCCGCGATCGCAGCGACGTCGCGCGAATACCAATTGTCGGTCGCGGGATCATTCTTGCGCAGGAAGCCGCCGCCGGGTTCGGTGATCCGCAGATAGCCCGTCACGGTGACCGGCCCGACCGGCCGCGCATAGGCGCTGCGCTGTTCGGGCGAGACATAGCCGCGGTTGACCAGAACATCGAAGCCCTGCGCAGTCCGCAGCGGCGTCATCACCCAATAGCCGCTGCCGAGCGCCGTGGCGGCGCGGACCAGCGTCGTGCGGTCATGCGCGAAGATGCCGCTTACCTGGATCCGGCGATACGCATCGCTGCTCGCCGTGATCGCCGGCCAGCGCGCTGGCCCGGGTGGCGCGACCGGTGCGGCCTGCGACCGCGCGGCCACCTGCCGGATCAGGTCGAGCTTCCATGCGCGCCGTTCGACCTGCCACACACCCAGCGCGCAGAACCCGGCGAACAGCAGCAGCGCGATGAAGCCCGCCACCCAGATCGCCGGCCGCGGCCGGGCATGCCGTGTCATCACATATCTACCGCGGCCTGCATCGGCATCATGTTGGTGTTGAGGTGATACATGACCCAGATCGAGCCGCTGAGCGTGATCACGACCAGGATGATCGTAAAGATCAGCGCCATCATCGTCCAGCCATTCTCGGACTTCCCGTTCATGTGCAGGAAGTAGATCATGTGGACGACGATCTGGATCACCGCGAACAGCATGATCACCAGTGCGGCGGTCGAGGGATCCTTGAACGCGCCGGTCATCACGGCCCAGAACGGGATCGCGGTCAGGATGACCGAGAGGAAGAACCCCTTGAGGTAGCTCTTGCGCGTCCCGTGCGACGCGTGGTCGTCGCCATGCCCGTGATCGTCATGGGCGTGGTCGGCATGCGCGTCGTGCGCGGTGGCGGGGCGGTCGGTCATCGCAGCGAACCCATCAGATAGACGAAGGTGAAGACGCCGATCCAGATGACGTCGAGGAAATGCCAGAACATGCTGAGGCACATCAGGCGGCGCTTGTTCGCGGCGATCAGGCCGTGCTTCTGCACCTGCACCATCAGCGTGACGAGCCAGATGAAGCCCATCGTCACGTGCAGGCCGTGCGTGCCGACCAGCGTGAAGAAGGACGACAGGAACGCGCTGCGGGTCGGACCCGCGCCCTCATGGATGAGGGTGGCGAACTCGTACATTTCGATCGACAGGAAGGCGAGGCCGAACAGCCCGGTAAAGGCCAGCCACATCTGCATGATGCGCTGACGCCCTTCCTCCATCGACAGCATCGCGAAACCGTAGGTGATCGACGAGAACAGCAGCATCGCAGTGTTCACCGCGACGAGCGGCAGCTCGAAGATCTCCTTGGGCGTCGGTCCGCCGGCATAGCTGGTGCCGAGCACGCCGTAAGCTGCGAACAGCACCGCGAAGATGAGGCAATCGCTCATCAGGTACATCCAGAAGCCCAGCATCGTGCTGCTGCCCTCGGGATGGTGATGCTCTTCGAGTTGGTAGAACGAGAGGGGCTCACCCTTCTCGTCCAGACCGTCCTTCTTCAATGATACCGAAGACATCGCGTCAGGCTCCCTGGGTCGCGAGCATGCGGGTGCGCGCGTCCTCGCTGGCGATCACGTCCTCGACCGGGATGTAGAAGTCGCGCTTGTAGTTGAAGGTGTGGAAGATCGTCGTGGCGAAGATCCCGACCAGCGTCAGACCCGCGAGCCACCACATGTACCAGATCATCGCGAAGCCGAAGGCGATGCTGAGCACGCCTAGCACGACGCCGGTACCGGTGTTGCTCGGCATGTGGATCGCGCGGAAGCCGCTGACCGGCCGCTGATGCTTGCGGTCCTTCATGTCGTACCAGGCGTCCAGATCATGGACGACGGGCGTGAACGCGAAGTTATAGTCGGGCGGCGGCGACGAGGTTGCCCATTCCAGCGTCCGGCCACCCCAGGGATCGCCGGTGTGATCGGCGAGCGCCTCGCGGTTGCGGATGCTGACGAAGATCTGGATCAGGAAGGCAGCGATGCCGACCGCGACCAGTGCTGCACCAAAGGCGGCGATGACGAACCAGATCTGCAGGTTCGGATCGTCGAAATAGCGCATGCGGCGGGTCACGCCCATCAGGCCGAGCACATAGAGCGGCATGAAGGCGAAGTAGAAGCCCGACACCCAGCACCAGAACGAGACCTTGCCCCACTTCTCGTCCAGCTTGAAGCCGAACGCCTTCGGGAACCAGTAGTTGATCCCTGCGAACATGCCGAACAGCGTGCCGCCGATGATCACGTTATGGAAATGCGCGACCAGGAACAGCGAGTTGTGCAGCACGAAGTCGGCCGGCGGCACCGCGAGCAGGACGCCGGTCATGCCGCCGATCGTGAAGGTCACCATGAAGGCGATCGTCCACATCATCGGCAGTTCGAACCGGATCCGCCCCTTGTACATGGTGAACAGCCAGTTGAAGATCTTGGCCCCGGTCGGGATCGAGATGATCATCGTGGTGATGCCGAAGAACGAGTTGACGCTCGCCCCCGACCCCATGGTGAAGAAGTGGTGCAGCCAGACGAGGTACGACAGGATCGTGATGACGAGCGTCGCATAGACCATCGAGCTGTAGCCGAAGAGGCGCTTGCCCGAGAAGGTCGAGGTGACCTCCGAGAAGATGCCGAACGCCGGCAGGACCAGGATGTAGACCTCGGGGTGACCCCAGATCCAGATCAGGTTGACGTACATCATCGGGTTGCCGCCCGCGTCGTTCGTGAAGAACGCGGTACCGATGTAACGGTCGAGCGACAGCATCGCGAGCACCGCGGTCAGCACCGGGAAGGCGGCGACGATCAGGATGTTCGTGCACAAAGCGGTCCAGGTGAAGATCGGCATCTTCATCATGCCCATGCCGGGCGCACGCATCTTGACGATGGTCGCGACCAGATTGACGCCGGACAGCAACGTTCCGATGCCCGCGATCTGGAGCGCCCAGATATAATAATCGACCCCGACATCGGGCGAATAGGCGATCCCCGACAGCGGCGGCATCGCGAGCCAGCCGGTCCGCGCGAATTCGCCGATGAACAGCGACATCATGACGATCACGGCACCCGCGGCGGTCATCCAGAAGCTGAAATTGTTGAGGAACGGGAAGGACACGTCGCGCGCACCGATCTGGAGCGGGACGACATAGTTCATCAGCCCCGTGACCATCGGCATCGCCACGAAGAAGATCATGATCACGCCGTGCGCGGTGAAGACCTGGTCATAGTGATGCGCGTTGAGATAGCCTTCGCTACCCCCGAACGCCATCGCCTGTTGCAGGCGCATCATGATCGCGTCGGAGAAGCCGCGCAGCAGCATGACGATCGCGAGGATCATGTACATGATCCCGATCTTCTTGTGATCGACGCTGGTGAACCACTGGTTCCACAGATAGCCCCACACCTTGAAATAGGTGAGCGCGGCCAGCAGCGCGGCACCGCCGATCGCCACCATGCCGAACGTCGCAACGACGATCGGTTCATGCAGCGGCAGCGATTCCAGCGTCAGTCGGCCGAAGATCGTCTTCAATATGGAGTCTGACATGAGCTTTTCTCTAGCCGTTCGCGACGGGGCGCGAGCCCGGCATGGTTGAGGGGGTCAGCATGGTGTGATTGCGGTTGGCAGGCGAGCCGGGCGCGGCGTTGGCGCCGTCGCGCTTTATGTCGGCTGGCGCAGACCAGTGTTTTCCGCTCCCCTTTTCGTCGCCGTCCTTCATCAAGCCGCCCTCGGGTCGGGGGCCGGCGTCCTGCGGCCCGCTGCCGCCATTGACGCCGGGCATCGCCATGCCGTCATGCGGGTTCTTGCCCATCATGTCCGACATGCATGGCTTGCCGGGCTTCACGCACTGCTCGACGATCGCCTTGAACAGCGAGCTCTCAACACCGCCGAAATAGCGAACCGGGACCTTCTCGCTCGGCTTTTCGAGCTGCATGTAATTCGCACGGTTCAGACCGCCGCCGCCGTTGCGGACCTTCGCGACCCAGGCATCGAAGCCGGCGTCGGACACCCCGTGGAAGCGGAAGCGCATGCCCGAAAAGCCCGCGCCGCTATAGTTGGACGAGAAGCCTTCGTAATTGCCGGGCTTGTTGATCACCGCATGCAGCGTCGTCTCCATCCCGGGCATGGTGTAGATCATGCCGGCGAGCGCGGGGATGTAGAAGGCGTTCATGACCGAGGACGAGGTCATCTTGAACCGCAGCGGACGATCGACCGGCGCGGCCAGTTCGTTGACCGTGGCGATGCCGTATTCGGGATAGATGAACAGCCACTTCCAGTCGAGCGCGACGACCTGAACGTCGAGCGGCTTGCCGCCCGTGATCGTCTGCTGGTTGCCCGCGAGCTGCCCCACCGGCGTGTTCTCGCCGATATCGCCGCTCTGCGCCGAGATGCGGCCGAGCGGACGATAGGGATCGAGCAGATGCGTGCTGGTCCAGGTCAATGCGCCGAGCGCGATGATGATCAGCAGCGGCACGCCCCAAATCAGAAGCTCGAGCCCGACCGAGTGATCCCAGGTCGGCTCGTACTTCGCGCTCTTGTTCGTCTGCCGGTAGTGATAGGCGAAGAACAGCGTCAGCGCGATCACCGGGACGATGATGATGAGCATCAGCCCGGTGGAGATGAGGACCAGGTCACGCTGCTGCACCGCAATATCGCCAGATGGCGACATCACGACCCAGTTGCATCCACTGATCAACAGCGCGGGCAGCAGGGCTGCTGCGCGTAAGAGCCAGGATCGGGGCCTGGAATTCGATAGCTCGGCGGTCATGTACTCGCCCCTACGCCGCTGTTAGATCATTCCATAGTGGACAATTTGTCCAATGGGCGCCGCACTGCAGCAAAGGCATGGCGCTCATGATGCGACAGAGATAGGTCTATCGGTGTGACTCCGAAAGGCCCTGCCCGCAGTCGACGAAAAGGCGTATGATCGGTGCGCCGTCCGAAAAGGCCATTGGGCGGCGAGCCGCCTCACGGAAGCGAGTTTGAGAATGAGTGCACACGCCGCATCGACGTCTTTTGAAGACGATGCCCGCGATCTTCACGATCACGGGAAAAAGGTGTCGCCGGGCGAGATCGCAATCGGCGTCGTCATCGGACGCACGTCCGAATTTTTCGACTTTTTCGTCTATGCGATCGCCTCGGTCATCGTCTTCCCGACGCTGGTCTTCCCCTATGTCGACCGGCTGCAGGGGACGATCTACTCGTTCGCGGTCTTCGCGCTCGCCTTCATCGCACGCCCGCTCGGGTCGGTGATCTTCATCGCGGTCGACCGGCTCTATGGCCGCAGCGCCAAGCTGACGATCGCGCTGTTCCTGCTCGGCACGGCGACTGTGGCGATGGGCTTCCTCCCCGGCTATGCGCAGGTCGGCAACTGGTCGGTCGTGCTGCTGTCGATCCTGCGTATCGCGCAGGGCATTGCGCTGGCGGGCGCCTGGGACGGTCTCGCCTCGCTGCTCTCGCTCAACGCGCCCGAGGGTCGCCGCGGCTGGTACGCGATGCTGCCACAGCTTGGCGCGCCGTTCGGCCTGCTGGTGGCCAGCGGCCTGTTCGCTTTCTTCGTCGCGACGCTGCCTGCCGCCGACTTCATCGACTGGGGCTGGCGCTATCCGTTCTTCGTGGCCTTCGCGATCAACGTCGTCGCGCTCTTCGCCCGTCTCCGCCTCGTCGTTACCCCTGAGTTCACGACGCTGTTCGAATCACGTGCGCTGCAGCCGGCGCCCGTGCTCGACACGATTCGCGCGGAAGGCCGCACCATCGTGCTCGGCGCCTTCGCCCCGCTCGCCAGCTTCGCGCTGTTCCACATGGTGACGGTGTTCCCGCTGTCGTGGATCGTGCTGTTCACGCGCGAGACGCCAGGCCGGTTCCTGACGATCGAAGTGATCGGCGCGGCAATCGGCCTGTGCGCGACGCTCGTGTCGGGACTGCTCGCGGATCGCATCGGTCGCCGTACGCTGCTCGGCAGCACCGCGGTACTGATCGCGCTGTTCGCGATCGGTGCGCCGATGCTGCTCGACGGCGGCGCGACCGGTGAGTGGGTGTTCATGATCGTTGGCTTCGCGCTGTTCGGCCTGTCGTTCGGCCAGTCGTCGGGCTCGCTCGCGACCAGCCTCGGCAAGACGCACCGTTATACCGGGTCGGCGCTGACGACCGATCTGGCCTGGCTGTTCGGTGCGGGCTTCGCCCCGCTCGCCGCACTGCTCCTGTCGAGCAAGCTCGGCCTCGCTGCCAGCGGCGCCTATCTGTTCTCGGGTGCGGTCTGCACGCTGATCGCGCTTGGCGTGAACAAGGAACTGGCGAAGCGCGCCAACGAGGGCTGAGCCACCCCCCGGGCCGGCTTAAAGCTGCCCGCCGATCCAAGACTGCCCGACTGACGTCACTCGCCGCCCCCGCGGCGGGTGACGTTACGGTTTTCAGCCCCTGTCGAAACCCTACCCGGCGGTACAAAAGGCGATTGACGCCCGCCTGCGCTTACTATACCGAGCGGTATCGAAGACGATCGGGGTCCTGGGATCCTGCTCCGGTCTTCACCGACCGATGATTTTGCTGCCGCCCCGAAGCGCTGCACCACAATTCGACCTGTTCCCACGCGGCACCCTCGCCGCGTGCCCCTTTGTCCATCCGAAGAGACCCGACCATGGCCTATCTCGACCTCGACAACCTGTTCGCCGCCCCCGTCGCCAGCCGGCCGACGATCAGCGCCGCGCAGACCGAAGGCCGGGCCGGGTTCACGCAGCTCGAATGGCACGTCATCATGCTTGCCAAGCAAGACGGCCTGCGCAGCCTGGCGGTGCCGGGACGGCTGGACCGTGCACTGCGGACGATCTTCGGCCTGTCCGAGCGCTCGCCGCTGGCCGACCCGCGGCTCGAGGCGCTGCGTCGGCTCTCGGTCCATGCGTGGCGCCACGGCTTCGCGCTGCCGGTCGCCGAGATCGAGCGGTTCCTCGCCGCCGGGTTCCATCGCGGCCAGATCGAAGTCCTGGTCCAGCGCGTGACGGGTCTGCGCGTCGCATCCTGAGGCGGCCCGGCCGATCGTCAGTCCGTACTGAGCGCCTTGCGTAACGCGGCGTGCCAGCCGGCGATCAGCGCGGCGCGGTCGTTCGTCGCCATGCGCGGCTCGAAACACGCCCCCCGCCGCCACGTCTGCGACAACGCATCGAGATCGGGCCAGACGCCGGTCGCCAGCCCCGCATGGAACGCTGCGCCAAGCGCGGTCGTCTCGAGATGCGTCGGCCGCTCGACCGGTGTCTCGAGCATGTCCGCGAGAAACTGACACAGCCAGTCGTTCGCCGCCATGCCGCCGTCGATCCTGAGCGTCGCGGGCGCCGCGCCGCCGTCCGCGACCATCGCCTGCGCCAGATCGAGCGTTTGATAGCCGACCGCCTCAAGCGCGGCGCGTGCGAGATGCGCGCCCGTCGCGCCCAGCGTCAGCCCGGTGATGAGCCCGCGCGCGTCGGGATCCCAGTGCGGCGCGCCCAGCCCGACAAAGGCGGGGACCATGTAGACGCCGTGGCTGTCGGGAACCTCGGTCGCCATGTCGTGCGTCTGGTGCGCGCTGGTGATCACGCCGAGCCCGTCGCGCAGCCACTTGACCGCCGCGCCGGCGACGAAGATCGATCCCTCCAGCGCATAGGTCATCTGCCCGTTCAGCCGATAGGCGGGCGTGGTCAGCAACCGGTGGTCGGACGCGATCGCCGTGTCACCGGTGTTGAGCAGCATGAAACATCCTGTTCCATAGGTCGACTTGACCATGCCGCGCGCGAAGCAGGCTTGGCCGAACAACGCCGCCTGCTGATCCCCCGCCATTCCCGCGATCGGAATCGGGACGTCGAACAACCCCGGTGCGGTCGTGCCGAACACATGGCTGTTGTCGTGCACCTCGGGCAGCATCGCCTGTGGCACGCGCAGCAATCTGCACAGCGCATCGTCCCAGTCCTGCCGGCGAATGTCGTAGAGGAGCGTGCGCCCGGCATTGGTCACGTCGGTCGCATGCACCGCGCCGCCGGTGAGCCGCCACAGCAGAAAACAGTCGATCGTGCCAAAGGCGAGCTGCCCCTTGTCCGCGCGCGCACGCGCACCCGGCACGGTGTCGAGGATCCACGCGATCTTGGTCGCGGAGAAATAGGGATCGAGCAGCAAGCCGGTCTTGTCGCGGACCATCTGTTCCGCGCCCTCGGCCTTCAGGCTCTGACACACATCCGCGGTGCGGCGGTCCTGCCAGACGATCGCGGGGTAGATCGGCGTGCCCGTCGCGCGGTCCCAGACGACGACGGTTTCGCGCTGGTTGGTGATGCCGATCGCCGCGATGTCGCGCGCGGCCACGCCGCCGCGTGCGATCGCCTCGCGCGCGGTCGCCAGCGTGTCGCGCCAGATGTCCTCGGGGTCATGCTCGACCCAGCCGAGTCGCGGATAATGCTGCGCGAATTCGCGCTGCGCCGTCGCGACCGGTCTGGCCGTCGCATCGAACAGGATGCTGCGCGTCGATGTCGTACCCTGATCGATCGCGAGGACGTGCGTGGCTTGGCCCATGCGGCTCTCCTTTGCGACCGCTCTAGGCCGCCCCACCGCCCCGCGTCGAGGCTAGCCACCGGTCGGCCCGCGGTGGTAAACGGGAGACGATGATGAAAACGCCCGCGAAATTCGACGTCGACCTGTTGATCGTCGGTGGCGGCATCAACGGCACCGGGATCGCGCGCGATGCCGCCGGGCGCGGGCTGTCGGTCCTGCTGGTCGAGCAGGACGATCTGGCCAGCCATACCTCGTCGGCCAGCACCAAGCTGATCCATGGCGGGCTGCGCTATCTCGAATATGGCGAGCTCCGGCTGGTGCGTGAGGCGCTGATCGAACGCGAGCGGCTGCTGGCGATCGCGCCGCACATCATCTGGCCGCTGCAGTTCGTCCTGCCGCAGACGCATTCACCGCGTCCCGCCTGGATGGTCCGGCTCGGGCTGTTCCTCTACGACCATCTGGGCGGCCGCAAGATCCTGCCCGCGACGCGGACCGTGCACCTCGACCGCGATCCGCTGGGCGACGGGCTGAAACCCGGCGCGACGCGCGCCTTCGTCTATTCGGATTGCTGGGTGGAGGACAGCCGGCTGGTCGTGCTCAACGCGCGCGACGCGGCAGAGCGCGGCGCGACGATCCTGACGCGAACCCGGCTGGTCGCGGCGGCCCGCCGGGACGGCGGCTGGTCCGCGACGATCGCCGATGCGCAGGGCGAGCGCACCGTCACCGCCCGCGTCCTCGTCAACGCGGCTGGGCCCTGGGTCGCCGATGTGCTGGGGAAGGTCCCCGATTCGCGCCGCGACCGCGGCGTCCGGCTCATCAAGGGCAGCCACATCGTCGTCCCGCGCCTCTATGCGGGCGATCACGCCCTGCTGTTGCAGAACCCGGACAAGCGCGTCGTCTTCGCGATTCCCTATGAAGGTCGCTTCACGCTGATCGGCACCACCGACGAGGCCTGGCAGGGCGCGCCCGGCCCAGCGACGATCGACGCCGCCGAGACCGCCTATCTGTGCGACACCATCGATCGGTATTTCCAGCGTGGCATCACCCCCGCCGACATCGTGTGGAGCTATTCGGGGATCCGCCCGCTCTATGACGATCATGCGGCCAGTGCGTCGGCGGTGACACGCGACTATGTGCTCGATCTCGACGCCGCGGAGGATCGCGCGGCGATGCTGAGCATCTTGGGCGGCAAGATCACGACCTATCGCAAGCTCGCCGAGCACGCGATGACGCAGCTTGCCCCCTTCTTCCCCGATCGAAACACGGACCTGACAAAAAGCTGGACCGCGACGGTCGCGCTGCCCGGTGGCGATCTGCCCGAGAGCGATTTCGACCGGTATCTCGAAGCGCTGATCCGGGCGTACCCCGACCTGCCGGCCGCACTGCTGCGCCGACTCGGCCGCGCCTACGGGACGCGGGTGGACCGGATCCTCGGTGCGGCGCGGACGACCGCCGAGCTTGGCGAGGATTTCGGCGCTGGGCTTCATGCCGCCGAGATCGACTATCTCGTCGATCAGGAATGGGCACGGTCGGCCGACGATATCCTGTATCGCCGCAGCAAGCTCGGGCTGCACGTACCAGCCGACGCCGCTGCACGGATCGACGCGTATCTGGCCGATCGCATCGATGCGGCGGCGGGAGGCGCACCGCCCCCCGCCGCAGCGCCCGATCAGATCCGCGTGTCGCCCGCATAGGCGAACAGCAGGTCGGCATCGTCGCTGGCCTCGATCCGCTCTGACCCGGTCACGGTGACGCACTCGCCCGCCTTGAACGCGACGCCCGCGACGCTGCCCGATCCGGTGATTGGGATCAGCCAGGCGGTCCGCCCCTCGGGCAGGGTCACCGCATGCTCGCCACCGGTCCAGCGCTCGAGCACGAACTTGGGGCCTTCGACCTGGATCGTCCGACCTTCGGAGACGACGCCCGGTGACGTGATCGGCTGATAGGGCACCGGATCCGAGACCGCGATGCCGTCGTCGAGGTGTAGTTCGCGGTCGCTGCCATAATCATAGAGGCGATAGGTGGTTTCCGAATTCTGCTGGACCTCGATCACCGTCAGGCCGCCGCCGATCGCATGGATCGTGTCGGAGGCGCAGTACATGAAATCGCCCGCCTTGACCGGCTTCCAGTAAAGCTTGTCCTCGATCGTGCCGTCGATCGCGGCCGCGCGCAGGTCGTCGCGCGACATCGGCGCCTTGGTACCGACGGCGATCGTCGAATCGGGTTCGGCGGCCAGCACCGTCCAGCACTCGTCCTTGCCCCGCGGCAGACCGCGCGCATGCGCCTGGTCGTCGTCGGGATGGACCTGCACCGACAACTTCTCGCTGGTGAACAGATATTTGATCAGCAGATCGGGGGTCGTGTCGCCGGGTTCCTGGAACCAGACCTCGCCGATCGCCGGTGCACCGGGGGCGGGATCGTCAAAGCCGGGCCACAGCGTGTGGCGTCCCCAGGGCTTCTCGACACGATGGGTGTGAAGCAGGGTGGCGGGCATCAAACGTTCCTTCTCAAGGCTGGCGGACTGGCGCGACATAGCGCCCCGGGGCCCAACTGGCGAGACGCCGGGAATGTCCCGTCGTCGACGCGGCATCGCGCCCGGCGTATCGCGCCCGTCAACCGGTGAATTGTGGCTGAATAGACCGCGCCGAAGGCCGCTGCTTCAGACGCCTCCAAACCCCCTCGCTAGGGGGGATTGTTCGCGTGCCCCCGGTTACGCTAAGGACGACGTCCATGCGTATCCCCCAGTCTCGCGCGCTCTCGATCGCGCTCCTCGCCGCCATAGCGCTCCCCATGGCCGGGTGCGCGAGTTCGCGCACCTCCACCGACATCCCGTATGTCGCGCGCGACGTGGGCACGCTCTACTCGCTGGCGAAGAAGCGGCTCGACCAGGGGCGCTACAAGGAATCGGCGCAGCTGTTCGACGAAGTCGAGCGCCAGCATCCCTATTCGATCTGGGCCCGCCGCGCGCAGATCATGAGCGCGTTCAGCTATTATCTCGACACCGACTATACCAAGTCGATCCAGTCGGCGCAGCGGTTCATCGCGGTCCACCCGGGCAACCGCGACGCGCCCTATGCCTATTACCTGATCGCGCTGGGCTATTACGAGCAGATCACCGACGTCACGCGCGACCAGAAGATCACGCGCCAGGCGCTCGACGCACTGGGCGAACTGACACGGCGCTATCCCAACACGCGCTATGCGTCGGATGCACGGCTGAAGATCGATCTCGTCAACGATCACCTTGGCGGCAAGGAGATGGAGATCGGTCGCTTCTACGAGACGCGCGGCCAGTGGCTCGCGGCGAACGGGCGGTTCCGCACCGTGATCGACCAGTATCAGCAGACCACGCATACCCCGGAGGCGCTGATGCGTCTGACCGAGACCTATCTCGCGCTCGGCGTCCCGGTCGAGGCCGAGAAGGCCGCGGCGGTGCTGGGTCGCAACTATCCGGGCACGCCTTGGTATCAGCGCGCGTACAAGCTCATGCAGGAGCATCCGGTCAAGCCGCTGGCGCCGATCGCGACGGGCGCGCAGATCGTCCCCGCCGGCACCCCCGGCGCGCTCCCCGCCGCTGGCCTCGGCGAGACCCCGGCAATCCCGGGATCGCCCGGCAATGGCGGCTCTGGTTCCGCTGCGGCAGGCGGGTCGGGCCCGGTCGGCCCAGCCGGCACCACGCGCACCACGCCCGGCAACTAAGGACGTAGGGGCTCGGCCCCGTCCCCCGAGCAACGTCATCCTGACGAAAGTCAGGACCCAGAGCCATTAACGGCACGCTCGTTACCCTGGGTCCTGACGTTCGTCAGGATGACGATTGGCGTCGCGCGCTTGGAAAGAACGGACGGCCCCTAGCCCCACTGACGAACCAGAACATTGGGGGATCATTTTCGCATCCGGATCGTCTAAGGGACGAACCGATGCTGACAGAACTCTCCATCCGCGACGTGGTATTGATCGAGGCGCTCGACCTCGGCTTCGGCCCGGGGCTCGGCGTGCTGACCGGCGAGACCGGCGCGGGCAAGTCGATCCTGCTCGATGCGCTCGGGCTTGCGCTCGGCGGCCGCGGCGACAGCGGACTGGTCCGGCATGGCGCTGCGCAGGCGGTGGTCACCGCGACCTTCGATCCGCCCGCCCCCGGCACGCCGCTGATGGCGCTGCTCGATGAGAACGGGCTGGCGATCGAAGCGGGCGAACCGCTGATCATCCGCCGCATCGTCAAGGCCGATGGCGGCAGCCGCGGCTTCGTCAACGACCAGCCGGCCTCCGCTGGTCTGTTGCGCGAGATGGCGCCGACGCTGGTCGAGATTCATGGCCAGCATGACGAGCGCGGCCTGCTCAACCCGCGCGGCCACCGCGCGCTGCTCGACATTTTCGGCCGTACCGAACCCGCCGCGACGACACGCGCGTGGACCGCGCTTCGCGAGGCCGAGGATGCGCTTGCCACTGCCCGCGCGGATATCGAAAGCGCGGCGCGCGATCGCGACTGGCTCGAACACACCGTCGCCGAACTGACCGCGCTCGGCGCCGAACCCGGCGAGGAGGAAACACTCGCCGATACCCGCCGCTCGATGCAGCGCGCGGAGAAGATCGCGGACGACCTGTCGGCGATCGACGACTATCTCGAAGGGTCGGATGGCGGGCTCGCCAAGCTGCGTCAGGCCGCGCGTGTGCTCGAACGGATTTCGGGCGATCATGTCGCGCTCGCCGACGCGCTCGCCGCGGTCGACCGCGCGGTGATCGAGGGATCGGTCGCCGAGGAGCGGATGCGCGATGCGCGGATCGACCTCGCCTATGACCCGCGCAGCCTCGAGGACGACGAGGCGCGGCTGTTCGAACTCCGCGCGATGGCACGCAAGCACCGCGTCCAGCCCGATGACCTCGCCGCGCTGACCGATGAGATGCGCGCCCGGCTCGAACGACTCGACGCGGGCGAAGGCGGTATCGCGGTGCTCGAGGCAGCGCTTGCCAAGGCGCGCGCAGCCTACGACAAGGCTGCGGACGCGCTCTCGGCCCGGCGTGCCAAGGCCGCGCTGCGACTCGACACCGCGGTCGCGGGCGAGCTCGCGCCGCTGAAACTCGACGCCGCCCGCTTCCGCACCGTCTGCGCCCCGCTCGGCGAGGAGGGCTGGTCGGGCGCGGGCAAGGACCGTGTCGAGTTCGAAATCTCGACCAACCCCGGCGCGCCCTTCGCCGGCCTCACCAAGATCGCCAGCGGCGGCGAATTGTCGCGCTTCATCCTCGCGCTCAAGGTCGCGCTCGCGGAAGAAGGCGGCGCAACGACGATGGTGTTCGACGAGATCGACCGCGGCGTCGGCGGCGCTGTCGCCAGCGCGATCGGCGAGCGACTCGCACGCCTCGCGCAGAGCACGCAGCTGCTCGTCGTCACGCACAGCCCGCAGGTCGCGGCGCGCGGCGCCAAGCATCTGCTGATCGCCAAGAGCAACGACGGCACCGTCACCCGCACCGGCGTCCGCGCGCTCGACGAGGCCGAACGCCGCGAGGAGATCGCCCGGATGCTCTCGGGCGCGACGATCACCGACGAAGCGCGCGCACAGGCCGAACGACTGCTCGAAACCGCCTGACACTCTTGCCGCGCGCGGGGCAGCTGCCTAACCCCGCGATCATGACTGCGCTGCCCACGTCCGCCCTGCCCGCCACCGAAGCGGAGGCCGCCGCCGAGCTGACGACGCTCGCCGAGCGCATCGCCTATCACAATGCGCGCTATCACACCGACGACGCGCCCGAGATCAGCGACGCGGACTATGACGCGCTGGTTCGCCGCAACAGCGCGATCGAGGCTGCCTTCCCCGCGAGCGTCCGCGCCGATTCGCCGAGCCGAAGCGTCGGTGCTGCCCCCGCCGGGCACCTGTCGAAGGTCGCGCACGCCAAACCGATGATGAGCCTCGACAACGCGTTTTCGGACGAGGAGGTCGAGGAGTTCGTCGGACGCGTCCGTCGCTTCCTGAAACTCGCCGACGACGCCCCTGTCGCGCTCACCGCCGAGCCCAAGATCGACGGCCTGTCCTGCTCGCTCCGCTACGAGGACGGCCGGCTGGTCCAGGCGCTCACCCGCGGCGACGGCCAGGTCGGCGAGGACGTCACCGCCAATGTCCGCACGATCGCCGACATCCCGCAGACGCTCGGCGGCGAGCCGCCCTACCCCGCGGTCTTCGAGATCCGCGGCGAGGTGTACATGGCGAAGGCCGATTTCGCCGCGCTCAACGCCCGCCTGCTCGCGGACGCCGAGCGGACCGGCAAGGAGGCGCGCCAGTTCGCCAACCCGCGCAACGCCGCCGCCGGCTCGCTCCGCCAGAAGGACGCGAGCATCACCGCCGAACGCACGCTGCGCTTCCTCGCGCATGGCTGGGGCGAGGCGAGCGCGGTCCCCGGGGAGACGCAGTCCGCGATCGTCGATCAGTTCCGCGCCTGGGGCTTCGCGGTTGCCGATGGCTTCGCGCGCGTCGAGGATGAACGGGGCGCGCTCGGAATCTACCGTGCAATCGAGGCGGGCCGGGCCGAGCTGCCCTTCGACATCGATGGCGTCGTGTACAAGGTCGACCGGCTCGACTGGCAGGCGCGACTCGGCCAGGTCGCGCGCGCACCACGCTGGGCGATCGCGCACAAATTCCCTGCCGAGCGCGCGCAGACCACGCTCAACGCGATCGACATCCAGGTCGGGCGCACCGGCGCGCTGACCCCGGTCGCGCGGCTCGATCCCGTCACCGTCGGCGGCGTCGTCGTCACCAACGCGACGCTCCACAATTTCGACGAGATCGAACGGCTCGGCGTCCGCGTCGGCGACCGCGTCCTCGTCCAGCGCGCGGGCGACGTCATCCCGCAGATCGTCGAGAGCCTGACCGCCGCCGAGGATCGCCCCGCCTATGTCTTCGACCGGCTCTGCCCCGATTGCGGGTCGGCCGCCGAGCGCGAGGAGGGCGAGGTCGTCTATCGCTGCACCGGCGGGCTGATCTGCCCCGCACAACGCGTCGAGCGGCTCATCCATTTCACCTCGCGCCACGCCTTCGACATTGGCGGGCTCGGCCAGACCCTAGTCGAGGCGTTCTTCCGCGATGGCCTGATCGAATCGCCCGCCGACATCTTCCGCCTGACCGAGGAGCAGCTGGTCGCGCGCAAGAAGGACGGTCGCGTCTGGGCGGCCAAGCTGATCGCGGCGATCGACGCGCGCCGCCAGATCGCGCTCGACCGGTTCCTCTTCTCGCTCGGCATCCGCCATGTCGGCGAGATCACCGCACGCGACCTCGCCCGCCGCTATCGCTCGGCAAAGGCGCTCGGCAGCATGCTGCGCCGCGCGGTGTTCCTGTACCACAGCATCACGCCGGTGATCGGCGAGCCCGAGCGCAAATATGTCCTGCGCCGCGACAAGCTGCTCGTCGGGGTGATCGAGACGGCGGGCTTCGGCCCCGAAGTCGCCAACGCGCTCATCGGCTTCTGCGCCGAGCCGCACAACCGCGCGGTCGTGTTCGACCTGCTCCGCGAGGTAACCCCGCTCGATGTCATCCACGAGACGCGCGATTCGGACGTCACCGGCCAGACGCTCGTCTTCACCGGCAGCCTCGAGACGCTCAGCCGCGATGAGGCCAAGGCGCAGGCCGAGCTGCTCGGCGCGCGCGTCGCGGCGTCGGTCTCCGCCAAGACCGACCTCGTCATCGCCGGCCCCGGCGCGGGGTCGAAGCTGAAGAAAGCGACCGACCTCGGGATCCGCGTGATCACCGAGGCGGAATGGGCGGCGATCGTCGCGGCGAGCTGAACGCGCAACGCCTCACGCACTTGATCGAGATTGGTTCCGTGGCGGACCAATCGATGCCGGGCCGTGGCTTTTTTGCAACGCAATATGACGGAGTGCGTCCGGCGCAACTCGCGACTCGCCAATGTCATGGAACCGAAATATTTGGAGCGCAGGGGCGCGACTGACCGAACGATACATCGCGGATCTCGAGCATAAGCTCAAAGGGGACATTTCAAATGCGTAACAACCTTTTCCTGGGTGCGGCGGCGATTGCGCTGATCGCGCCGATGGCCGCGTCCGCGCAGGAGACGACCTCCTCGATCCGCGGCACCGTCTCCGCCAATGGCGCGCCCGTAGCCGGCGCGACGGTGGTGATCCTGAACGTGCCGTCGGGTTCGCGCTCGACGCAGACGACCGACGCCTCGGGCAACTTCAACGCCGGCGGTCTGCGCGTGGGTGGCCCGTTCACGGTCACGGTCACCGCGGCGGGCTATCCCGAAACGTCGATCACCGACATTCAAACCACCGTCGCCCAGTCCTATGAACTGCCGATCGAGCTCGCCGCTGCAGTCGATGGCGGCGATGACATCGTGGTTACCGCATCGTCGCTACCGCGCGCCCGCAACGTCAGCCAGGGCCCCGCAACTGTGCTCAACGCCGAGCAGATCGGCTCGGTTGCCTCGCTGAACCGCGACGTCCGCGACCTGATGCGCCGCGATCCGTTCGCGCGCCTCGACGACAGTCCCACAGGCGGCCGCGCCGTCTCATTCGCGGGCCAGAATGCGCGCTTCAACCGCTTCTCGGTCGACGGCGTGCCGGTCACCGACAATTTCGGCCTCAACCCCGACGGCCTGCCGACCCGCCGTTCGCCCATTCCGTTCGATGCGATCGGCCAGTTCCAGACCAAGGTCGCACCGTATGACGTGCGCGAGGGCAATTTTCAGGGCGGCGCGATTAACGCCATCCTGAAGTCGGGCACCAACGAGTTCCACGGCACGGGTTTCTACGCTTATTCGGACGACGGCCTGACGGGTAAGAGGACCAAGGCCGGCCCCGGCGTGCCGACCGGTCGCGTCAACATCCCCGACTTCAAGTACGAGAATTTCGGAGCGCAACTGTCCGGCCCGATCATCAAGGACAAGTTGTTTTTCATGATCGCGGGCGAGCGCATCCGCGCAAACACGCCAATCGTCGAGGGCACTGCCGGCACCAACGCCGGTACGGTCGTCCCCAACATCACCGATACCCAGGTTGCCGAGATCCAGCGGATCGCGCAGGCACGCTATGGCTACGACACGGGCGGCATCCTGCAGGATTCGAACGACCGCGACGATCGCCTAGTTGCACGCTTCGATGCGAACCTGTCCGACACGCAGCGCGCCTCGGTCACGTACATGTACACCAAAGATTCGATCCAGATCGGGCAGAACACCTTCGTTACGGGCACGCCGGGCCTTGGCCTGGAGTCGAACGGGTACATCTCGTCGAACCGGCTACACACGGGCGTCGCGCAGCTCAACAGCGACTGGACGGACGAGTTCTCGACCGAAATCCGCGGGTTCTACAAGGACTATAAGCGCGGGCAGGACCCGATCATGGGTCGCGGGTTCGCGCAGATGCAAGTTTGCACCGCGCCGACGTCCGACCGGTCGGGCGGCCTCGGCACAGCAAACGATCTGTCGACGGCGTGCCAGTCCGGCTTTGGCAACGTCTCATTCGGTCCCGACATCTCGCGCCAGGTCAACCAGCTGACGAGCCGCACCTATGGCGGCCTCGTCCAGGGTCGCCTGACGCGCGACGACCACGACCTTCGCGTGTTTGCCGAGTTCTCGGACAGCAAAATCTACAACGCATTCCTGCAACAGAGCTCCGCGTCGCCGGACGGCAACTACTACTTCGATTCGCTGGCCGACTTTGCTGCGGGCAATGCGCAGCGCCTGCGCTACGCGAACGCGGTTCCGTCGCTCGATCCCGTCAACGCGGCGGCACGGTTCCGCTATCAGTCCTACACGTTCGGCGTTCAGGACACGTGGCGGGTCACCGACATCCTGACGCTGTCCTATGGCGCGCGATACGACCTCTTCGGCGGCGACAGCCGTCCAGAACTTAACTCGGCTTTCCTCGGCCGGTATAACTTCCCGAACACAGCTTATATTTCGGGTCGCGGCGTGTTCCAGCCGCGCGTCGGATTCGACTTCAAGCCTGCGTCGGCGCTATCGTTCCGCGGCGGCATTGGCATCTTCTCGGGCGGCTCGCCCGACGTCTATGTGTCGAACAGCTTCTCGAACACCGGCTTCCTGACCAACGCTGTCGATATCCGCCAGAACAACAACAACAGCTACTTGGTACCCGGTTTCACCGGCGCGGCGGGCAATACGACCGGCGCAGCGATCCTGACCAACGTAAATGGCGAGACCATCCCGGCGCAGGCGAATGCAGTCCTGACGAACGCCTCTGTCAGCCAGCTTTCGCCGACCAACGCGCTCGACCCGAACTTCAAGGTGCCTTCGCAGTGGCGCGGCACGCTCTCAGCGGACTTCGATCCAAATTGGGGTGGCACGTTTGGGAATGGCTGGCACTTCGGTGCCGACTTCCTGTGGTCGGACGTCCGCAACCAAGTGTTCTTCACCGATCTTCGCGTTGCGCCGACGGCGCTGCGTACGCCTGACGGTCGCGTCCGTTATGCCTCGCTCACGAGCTTCGGGGACACCAACTCGGATCTGTTCCTGACGAACACAACACGCGGCCGGAGCTATATCGGCGTTGCCCGGGTCAACAAGGACTTCGATTTTGGTCTGAACGTCGGCGTGAGCTACTCCTACCAGAACATCAAGGACCAGGCGCCGGCGACGTCGTCGACTGCATCGTCCAACTATGGAAACGGCGGATTCCTTGATGCGAACGGTGCTGCCTATGGCATCTCGAACGACCAGGTGAAGCACAACCTCAAATACAACGTCAGCTTCAACCACGCCTTCTTCGGTGACTACAAGACCAACTTTACGCTGTTCGGCGAGACGCGCATCGGCCGTCCGTACAGCTACACCATGCAGGAAGTGTCGACCGGGCGTTCATCGGTGTTCGGGACGATCGGCAACGCATCACGCTATCTGCTGTACGTGCCGACGAGCACGACCGACGCGCTGGTGAGCTATGGCGATACGGTCGTGAACGGCGTGGTAACACAGACCGCGGCGCAAACTCAGGCCAACCTCGACACGCTGATTAACTCAACTGGGCTCGCCAAGTATCGCGGCAAGATTGCGCCGCGTAATGGCTTCAACTCGAAATGGTTTACCCGGTTTGATCTGCACATCGGCCAGGAGATTCCGACCTTCGTCGGCAAAAGCCGGATCGAGTTGTTCGCGGATATCGAGAATATCACGAATTTTCTGAACAAAAACTGGGGTCAAGTTCGCGAATATCAGTTCCCATACACGATACCGGCAGTTCGCGTGCAGTGCGTTCAGGCGCCGACAGCAAATGGCGCTACCCCCGCCGCGGCGCTGACGGCGAACACGAGCCAAGGATGCGCGCAGTATCGCTACACGGCACCGAGCACGGCACCGTCGGACACGATCTACGCGCGTCAGTCGCTCTACTCGATCCGCGTCGGCGCACGGTTCAGCTTCTGAGCCCTATCGCCTCGACGTGACGACCGGGCCGCCGTTTCCAGATGGGAAACGGCGGCCCTTTCGCGTCTGGTCACCGGCCCTTCGCCGCTGGCACGAAAATCTCCTGGAGCTGCAAGCGCTTTTGCGCCCGCCGCCGCCCGCGTGTAAGACCGCGGCTAACCATGGCCAGCTCTCCCGCCCCGTCTTCCACCCAGCCCCCCGGCACGCCCCCCCGCCTGCCCTTTTCCGCACGGCCGTTTTTCGAGAACAAGGCGCGTGCGTTCTGGACGCTGCAGGCGGTCGGCTGGAGCGGCTATCTGATGCTGCGCGGCGTGTCGTCGGTGTCGAATGGCCTCACGCTTACCTCGATCATCCCGGTCATCATCGAGGCGATCGTCGGCTATTGCATCACGCTGCTGCTCTCGACGCTCTATGGCTATTACCGCCGCATTCCGCGCGTGATCGGGCTGTTCCTGACGATCGCCACGCTGGCGGCGGCGACGTTTCTCTATGCGGTGCTCGACGCCTTTTCCTTCTCGTTCATCCAGACCGCGACGCCGGGAATCACGATCACCCGCATGCTCGGCTTCGTGTTCCTCAACTTCGTCACGCTGGCAGGCTGGTCGGCGCTGTATTTCGGGATCAACTTCTACCTGATCGTCGAGGAGCAGATCGATCAGATGCAGCATCTGGAGAATCAGGCCTCCTCGGCGCAGCTCGCGATGCTGCGCTATCAGCTGAACCCGCATTTCCTGTTCAACACGCTGAACTCGATCTCGACGCTCGTGCTGCTCAAACAGACCGAGCGCGCGAACGCGATGCTGTCGCGGTTGTCGTCGTTCCTGCGCTACACGCTGGCCAATGAGCCGACCGCGCACGTCACCGTCGCGCAGGAGATGGAGACGCTGAAGCTGTATCTCGAGATCGAGAAGATGCGGTTCGAGGACCGGATGCGGCCCAAATTCGACATCGACCCGCGCGCCGAGCGCGCCCGCCTGCCCTCGCTTCTGCTGCAACCGCTGGTCGAGAATGCGATCAAATATGCGGTCACGCCGCAGGAGGAAGGCGCCGAAATCTGCGTCACGGTGCGGCTGGCCGGGGAACGGGTGCAGATCGCCGTATCCGATACCGGACCGGGCTTGATCGAGGGCCGGATCAGTCCAAGCCTTTCAACAGGCGTCGGGCTCGCTAATATTAGAGACAGGTTGGCGCAGGCATATGGCCCCGACCATCGTTTTGAAACCCGCTCCACGCCCGCTGGCGGCTTCTCGGTCGAGATCGAGATTCCCTACCAGCTTGAAGACGTGAACAGAGAGGCCGCATGACCATCCGTACCATTCTCGTCGACGACGAGCCGCTGGCGATCCAGGGGCTCGAACTCCGCCTCCAGGCGCATGAAGACGTCGAGATCATCGAAAAATGCTCGAACGGCCGCGAGGCGATTCGCGCGATCAAGACGCACAAGCCCGATCTCGTCTTCCTCGATATCCAGATGCCCGGCTTTGACGGCTTCTCCGTCGTCCAGGGGCTGATGGAGGTCGAACCACCGCTGTTCGTGTTCGTCACCGCCTATTCGGACCACGCGCTGCGCGCGTTCGAGGCGCAGGCGGTCGATTATCTGATGAAGCCGGTCGAGGAATCGCGGCTCGCCGACACGATCGAACGCGTCCGCCAGCGCCTCTCGGAAAAGCGTGGCGTCGAGGAGGTCGACCGTCTGCGCGAAGTGCTCGCCGACGTCGCCCCCGATGCGGCGGCCGACATGCCGGACGGCGATGCGGTGTCCGCCAACCGCTTCGAAAAGCTCATCAACATCAAGGATCGCGGCCAGATCTTCCGCGTCGATGTCGACACGATCGAGCGGATCGACGCGGCCGGCGATTACATGTGCATCTACACCGGCGACAACACGCTGATCCTGCGTGAGACGATGAAGGATCTGGAGAAGCGCCTCGACCCGCGCCGGTTCCAGCGCGTGCACCGCTCGACAATAGTGAATCTCGACCTCGTCAAGCAGGTGAAGCCGCATACCAATGGCGAATGCTTCCTGGTGCTCAATTCGGGTGCCAGCGTGAAGGTGTCGCGCTCCTATCGCGACGTGGTGGCGCGCTTCGTCCACTGATTCATCCCTCCCGTCATCCTGACTTTCGTCAGGATGACGGGAGGGCGAGAGGCGCCGCCCCGCGATCGGCGCTGCCCCGCCTCGCCCGCCCCCTCGCAAAACCATGCTGCATCTGCTAACGCCCGCGGCCATGCTGAACCTGAACAATATTACGGTGCGCCTCGGCGGACGCGTTATCCTCGACGGCGCCAGTGCGGCGCTGCCGCCGGGCAGCCGCGTCGGGCTGATCGGCCGCAACGGCGCGGGCAAGTCGACGATGGTGCGCGTGATCGCAGGGCAGCTGGAGCCCGATGACGGCTCCGCGGACATGCCAAAGGGCGCTCGCATCGGCTATCTGGCGCAGGAAGCCCCGCACGGCGTGAAGACCCCGTTCGAGACCGTGCTCGAGGCCGATCTCGAACGCGCCGCGCTGATGCTCGAAAGCGAGACCAGTGAGGATCCCGACCGGCTGGGCGACGTGTACGAACGGCTGATCGCGATCGACGCCTATACCGCGCCCGCGCGTGCGGCGCAGATCCTGCTCGGCCTCGGCTTTGACGAGGAGATGCAGGCCCGCACGCTCGACAGCTTCTCGGGTGGCTGGAAGATGCGCGTCGCGCTCGCCGCGCTGCTGTTCTCGCAGCCCGACCTGCTGCTGCTCGACGAGCCATCGAACCATCTCGATCTGGAGGCGGTGATGTGGCTCGAGGACTTCCTCAAAAGCTACAAGGCGACGATCGTCGTCGTCAGCCACGAGCGCGATTTCCTCAACAACGTCGTCGATCACATCCTGCATCTGCAGGGCGGCAAGATCACGCTCTATCCCGGCGGCTATGACGCGTTCGAGCGCCAGCGTGCCGAGCGTCTGGCGCAGATCGAGGCGGCACGCGCCAACCAGGCGGTGCAGCGCGAGAAGCTCCAGGAATATATCGCGAAGAATTCCGCACGCGCTTCGACCGCCAAGCAGGCCCAGTCGCGCCAGAAGATGCTCGCGAAGATGCAGCCGATCGCCGAGAGCTACAATGATCCGACGCTCTCGTTCGGCTTCCCCAACCCCACCGAGCTCCGCCCGCCGCTGATCACGCTCGACATGGCGACGGTCGGCTATGCGGACGTGCCGATCCTGAAGCGGCTCAACATGCGGCTCGATCCCGACGACCGGGTCGCGCTGCTCGGGCGCAACGGCAACGGCAAGACCACGCTTGCGCGGCTGCTCGCCGCGCAGCTGACGCCGATGGACGGCGACATGGCGTCGTCGAACAAGATGAAGGTCGGCTATTTCACCCAGTATCAGGTCGAGGAACTCGATCCGCACGATACACCGATCGAGCATATGGCGCATCTGATGAAGGGCGCGACGCCCGCCGCGGTGCGCGGCCAGCTTGGCCGGTTCGGCTTTTCCGGCGACAAGGCGACGACCAAGGTCGGCAAGCTGTCGGGTGGCGAGCGCGCCCGGCTCGCGCTCGCGCTCATCACCCGCGACGCGCCGCATTTGCTGATCCTCGACGAGCCGACCAACCATCTCGACGTCGACGCGCGCGAGGCGCTGGTGCAGGCGCTCAACGCCTATACCGGCGCCGTCGTGCTGGTCAGCCATGACCGTCACATGCTCGAACTCACCGCCGACCGGCTCGTGCTGGTCGATGGCGGCACGGCGAAGGAATTCGACGGCAGCCTCGACGATTACATCGCGTTCGTCCTGAAGGGCGATGCCGGCAAGGGCGATGCGGCGTCGAAGGCCGACAAGAAGGCGGGCAAGAAGGCCGCGGCGGAGGCCAAGAGCAACGACGCGGCGCTGCGCAAGACGCTGCGCGAGGTCGAGGAGCAGACCGCCAAGTTCACCAAGGAACGCAACGCGATCGACCGCGCGATGGTCGACCCGGCCAATGCCGAGCCACGCTTCTCGCGGATGTCGATGGGTGATCTCAGCAAGCGCCGCGCCGAGGTGAATGCGAAGCTCGAGGCAAGCGAAGCCAAGTGGCTCGAGGCGAGCGAGGCGCTGGAGGGCGTGGCAGCGTAAGCCACGCCCCTTCCCCGTCATCCTGACGAAAGTCACGATCCAGAGTTACGCAGGGTGGCGCCTGTGACTCTGGATCCTGGGTCAAGCCCAGGATGACGGGGTAGGTTTCGTGAACGCGAGGCTTAGCCCTCGTCGGCGTCGTCCGTAGCCCCGTCCGAAGCCGCAGGCCGCTCGAACCATGCCTCGACCGGCCCCGAGAGCTTCAGCGTCAGCGGGTTACCGTTGCGATCGACCTTCTTGCCGAGCGCGACGCGGATCCAGCCTTCGGAGATGCAATATTCCTCGACGTCGTGGCGCACGCCATCCTTGAAGCGGATGCCGATCCCGCGCTCCAGCAGCTCCTGCTGGAAAAACGGGCTGCGATGGTTGGTCGAAAGGCGATCTGGGGGCGTGTCGGTCATCGCGCGCGCTTAGCCGCAAGCGGGCGGGTGGCGCCACAAAAAAACGGCGCCGGGATTGTTCCCGACGCCGCGTTTTCCGTCAGATCAGATCAGCTGCAGACCTGCACCTGGACCTGATCGCCATAATAGGGATCGACCCGCCACTCGCTCCAGCACCGCGGGCGATAATCCTGGCGGTAATAGGTCCGTACCGGCGGACCGTCATAATAGCCGCCGTTATAATAGCCGCGATCGACATAGCGGTCGCGGTTGCTGCTCGCGATCGCTGCACCCACGCCGAGCCCCAGAATACCGCCGAGCACCGCCGCGCCCGCGACATTGCCGCCACCGCGATGGTGATACCCACCCCAGCCGCCGCCGCGATAGCCGCGACCCCAACGCTGCGCATCGGCTGGCGCTGCCGCGGTCAACGCGGTCGCCGCAAGCGCAATGCCGAGACCTGCCTTCTTCATCAATCCGTTCATCGGGAACCTCCTCTACGTCCGGTCCGCATGAAGCAAACGCATGAACCGCGACCGTGGTCCCGTTCTATCCGAGTCGGGCTGAACCGAAGCGGAATGTGCTGTTAAGCTGAGGTTTAACGGCGTGCAGAGCATCCCCACCCCGCCATGACGGCCGGCTAGGTCTCGTCGCGATATTTCATCTCGAGGAAGCGACCGCGCGTCGCCAGCGTGTCGAGATCGTCCTGCGCGAGCCGTTGCGTCATCTCGCCGATCTCCTGCTCGATCAGCGACAGCCCCGCGACGAGTTCGGCATCGGGTGTGCGGCCATTGCGCGGCGTCGTACGCAGCGCCTGGGGCACGCGTTCGTAATCCTTGACGAACGCGGGCAGTTGTTCGCCGACCAGCTTGCGCACCTCGATCGCCTCGGGCGCGTCGTCGGCGAAGCGCGCGAGTTGCGGCGCGAGCGTTTCGAGCCGCAGGCCGATCCGGTCGACCAGGGTCACCGCGGGCGCGGGCAAGGCGGGACGCTGCGCTTCGAGCCAGCGCTCGGTCTGCCGCGGCAGTGCCTTGATATCGACCGATGCGAGCCGCTCGGGCGTCGGCGCGCGCTCGGCGGGCCACACCGCGAACAGCAATGTCGCCGCGACCAACAACGCCGTGACCAACATAAAACCGCCGATCCCGAGCGGGACGATCCAGCCGATGACCATCGCCGCAATAAGGATCGCGACGTCGGCGATCGCGATCCGCGTCAGCCTCTTACCGATCGTCTGAGTCCGGCGCGTCCGCCCCCGTGTCGGCAGCCGCACCGCGCCGACGGCGCCGCGGTCGTCCGATATCCGCGACCAGGAGGCACGCGCGCTGGCGATGGCGTCGTCGACTTCGCTCACGCCTTACATCGCCTCCAGCTTGAACGCGCTCGGCGACGGGCCGCCCAGCTGCCCCCCATTTTGACCTTGGGTGGCGCCCTCCGCCCGCGCGATGTAACCGCGCGACTTGTCGACCTCGTTCGACAGCGCGCCGACCGTGGTCTTCATGCTGTCGAGCGCCTTCAGCTTGAACACGTCGATCGCGTCCATCGTGTCGTAGATATTCTGGAACGCGCGTTGCAGCGTCTCGAGCGGGATGGTTGCGGAAGCCGCCTGCTCGTGGATCTGCGCGGTCTGCGATTTCAGCAGCTTGCCGGTCGAGTCGATGATGTTCGCGGTCGTCGTGTTGAGCGCGGTGATCTGTTCGAGCACCAGCTTCTGGTTGGTCAGCGCCTGCGCGACCGTCACCGCGGTGCGCAGCGCGGACACGGTCGTGGTCGAGGCGCGGTCGACGCCCTTCACCAGCTCGACATTGTTCTTCTTGACCAGGTCGAGCGCGAGATAGCCCTGCACGGTGACCGCCATCTGCGTCAGCAGATCCTGCGTGCGCTGGCGGGTGTAGAACAGCGCGGTCTCGCGGATCGCCTTGGCCTTGGCCGGATCGCTGTGGTCGAGATCATTCGCGACATCCTCGAGCTTCGCATCCATCGTCTTCGACAGATGGATCATCTGTTCGAGCCGCCCCATCGCCGCCCACAGATTGGCGCGCTCGGTATCGATCGCGGCATTGTCCATCAGCAGCTCGTCCTTGCCCGACGACAGGCTCTTCAGGATCTGCGCGATATGGGTCTGCGATGATTTGTAGCCGTCGAAATAATTGCGCATCTTGCCGCCGAACGGGATGATCCCGAACAGTTTCTGTGGCGCGGTCAGGTTGCCCTTCTTGCCGGGATCGAGATCCTCGACGACGCGGCGCAGCTCCGCCAGATCCTTGCCGACGCCGGTTTCCTGATCCATCGCGCGGACCGGGCGATCGAGGAACCGGTTCGACTGGACCGCCGCCTCGCGGATTTCCTTCGCCCCCATCGCGGTGATCGCATCGACGCGCTTGCCGAATTCAGGGCTGTTGACGTCCTGCGCGACGAGGTCGGTGACAAAGCCGGCGACCCGATCATCGAGCTGCGACTTCACTCCCGCATCGACCGGCACGAGCCCGGCGGCCTTCGTCGCGGAGACAGTCGGCACGGGGTCGGGCGGCGTCAGGACCAGGCCAGGCTCGGTCGTCAGCGTCTCGGGTGTCGTCGCCATGCAATCCTCCAATCGGTGCCGCATCCTAGGGGAACGACACCCGCATTCAACTGTGGTGTCTAGATAATACACGCAAGCCACGCAATCGTCTTGGCGGCTCGCCCGGAGACTGGCGCGGGCCACCCCGAAACAGGCTCGCGATCGGCGATTTTTCCGGCAGCGGGGAACCATTCGGGCGGCAATCGAAACGCCAAACTTGCCGCATCGCGGAATAAACGCTAAGCGCGCCTGCAAATTCCGTCCAAACCGAAAGCATTCCCATGAGCCTCCGCAACGTGGCGATCATTGCGCACGTCGATCACGGCAAGACGACGCTGGTCGACCAGCTCTTCCGCCAGTCCGGCACCTTCCGCGACAACCAGCGTGTCGAAGAGCGCGCAATGGATTCCAACGACCTCGAAAAGGAGCGCGGGATCACGATTCTCGCCAAGCCGACCTCGGTCGACTGGACGCCCCCGGGCGAGAGCGAGAGCATCCGCATCAACATCGTCGACACGCCCGGCCACGCCGATTTCGGCGGCGAAGTCGAGCGCATCCTGTCGATGGTCGACGGCGTCGTCCTGCTGGTCGATTCGTCGGAAGGCGCGATGCCGCAGACCAAGTTCGTCACCGGCAAGGCGCTGGCCCTCGGCCTGAAGCCGATCGTCGTCGTCAACAAGGTCGATCGTAACGACGCGCGCATCCAGGAAGTGCTCGACGAAGTGTTCGATCTGTTCGTGTCGCTCGACGCGAATGACGACCAGCTCGATTTCCCGGTGCTCTATGCTTCGGGCCGCAACGGCTATGCCTCGACCGACATGGACGCGCGCCAAGGCACGCTGATCCCGATGTTCGAGACGATCGTGAAGCACGTGCCGCCTCCCGCCGTGGAAGTTGCCGGCGTGCCGTTCACCTTCCTTGTCACGCTGCTCGATCGCGATCCGTTCCTCGGCCGCGTCCTCACCGGTCGCGTCAATTCGGGTACCGTGAAGACCAACCAGGCGATCCACGCGCTCGATAACGACGGCAAGATCATCGAGACGGGTCGCGCGTCCAAGATCATGTCGTTCCGCGGCCTCGACCGCGTGCCGGTCGACGAAGCCAAGGCCGGCGACATCATCTCGCTCGCAGGGCTTTCGGTTGCGACCGTCGCCGACACGATCGCCGACATCACGGTGACCGAGCCGCTGCACGCGCAGCCGATCGATCCCCCCACGCTGTCGATGCGTTTTGCCGTGAACGATTCGCCGATGGCGGGCCGTGAAGGCACCAAGGTGACGTCGCGCATGATCCGCGAGCGCCTGTTCCGCGAAGCCGAGTCGAACGTCGCCGTGAAGGTGACCGAGGCAGCCGACAAGGACAGCTTCGAAGTCGCCGGTCGTGGCGAGCTCCAGCTGGGCGTGCTGATCGAGACGATGCGCCGCGAGGGCTTCGAGCTCGGCATCTCGCGTCCGCGCGTGCTGTTCGGCGAGGACGAGGACGGCAAGAAGACCGAGCCGTACGAGACCGTCATCATCGACGTCGACGAGGAGCATTCGGGCACCGTCGTCGAGAAGATGAACATCCGTAAGGCCGAACTGACCGACATGCGTCCGTCGACCGGTGGCAAGACCCGCATCACCTTCTCGGCGCCGAGCCGCGGGATGATCGGCTATCACGGTGAATTCCTGTCCGACACGCGCGGCACGGGCATCATGAACCGGCTGTTCGAGAAGTATGGTCCGCACAAGGGCCAGATCGAAGGCCGCAAGAACGGCGTGCTGATCTCGAACGGGTCGGGCGAAGCGAACAACTATGCCCTCGGTCCGCTCGAAGAGCGCGGCATCCTGTTCGTGGGTCACGGCGAGGCACTCTATGAGGGCATGATCGTCGGCGAGAACGCCAAGCCGGACGACCTCGAGGTCAACCCGATGAAGACCAAGGCGCTGACCAACTTCCGCGCGAGCGGCGGCAAGGACGACCAGGTCCGCCTGTCCCCGCCGAAGCGTGCGACGCTGGAGCAGGCGATCGCGTACATCGACGACGACGAGATGGTCGAAGTCACGCCGAAGTCGATCCGTCTGCGCAAGCGCTTCCTCGACGCGAACGAGCGCAAGCGCGCGAGCCGGGCTAAGCAGAGCGCGTAAGCCTGGCACGGCGAAGCCGGCCAAGCTTACAAGCTCGGCCGGCCTCGCTCAGGCGAGGTCCGACGACGCGGCTCCGCCGCGGCGCTCCCCAAAACGAAAAAGGCCGGAGGGAAACCTCCGGCCTTTTTCGTGTCCAGCGAAGCGCCCAGCCCTACCCCAGAATAACCGCCGCCCGATCCGCCAGCCGCGCGATCGCCGCGCGGTGGATCCCGCGCGTGCTCGCGACGACCCCGAACGCCTGCGGGCGCGGCTTGTTGAACACCAGCGGGATCCCGACCGCGTCGGTCACTGCCGCGCCGGCCTCGCTCGCGACCAGCGCGGCGGCGGCGATGTCCCACTCATTTCCCCAGCGCAGCGTCGCGACCAGGTCGGCCCGGTCGGCTGCGACCATCGCGATCCTAAGCGCGATAGAATTGGGTTTCTCCACCACTACCAGATCGCGGTCCGCCTTGGGCAGTGCATCGGTCGGCACGCGCGATCCGGGAAAGTCGGTGCGCGATCCGGCCCGCAGCACCGCGCCGTTAAGCGTCGCGCCTTCGCCCAGCGCCGCCGACCAGACCTCGCCTCGCGCTGGCGCATCGAGCACGCCGATCACCACCCGCCCGCGCTCGACCAGCGCGATCGACACGCACCAGCCCGGACGTGCCCGGATATAATCGCGCGTGCCGTCGATCGGGTCGACGACCCAGAGCCGGTCGCGCGCAAGCCGCGCGGGATTGTCGGCGGTTTCCTCCGACAGCCAGCCGGCGTCGGGCAGCAGTGCGGACAGCCGCACCTTCAACATCCGGTCGATATCGATATCGACCTCGCACACCGGACTGCCCGGCGTCTTTTCCCAGCGGCGGAAATCGGTCCCGAACCGCGCTAGCGCCGTCTGCCCGGCTTCGGCAGCGATCGATTCGACCGCCGCGCGCAACGTCGTGGCCGGACCCGGGGGCGGTTCAGCCACTCGCCACCGTCATCCCCTCCACGCGCAACGTGGGCACGTTGATGCCGTAGCGGAATTCGAGGTCGTTGGCGGGGGTCATCGCCAGGAACATGTCCTTCACATTGCCCGCGATCGTAAATTCGGCGACCGGCCCGGTGATGACGCCATTCTCGATTCTGAAGCCCGCCGCGCCGCGGCTGTAATCGCCAGTGACGCCATTCGCGCCGCCGCCCATCAGTTCGGTGACATAGACGCCCGACACGATATCCTCGATCAGCGTCTCGGGCGGCATCGTGCCCGCTTCCATGAAGACGTTGCTCGTCGACACACCCGGCGCACCGTTGACGCCGCGCGCGGCATGGCCGGTCGGCTCAAGCCCCAATTGGCGTGCCGACGCCGAATCGAGCAGCCAGCTTTCGAGCATGCCGTGCTCGATGATCGCGGTCGGCGACACCGGCAGCCCTTCGCCATCGAACGGCCGCGACCGCAATCCGTAAGGCCGATGCGGATCGTCGCGGATCGTGATGCCATGCGCAAACACCTGCGATCCCAGCGAATCGAGCAGGAAGCTGGTCTTGCGCGTGATCGCCTGCCCCGCGATCGCCGCGATCAGATGGCCGAGCAGCGAACTGCCGACGCGCGGGTCATACACCACCGTCATCGGCCCGCTCGCGAGCCGCCCCGGATTGAGCCGCGCGACTGCCTGCTCGCCCGCGCGCTGCCCGATCGCCTCGGGCGATTCGAGATGCTGGCGGTGCCGCACGCTGTGATAGGCATAGTCGCGCTGCATCGCGCCGCCCTCGCCCGCCAGCACGCTCGCCGACACGCCATAGGCGGTCGAGGCATAGGCGCCCGCGAACCCATGGCTGGTGGCCAGCGCCCAGACGCTGCTCGACGCGCTTGCGCCACCGCCTTCGCTGTTCGTCACGCCGGGCACCGCGCGCGCCGCATCCTCCGCCGCGGTTGCCGCATCGCGTAGCTGCTCGGGCGAGACCTCACCGTGATCGGCAAGCCCGAGCATCGGCGGTACGCCGTGCAACAAGCGATTTTCAGGGGCGAGGCCGGCCCAGGCATCCTCGGGGGCCTCGCGCGCCATCGCCACCGCGCGCGCCGCGAGCGCGTCCATCGCCGCGGACGACAGGTCGGAGGTCGAGACGCTCGCCGACCGCTTGCCGACGAACACGCGCAGGCCCAGGTCCTCGCTTTCCGACCGGCCGATATCCTCGAGCTTGCCGAGGCGGATCGAAACGTCGAGCGAGGCATCGGCGGCGAAGACCGCATCGGCGGCGTCCGCGCCGGCGGCCTTGGCGCGCGCTACGATGTCATGGGCGCGGTCGCGGGCTTGATCGGGTGTGAGCATGTCGCCGATCTAGGGTCACAGGCTCGTGCCGACAACCATGCAGGCGAGGAAGATCAGCAACCCCGTGAAGCGGTTGGCGCGGAATCGGGCGAGCGCACCGGCACCGTCGTCCGCGCGCAGCGTGACGACCTGCCACCCCAGATGCAGCGCGGCGGGCACCAGCGCGGCGATCGCGAGCGGATCGGGCCGCATCGTCCAGAACGCGGCCGCCCAGAACCCGACCGCGATCGCATAGAAAATCCCGACCCCCGCCTTTACATGCCGCCCCATGCGCAGCGCGGACGACCGGACGCCGATCATCGCATCGTCCTCGCGGTCCTGCAGCGCATAGATCGTGTCATAGCCGATCACCCAGGCGATCGACCCCGCATAGAGCAGCCACATCGGCAACGTCAGCGCGCCGGCGACGTCGCTCCACCCGACCAGCAACGCCCAGCTGAACACCAGCCCGAGCCATGCTTGCGGCCACCAGGTGATGCGCTTCATGAACGGATAGGCGGCGACCGGCGCGAGACTCGCCAGCGCGACGATCGCGGCGAGCGGCGTCAGCTGCAGCAGCACAACCAGCCCGACGAGCGCCAGCACGCCCAACCAGATCCACGCCAGCCGCAGAGAGACGAGCCCGCTCGGGATCGGTCGCGCGCGCGTCCGCGCGACCTGCGCGTCGAGATCGCGGTCGACGATGTCGTTGAACACGCAGCCTGCGCCGCGCATCGCGATGCTGCCGAGCAGGAACCACGCGATCAGATCCCAGCGCGCCCACGCCCCGCCCGCCAGCGCGATCCCCCAGGCGCCCGGCCAGAACAGCAGCCACCAGCCGATCGGCCGGTCGAACCGCGCAAGCAGCGCCAGCCCGCGCAGCGTCGGCGGCAGCCGCGCGACCAGGCCGCGATGTTCGCTGTCGGGGACGATGTCCATCGGGCTCGGTGTGGTCTGCATGACGCGGGGCGTAGGAAGACGGCGTTTGGCGCGCAAGCCCGCAGCGGCTAGGATAGCGGCAGTGTCGCGTTCGAGCCCCTTTGCATGATCGGCCTGTCGGTCGCGGTCGGCCGTTTCGTCGAGGCGCTCTTCTGGGGCATCTTCCGCGTCGCCGGCGCGGTCGCGGGCGCGCTGATCCTCGCCGTCGCGGTCGCGATCATCACGTGGATCGTCGCCCGCAAACTCTGGACCCGCCGCTAGCGAATCCCCCTGACGGCGGAGGATCGCGAACGAGCGAAACGCCCTCCCCGCATGCGGCGGGATTTGCTAGGCCCCCGCCATGCCTGCAACCCCAGCCTGGCCGCCGCAATCCACGCCGCGGCTGTTCGTCGACATCCCGCTCAGCCCCGGTCCACTCCCGGTCGACGGCCCCGCCGCGCATTATCTCGCCGGCGTCATGCGGCTGAAGATCGGCGACCCGGTCAAGCTGTTCGACGACCGCACCGGCGAATGGCTCGCCACCGCGGCCAGCGTCGGCAAGCGCGACCTCGTCCTCGACGTGACCGAACGGCTCCGCGAACGCGAGGCGGTGCCCGATCTGTGGCTCTGCGCTGCGCCTATCAAGAAGGGCCGGGTCGACTGGCTGGCGGAGAAGGCGTGCGAGCTCGGCGTCGACCGGCTCGTCCCGGTCGTCACGCGCCGCACCGTCGTCGACAAGCCCAATACCGACCGTCTGCGCACGCACATGATCGAGGCGGCCGAGCAATGCGGCCGCACCGCGCTGCCGCAGGTCGCCGAACCGGTGAAGCTCGCAGCGTTGCTCCGCGACTGGCCCGCCGACCGCACGCTGTTCTTCGCGGACGAGACGGGCGGCGCGCCCGCGCTCGCGGCAATGCGCGCGCATGCCGGTCCCGCGGCGATCCTGATCGGCCCCGAAGGCGGTTTCGACGCCGACGAGCGTGCGGCGATTCGCGCGCATCCCCAGGCGGTCGGCATCGGGCTCGGCCCGCGCATCCTCCGCGCGGAAACCGCAGCGGCGGCGGCGGTCGCGCTGTGGATGGCTGCGGCGGGCGATTGGGCAGCCGAACCGCCCGTCCCGTCACCCGTCGCGTGACATTGCTACCGACCGGTCCGAATCCCCTCTAGCACCCTCGTTCATCGCCGCGTAAGGCGCGGCGATGACGAGCAAGACCGCCCCTGCAAAGACCAGCCCGACGATCGAGTCGCGCGACCAGTTGATCGCCAGCTTCGCGCGCGGTGAAAAGCCCAAGGACCGCTGGCGGATCGGCACCGAGCACGAGAAGTTCGTGTACGCGAAGGACGACCATCGCGCGCCTTCGTACACCGAGGCGGGCGGCATCCGCGCGCTGCTCGGCGAGCTCGAGCAATATGGCTGGGCGCCCGTGTTCGAGCGCGGCCCCGACGGTACCGAGAACGTCATCGCGATGACCGGTGCGGACGGCAGCATCAGCCTGGAGCCCGCGGGCCAGTTCGAACTCTCGGGCGCGCCGCTCGAGACCCTTCACGAAACCTGCGCCGAGACCGGCCGCCATCTCGAACAGGTCAAGGCCGCGGGCGAAAAGCTCGGCATCGGCTTCCTCGGCCTCGGCATGTGGCCCGACAAGACCCGCGCCGAGCTGCCGATCATGCCCAAGGGGCGCTATGCGATCATGTTGCGGCACATGCCGCGTGTCGGCAGCATGGGGCTCGACATGATGCTGCGGACCTGCACGATCCAGGTGAATCTGGATTACGCGTCGGAGGCGGACATGGTGAAGAAATTCCGCGTCGGCTTGGCGCTTCAGCCGCTCGCCACCGCGCTCTTCGCCAATTCGCCGTTCACCGAGGGCAAGCCCAACGGCATGCTGTCCTATCGTAGCCATATCTGGTCCGACACCGACCCGCACCGCACCGGCATGCTGCCCTTCGTGTTCGAGGACGGCTTCGGCTATGACCGCTACACCGACTATGCGCTCGATGTGCCGATGTACTTCGTCTACCGCGACGGCAAGTATATCGACGCGGCGGGGCTCAGCTTCCGCGACTTCCTGAAGGGCGAGCTCAGTGTCCTGCCCGGCGAGAAGCCGACGCTCGACGACTGGACCGATCATCTCTCGACCGCCTTTCCCGAGGTGCGGCTGAAGACCTTCCTCGAGATGCGCGGCGCCGATGGCGGGCCGTGGAACCGGATCTGCGCGCTGCCCGCGCTCTGGGTCGGGCTGCTCTACGATCAGGGTGCGCTCGATGCGGCATGGGATCTGGTGAAGGACTGGACGATCGACGAACGCCAGTCGCTGCGCGATTCGGTGCCCAAGCTCGGGCTGAATGCGCCGATCGCAGGTGGCGGCCAGTTGCGCGACATCGCTGCACAGGTGCTCGATATCGCGGGTGCCGGCCTGTCGTCGCGCGCACGCCTCAACAAGGCGGGCGACAATGAGACCGGCTTCCTCGACCCGCTGCGCGAGATCGTCCGCTCGGGCAAGGTCCCCGCCGAGCTGCTGCTCGACAAATATAACGGTGTCTGGGGCGGCGATATCGCCAAGGTCTACGGCGTGGAAAGCTTCTAGGCGCCTGACGCCCGGCCTGACCCAGCCACCCACGCCAGAAGACGCGGTACCGGTCCGTTGCGCGCCATCCAGTCGCTATAGGCGCGGTAGTCGGGGTCGAGGCCCAGATGCCGCTCCTCAGACCGCGCACGCCAGTAATAGACCCCGCTGACCGCCGCGAGCAGCAGGGTCGCGCGCATCGCATCGATCGGCGTCCCCGTGGTCAGCACGGGAATCGTCGACAGCCACCAGAACAGGTTCTTCGACAGATAGGCGGGGTGCCGCGACCAGGCATAGGGCCCGTGCGTCAGGATCCCGCGGTTGGTGAGATTGGAGAATCGAAAGCCGAACGCCATCGTCGCCCACGCATAGATGGCGGTCAGCGCGACCAGCACCGCGCCAATCAGCACCAGCAGGACGGGGTGATACTGGAACCAGACGTCCCATTCCTGCGTGCCCGGGTGATAGTCCATCGGCCCGCCGTCGCTCATCAGGATGATCGGCGGATAGCACATCAACGCCGCCATCCACGCCGCCGCAAACGGATTGGCGCTGCGGATATGCGAATCGAGCGGTCGCAGCGTCAGGACATAGCCGACCGTCGCGAACGCGACGTCGATCAGGAACATGAAGGTGATCAGCCACCTGGCGAGCGCGACCGGGTCGCGCAGGATCGCGCTTGTGTCGCCGCGGATGAACTCGCCAAACCCGCCCGGCACGATCGCGAGCATGAAGGCGAGGAAGAACGCCTTCACTCCCCAGCTGCGCAGGTGGTTGTGGAGCGCAGCACGGTCGACCCCCGGCTGCCCGGTCAGCCATGCCCCGAGCGACCACGCGCCGTCCTTCGGCGCGACCAGATAGCGGTCGAGCCAGAGGACATAGGGGATCGACACGAGCACGAGGATCGGCGCGGCGTTGGTGAAGCACCACATCGCAAACGCGAAATTGCCCTCCCAATAGAATCGCCCGGTGCCATAGATCACCGCGATCCCCGCCCAGGTCACCCAGAAGGCGGCGAGCTTTGTCAGGCTGACGTCGATCGTCTCGCGCCATGGCCGGGGCCGCGACCAGTCCAGCCCGGTGCTCGGCCGGTGATGGACCTTGTCGATCAGCACCGACCACAGGATCATCGGGACCGCGCAGGCGAGCAAATTGACCAGCGCGGCATAGGGCCCGTCCATCCCCCAGCCGCGCGCGCACGCCACCCAGCCCAGCACCCCTGCCAGCCCCGCCAGCCCGGCGCCGTGACTGACGGCGGACGCGGGGCGCGGATCCGCGGCGCGGCGACGCTGCAGGGTCAGGCTCGTCGTCTCGGGAAGCACGGGTGCGTCGGACATGGCGCCAGGGGTAGCCGATTTTCGTCAGCAAACCATGAACCATCCTGCCCCGGCTTGCACCACCCCACGACCCGCGCTATCGCGACCCTACACCTCCTGCCACCCGTCTCGCCTTCGCGACGGTCCGTGCGGGGGCGCAGGCCGCGGCAACGCCGGCTTCGCGGGTATAGTACAATGGTAGTACAGCAGCCTTCCAAGCTGAATACACGGGTTCGATTCCCGTTACCCGCTCCATCGGTTTCAATAGCGCCGACCAGTCTCGACGGACGTGACCCGATCATTACCTGACTATGCCGTGAGATGCGCTGTTATAAGCGGCGATAGCCGGCATGGCGAACTCTCTGCCTCACAGCACCCGCCCCGCCGCATTTTCTGATTGTTAGAAATCGGGCTGACCATTCCGATTTCGACATGACCCATTTGCTGATTTCTGGTAGCTCTATGGCGCATATTACCGATGATTTCGGGATGAAATACTATTAGCAAGTCTTTTCAATGATGGGACGTCGACTTCACCCTTTCGCTTCACAATCGAACCGGAAAGTATTTTATCGGCAGGGACATTATCGACACGCTGCCGGAGGTATTTCGCAGCGTGAAGATATGGAGACTTCCCGAAAGGGTCGGCGTCAATGCCTTGTCCCGCAAAGTCATCGGTCGATTATGGGCCGAAGAGGATCGCCTCAGAGCCCGGTATCCCAGGCTGGTGCCGCGACAGCGGAGCCGACGCGCGGTCCTTCATCTCGATCCGATGACCGTCCTGGGCTGGCACGTCACGTCGCATGATGCCGTGCTGTGCCATGATCTCGGCCCCCTGACGCATCCCGAACTCTTCGCCCCGTCCGTGACCGCGCTCTACGAGCGGGTCTATGCACGCATTGCCGAACGCCAGCCCCGCATGGCCTTTGTCAGCCGGGCATCTAAGGTGGCATTTCAGCGCCTTTATGGCACCGGGTCCCCCGCCACCGTGATCTATCCGCCGATCCGCACCGCGTGGCGGGTGGCGCGCAACACGCCGTGGACGGCGTCGAAGGCCTGTTTCTGCTGACCGTGGGCAGCATCGGGCGCCGCAAGAACCAGCTGGCCAGCATCCGCGCATTCGCGCACGCGGGCCTCGCCGATGCGGGCTATCGCTATGTCATCTGCGGCAGTCGCGAGCCGGGATCCGAGGCCGTCATCGCCGAGGCCGGTCAAACCCCCGGCGTCATCCTCCTGCCCTATGTCTCGGACGAGCAGTTGCGCTGGCTCTATGCGCATGCGCGGGGGTTCGTGCTGGTGAGCCTTCTCGAAGGATTCGGCGTCCCCGTCGCAGAAGCGATGCGCAACGGACTGGTGCCGCTGATCAGCGCCGACAGCGTCCTCGAAGAGGTCGCGGGACCAAGTGCGATCGCGGTGGATCCGCACTCCGTCGAGGCCATCGCCGCGGGGATGATACAACTCGCCGAACTCCGCCCGGACCAGATCGCGGCACGGCGGGTCGATCTCGAGGCGCGTCTCGACGCGTTCTCGATGCCGACCTTCGTCGATGCGTGGAGGGCCTTTCTGCGTGCCGAGGCCGAGCATCGGCCGCCGCCGCTCGTCGCCTCGCGCTAGCCGACCGAGACGGCACGACGCGGGACGAGCAGGCGCGCACCCAGATAGGCGAGCGCCGGCTTTTCGACGTAGCGGCGGACGACCTCCGCCACGATCAGCGCAGCCCCCACAATACCGACCGCTGCGATCAGTCGCTCGGCGAGCGGCTGGCCCGCCACCAATCGAGAGAGCAGCATGACGACCGGCAGATGCGTGGCATATAGCGGGAAGGAGATATTCCCCAGCCATGTCAGCACGCGCGACTGCTCACGCTGTCCAAGTGCGCCGAGCAAAACGATCATCGGGTTGGCGCACAGGATGTAGAAGAGCGACAGCGGGATGCCAAACCAGGAGACGCCGGGCACGATCATCGGAAAGAGGAGTGCGGCGACCAGGATCACCGGCGCAACATCCGCCTTCACGCGACGCGCCTCGTAGATCCGGTATACGACCACCCCCATGCAGAAGGACGCCAAGGCCCTGACCGTCGTTGGCACGATCATATCGACCGACTGATAAAAGAAATGGACGCTATTATGGTCGATGGCGATCCAGGTGATCGCGACCGAAAGGATGAAGGCGATCGCGATCAGCCGTCGATTGCCAAGCGCCTTGACGGATATCGCCCAAAGCAGATTGACGAGGATCTCTGCAAAAAGCGACCAATAGACGCCGTTGAACCAGACCAGGTTCTGCCCCTCGAGCCGCGGCAGGACGACGAGGGACAGGGCAAACGCCCGATAGGCGGATGACGCCCCCGGACCGCCCGCCATGCCGAGCGCCACGAGCACGGCCACCACCGATCCGGCGAGCACGCTTGGCCAGAGCCGAACCACCCGTGACACCAGAAAGCGCGCCAGCTCACCCCCGCCCTCGCGCAACCGCCGCTCGTGGGCGAAGGCGAGGACGAAACCGCTAAGACACAGAAAAAAGTCCACCGCGATATTACCATGGACCGTCATTCCGCTCGGGAACTTCAGGAAGATACCGATATGGTATGCCACGACCATCAGCGCCGCGACCCCCCTCAACCCATCCAGTGCGACAAAGCGACGTTTCGAGTGTTCGGCGGCCCGGACAGGCTGCATATACATTCCCCCAGCGCTTATCCCGATTAGGCGGGGCAAAACACGAATATCGAGAGAACTGTCGGGGGCATCGACAGACAAGTCTATCGTGTTTTTTGACCAAGACCGTCCCAGGTCGACATGATTTCGACGGCTTTACTATTCTGGCGTTCTGATGATCGCTCACGCATGACCGCAAGGTGGGCGATCTTCGTTATCGGGGTGGATCGGATATGAGGCATTTCCCGCCAGCAGGGCCCGCCTGCGCGCCATCGCTTACCCCTCCCCGGCAATGCCGGGGAGGGCGCGATCGAGGACAGAGGTCAGAGGGCGAGGTCGGGGCTGCGGTCCGGCTTGACGCGCATCGCGGCGGGCCGGGGCTTGGTCGCGACATGGACGGCCGGCGAGGCGATGGCGAGTTGCAGCGTATCGGCGGTATTGCCCCAGTGATCGGCGAGCAGTTCGGGATGCTCATTGAGCTTGATGCCGTAGCTCGGGACGATCTCGCGGATCTTGGCCTGCCAGCCGGCGGTCGACAGCCGGTTCGGAAACACCTTCTTGAGCAGGTCGAGCATGATCGACGGCGCGGTCGACGCACCCGGCGACGCGCCGAGCAGCGCCGCGATCGAGCCGTCCTTCGACGCGACGATCTCGGTGCCCAGCTTCAGCACGCCGCCCTTTTCAGGATCACGCTTGATGATCTGCACGCGCTGGCCCGCCTGCCACAGGCGCCAGTCGCCGTCCTTGGCGCCGGGGAAATATTCGCGCAACGCCTCCATCCGGTCGGCATCCGACATGATCAGCTGCCCTGCGAGATATTCGACCAGCGCGAAATCGTCCCAGCCGACCGCGACCATCGGCCGGAAATTGTCGATCGTCACCGATGCAGGCAGATCGAAATAGGACCCCTGCTTCAGGAACTTGGTCGAGAAGGTCGCGAACGGTCCGAACAGCAGCGCCTGCTTGCCGTCGAGATAGCGGGTGTCGAGATGCGGCACCGACATGGGCGGTGAGCCGACCGCGGCCTTGCCGTAAACCTTGGCGAGATGGCGGTGCGTGATCTCCGGCTTGTCCGCGACCAGGAAGGATCCGCCGACCGGAAAGCCGGCATAGTCGTCCGCCTCGGGGATGCCCGACTTCTGCAGGATCGGCAGTGCGCCGCCACCCGCGCCGGCAAAGACGAAGCGCGCATTGATGACCTGCTTGTCGTCGGTCTTCATGTCGCGCGCGGTGACTTCCCAGCCGCCCTTGGCATTGCGCTCGAGCGAACGAACCTCATGCCCCGTCGTCAGCGTGAAATTCGCCTGCTTGTCGAGCGCGGCGATATATTGCCGCGTCACCGTGCCCCAGTCGCAGTCCGTGCCGAGCGGCGAGCGGGTCGCCGCAAGCGGCAGCGACGCGTCGCGGCCCTGCATCATCAGCGGCACCCATTTGGCGATCTGGGCGCGGTCGGTGGAGAATTCCATGCCCGAGAAGAGCGGGCTGGCGCCCAGCGCTTCCCAGCGCTTGCGCAGGAAGGCGACATTCGCGTCGCCCCAGACGAGGTTCATGTGCGGGGTCGAGTTGATGAACGTCCGCGGTGCGCCGAGCATGCCGGCCTTGACCTGGTGGCTGAGAAACTGGCGCGTGACCTGGAACTGCTCGTTGATCTCGACCGCCTTGGCGATCTCGACACGGCCGTCGGCCGCGTTGACCGGCGTATAGTTCAGTTCGCACAGCGCCGAATGGCCGGTGCCCGCGTTGTTCCAGCCGCCCGAGCTCTCTTCGGCAACCTTGTCGAGCCGCTCGACCAGCTCGATCGTCCAGCTCGGCTCGAGCTGGCGCAGCAGCACGGCGAGCGTCGCGCTCATGATGCCGCCGCCGATCAGCAGCACGTCGACCGACCGTTCCGTCGTCGCGGCCTGCGCCGGCGACAGGGGGACCATGGCGGAGGTCCCCGCGACGCCTGCAACGATCGCCGAGCCTAGAAGATTGCGGCGCGTTACGCCCGTGCCGGCCGCCGGGGCATCGCCTGCCTGCTCGGCGGTCCGCGTGTCGTCGTTCGATCCAATTCGCACTATGATGCCTTTTTCGTTACCGCCTGCCCGCCCCCGATCCCGGCCCCCGAGGGGCGGAGACGGCTAAGGGCGCATCGCCGGATGATGGATGGGCTGCGCAGGATCGGCCGAAAGACGCACAGAAGCGATCGACCGAGCACAACCGTTGCTCAAAGTCCTCGCCCATTTGCCGGAATCTATTGGGAGGCCCGCAAACCAGTAAAATTGACGGGTATCCGAGACTTACATGCCATCACAGGCGCAATTTTACAAGCTTTGGATGGCGGACGGCCGGATCGGGGCCCGCCATGCGCGGCGTATCGAGCCGCGCGGCAGCAGCCGCGAAGACGCCCGGTCGGCGCCGGCCGCAGGGATCTTGTTCGTCCGTCCGCCAAGCTCGACCGGTCACCCGGCCGGCTTGCGGATCAGCAATCCACCAGACCCGCGAGCAGATCGCTCATCCGCTGACGCCCGACGACCGACAGCTGAATATGCGATCGTCGACCGTCATTTTTGTCGCGGGTCCGCAGAACGAGACCCGCCTCCTGCAGGATCGCAAGGTAGCGCAGCGCCGTCGCCGAGGGCGCCCGCGCACCGATGCACACCGCGGACACGCTGAGCTGACGCCCCTCGTGATGCGAGATGAACAGGTCGAGCAGCATGTCCCAGGCGGGTTCGGAGAACAGGTCCGCACCGAATGCCGCGTCGCGCTGGCGACGCAGTTCGTACAGATGCTTGGCAGCGCTCACCAGGCGGGCGGGATCGACGGCGGCGGGTGCAAGAGCCGGCCCGGGCCGTGCGCCGTTCAAGAGTCGCATGAAAGGAATGGCATAAGACATTTAAAGCCTCAGATGCAGGGCTAAGGAAGGGTCGGGTCCTGGCGGCTCCAGTCGAGATCCCAGCCTCGCGACCGGACCCGTCTGGCATGCCGCATCGTTCCGACGGCGAGCAGCAGGACGATGGGGTAGCTCCACATGACCGACAGGACCGCATAAGCGAGCCGGATCACGTCGGGGTTGATCGCCCGGGCCAGATGCGCCCCGGTCCCCAGTGCATGGAGCGCGGTGACCCAGGCCGGCCAGAACCGATCGGCGTGCAGCGTGATGGCGATCATCACGCCGAGCAGGACGATGTCGACGGTCATGATACCGATCTCGACGTCGACGAACTCGCCTGCGCCAAGCTGGTGAAACATCCGCGTGGCCAGTGCCGCGAGCAGCAGGGCAAGCCCGGTCAGCCGCTCGGGGGCACCGCCACGCCAGAATGCATAGCCGGTCGCCGCCAGTTGCAGCGCGTTGAAGATCCAGACGCGGTCCACGTTATCGGGTCAAGCGATCCACCGGCCGCGTCGTCAGGCGGCAACGACGAGGTGCAGTCGCGCATCGTCGCGCAAAGCCCCTTCGTTGGGCGGACACTCGCCCTCGTCACCATAGGCATAAAAGGCACCGAGGCCGATTTCGCTGCGTACCGCGACCAGCGCCCGGTGCGCGTCGACGAAGCGCTGGCGGGCCTTGATCAGATCGGACGATGCATCCGCGACGAGTTGCAGCGCGGCGATCCCGGTCGCGACCGGCAATCTTGCCGCCGCACGCTGCTGCAACAAGGTCGCGACGCAGGAAGCAGCGAGCGACGCGGCCTGGTCGACCGCTGCCTCTGCCTTCAGAAAGTCCGCGGTAACCCTGTCGGTTGCCTGACGACGTTCCTTCAACATGTCGAATTTCCCACCCCAGCGCGACGAATGCTCAACCCGGGGAGAGGCGGCGCTGCCGCGAACCTGCCTGAACAGGCTCGTCATGGTCATCGTCATCGTCACCAGCGCCACCGTGGTGATCGCCAGCAACGCCATGAGCCCGACCAGTCGGATCAGCCTGTCCCCCTTGGACAGGCGGTTCCGCGCCGCTCCCTCCGGTCCGCCTCCGGGCGTCATCCCCATGAAGCGGCGGACAAGCCCCCATGGATCGTCCTGGCCGACCTGTGGCGGATGCGACGGCGCGCGCGCTACGTCGATTGGTTCGGATGGGAGCCGATCATACGTCGCGACCAGCAGGTCGGACGACGGCGTTGGCGACGTCCCGTCCTCCGTCCTGTCGTTCGCAGCGCGGGGCGCGGGCGTGGCGGAGGGCATGACGCGGGGCTCTGCGGGCACATCGAAATCCCCGGCGGTCTCATGCCGTTGCAACAGCCGCGCAGCCTCGAACCGCGACCCTGCGCCCAGCACTTGAACCGCGCGTTCGATCCGCTTGTCGATCGCCGACGGCGACACGCCGAGCAGCGCTGCGATCTCCTTCGAATTGTGATGCGTCAGGACCAGTCGAAGACAGGCCCGTTGCGCTTCGGTCAGGAGATCAATGCGGCTGGCAGACATAGACCTACATTAACCGCAATTCCGCGGTTAGGCATCCCTGTTTGAAGCGCGCCGAATGCCGTCGCGGGACGCATTTTCGCGCACAATGTCCGCACGACATCCCGGCACAGATCTGAAGGTTGTGAGGTTCGCGCCTGGCCTTGCTACCGGCGAAGGACCAAAGCTTGGGCGGCAATACCGCAAAGATCTGGTGGACAGGGCTGGATTCGAACCAGCGTACGGGAAACCCGGGCAGATTTACAGTCTGCTGCCTTTAACCACTCGGCCACCTGTCCAAAGGGGCCACTCTTTCGAGCGAGGCGGCTCAATGGCGAAGCTTGTCGGTGCTGTCAACGCGGGTTGCGCCAACTTCCGCCCCCGCATAGCCTTTCCGGCATAAAAAATTGCCCAGGGGGACCTTCATGCACCAATCGCGCCCGTGCCGACTTGCCATTTTCGCTACGACCCTAACGTTCGTCGCGCTCAGCCCCGCGGCCGCCAAGGAGCGTGGCGGCACCGCGAAGCCTGATCAGCCCATGGTCAACCGCATCATCGACGAAGGGACCAATCACAGCCAGGTCATGGTGACCGTCCAGCATCTGACCGACGTGATCGGCCCGCGGCTCACCAATTCGCCGTCGATGCGCACGGCGGAGGCGTGGACGCAGCGCCGTCTCGCCGACTGGGGCCTCACGAATGTCCACAAGGAAGGGTTCGCATTCGGTCGCGGCTGGTCGATCGAACGGTCGAGCGTGCGGATGACGACCCCGCGCATGGTACAGCTGACCGCGATTCCCATTGCCTGGACGCCGGGCACGAACGGCACTGCGCTGAGCGCGCCCGTGATCGTCGCACCGATGTCGCGCGAGCGCGACTTCGCGAAATGGCGCGGCAAGCTCAGCGGCAGGATCGTGATGCTCACGCGGCCCGGCACCGGCGACGAACCCGCCGAGCCCGCGTTCAAGCGGCTGAGTGGCGAGGATATCGCCAAGCTCGACCGGTTCCAGCAGCCGAATTACGACCCCGATGCCGCCGACCGCCGGATGAAGCGGCTCGATTTCTCGAAGAAACTCGATGCGTTCCTGAAGGGTGAAGGCGCGGTCGCGACCGCGACGATGGCCTATCACGACGGCAAGCTGGTCAGCGGCGAAGGCTATCTGTTCGGTGTCGGCGACACGCCCGCACTGCCGGGCGTACAGATCGCCGCGGAGGATTACCGCCGCCTCGCCCGGCTCGCCAAGGCGGGCCCCGCCCCGACGCTCGAGATCGTCAGCGACGTCCGCTTCGACGACAGCGATGCGCAGGCGTACAACATCATCGCCGACATTCCCGGGACCGATCCGAAGGCCGGCTATGTCATGGCGGGCGCGCATCTGGACAGCTGGGTCGCTGCGGACGGTGCCGCCGACAATGCGGCGGGCTCGGCGATGATCATGGAGGCTGCCCGCATCCTGGCCGCAACCGGCGTCCGCCCGAAGCGGACGATCCGGTTCGCGCTCTGGTCGGGCGAGGAGCAGGGCATTCTGGGTTCGATGGCCTATGTCACCCGCCATCTGGCGACGCGCGGCAGCCCCAACGACCCGTCGCAGACGGGCATGCAGAGCTATTACGGCTTTTCGCAGAAATGGCCGATCACCCCGCTGCCGGGTCATGCCGACCTCGCTGCCTATTTCAACATCGACAATGGCTCGGGCAAATTGCGCGGGCTCTATGCGGAGACCAACCCCGCGGTCGTGCCGATCTTTCGCGACTGGCTCAGCCCGTTCGCGTCGATGGGCGCGTCGAACGTCGTCCTGCGGCCGACCGGCGGCACCGATCACGTCTTCCTGCAGCAGGTCGGCGTGCCGGGGTTCCAGTTCATCCAGGATCCGCTCGATTATGGCAGCCGGATCCATCATACGTCGGCCGACACCTTCGATCACCTGAAGGCCGACGACATGCGCCAGGCGTCGATCGTGCTCGCATCGGTGTTGCTCAGCGCGGCGAATGCGGACAAGGCGCTGCCACGCACGCCACTGCCGACCAAGCCGGTGGTGACCGACCCTTATGGATATAGCGATGACGATGACTGATATGATGACGGGAGCGCTCTGATGGCAGCACGCAAGGGCCATCGGCCGAGCAAGGCCCCCGCGGGGCGTCCGCGCTTCTGGGGCAAGCATGCCGTGGGCGCAGCGCTCGCCAATCCCGAACGCACGGTGCGCAAGATCATGGGCACGCGCGAGGCGCTGGCCGGGTTCGACCTGCCCGCGGCCGTGCCGGTGACCTTCGCCGAGGCAACCGATCTCGCGCGACTGGTGCCGGGCGACGCCCCGCATCAGGGCGTGGTGATCGAGGTCGAGCCGCTCGAGGACATGTGGCTCGCCGACCTGCTCGAGCATGGCAAGGACGACAACCGTCCGCTCGTCATCCTCGACGGCGTGACCGATCCGCACAATGTCGGCGCGATACTGCGCTCGGCAGCGGCGTTCGATGCGCTCGGCATCGTCACCCCCGACCGCAACGCACCGCCCGAATCGGGCACGATCGCCCGCGCCGCGTCGGGTGCGCTCGAGACGGTGCCGTGGATCCGCGTGGTCAATCTCGCTCGCGCACTCGAGGAAATCGCCGCAGCCGGGTTCTGGCGGATCGGCCTCACCGGCCATGCGACACAGACACTGTCCGACGCGATGGGTACGCAGCGCATCGCAATCGTGCTCGGTGCCGAGGGCGAAGGCATGCGCAAGAACACCGAGGATCACTGCGACGAACTCGCTAAGCTCCCCATCTCGGAAAAGGTCGAGAGCCTCAACGTCTCGAACGCCGCCGCGATCGCACTCTACGCGGTGACGACGCGCTAACCTTCTCCCTCTCCCCCGCGGGGGGGAGGGACCGGATCAATCCTCGGCGGCGATCCGGACCTTCAGCCCGTCAAGCGCATCGGTCATGTCGATCTGGCACGACAGCCGCGAATAGTCGTCGCGGTCGCTGGTCGAATCGAGCAGGTCGTTCTCGTCCTCGCTCATCGGCTTGAGTTTGGCCGCAAATTCCGGGTCGACATGGACGTGGCAGGTGGCGCAGGAGCAGCAGCCGCCGCACAGGGCAAGGATCTCGTCGATCCCGGCGTCGCGGATGACTTCCATGACCGAAAGACCCGTTTCGCCCATGAGCTCGCGTTCTTCCCCGTCCCGCGTCACGACGATAAGCTTGGGCATGCTGTCCTCCGAAAAACCGTGCGCGGTCCATGCCGCGCGCCGCCGCCCCGATCAAGCTGCAAGGTTCGCGTCATGGGCCTGAACGCCGATCAGTTGCAGGCTGCCATGACCGCGCTGTGTGCGATCGAACCCGCCTTCGCGGTGGCGGTCGCGAACAAGGGCCACCCTGCCCCGCGGATCAGCGAGCGCGGCTTCGCGACCTTGCTTCGCACTATCCTCGGCCAGCAGGTCAGCGTCGCCTCCGCGCAATCGGTCTGGAACAAGCTCGACGCGCTCGTCGGCGGTGCCGCGGACCCCGCCAACATCGCCGCCGCCAGCGACGAGACGCTGCGCAGCGCGGGGCTGTCGCGGCAGAAACTCGGCTATGCCCGCAGCCTCGCCGACGAGGTCACGAGCGGCCGGCTCGACCTGACGAACCTGCCCGCCGACGACGAGGAGGCGATCGCAGCGCTGGTCCGGGTCAAGGGGATCGGCCGCTGGTCGGCGGAAATCTATCTGCTGTTCGCCGAGGGCCGCACCGACATCTGGCCCGCGGGCGACCTTGCGGTCCAGATCGAGATCGGCCGCATCCTCGGCCACGACGCCCGCCCGAGCGAGAAGCTGACCCGCGAACTCGCCGAAGCCTGGCGCCCGCACCGCGGCGCGGCAGCGATCTTCCTATGGCATCATTACCAGGCCGACATGAAGGTGATCTGACCGCGGCCGCTCAAGCGTGGCCAAGCCCGCGAGACCCCACTCGCCCCCTCCCGTCATGCTGACGAAAGTCAGGATGACGGGAGCAAGAAGAGCCGCGCGCCGCCCGCCCGATATCCGCCTGCCAACCGAACCGCTTGTCCCCTCAGCTCCCATCCGGCAAAGCACCCGCGATGCCGCCGCCCAGCTCCGCCCTCGCCCATTCGCTGTCCGACAGCTATCGCACCGTCGCGATCCCCGAAGGCGCGCCCTTCTGGCGGCGGCTGTTTGCGTTCGTCGGGCCGGGCTATCTCGTCGCGGTCGGCTATATGGATCCGGGCAACTGGGCTACCGACATCGCCGGCGGCTCGGCGTTCGGCTACACTCTCCTGTCGGTCGTATTGCTGTCCAACCTGATGGCGATGGTGCTTCAGGCGCTGTCCGCACGGCTCGGCATCGTCGCCGGGCTCGACCTCGCCCAGGCCTGCCGCGCGCATTATTCGAAGCGCGTTTCGGTCGTGCTCTGGTTCCTGTGCGAGATCGCGATCATCGCCTGCGATTTGGCCGAAGTGCTCGGCACCGCGATCGCGCTCAAACTGCTGTTCGGGCTACCGCTGGTCTGGGGTGTCGTGCTCACCGCGCTCGACGTGTTCCTGATCCTAGCGCTGCAACGCTTCGGCTTCCGCAAGCTCGAGGCGTTCATCGTCGCGCTGCTGGTGATCATAGCCGGCTGCTTCATCTTCGAGCTGTTCCTCGCGCGGCCCGACATGGCGGGCGTGCTCGGCGGGCTGGTGCCGACGACCGAGATCGTCACCAACCCGGCGATGCTCTATATCGCGATCGGCATCCTCGGTGCGACGGTGATGCCACACAACCTCTATCTCCACTCGTCGATCGTCCAGACGCGCGCGTTCGCGCCGACCGAGGCGGGCAAGCGCGACGCGGTGACGATGGCGACGATCGACGGCACGATCGCGCTCGGCCTCGCCTTCTTCATCAACGCCGCGATCCTGATCCTCGCCGCTGCGACCTTCCACGTCGCCGGGCGCACCGACGTCGCCGATATCGACCAGGCGCATGCGCTGCTCGCGCCGATGCTCGGCATGGGGGCCGCGAGCGTCGTGTTCGCAGTCGCGCTGCTCGCCTCGGGGCAGAATTCGACGGTGACGGGCACGCTCGCCGGCCAGATCGTGATGGAGGGCTTCCTCGACCTGCGCATGCCCGTCTGGTTACGCCGGCTGGTGACGCGGCTGCTCGCGATCATCCCCGCGGTATTCGTCGTCGGCGCCGCGGGCGATGCGGGCGCGACCCGGCTGCTCGTACTGAGCCAGGTCGTGCTGAGCCTCCAGCTCCCCTTCGCGGTCGTGCCGCTCGTCAAGTTCACCGGGGACGCGCGAATCATGGGTTCGCTCGTCAGCCCGGTCTGGCTCAAAGCGCTCGCCTGGGTCATCGCCGCGGTCATTATCGGCCTCAACGCGACGCTGCTGATCGGCATGCTCTGAGATAAACTGACATGGATCAGGGGATGCACGGCTAACTGGCCGATCGCGTCCCGCGACCTCGCAAGTCCGCGTGACAAAGGTGTCCGCGCGGCTAGGATCACCGGTGACGACAACGAGATCCGGAATTCGCGTGACCGCAAACCCCGCCCTGCAGCGCTCCGTCCAGTCGCTGGCCGATTCGATCCTCGACACGCTCGTCCACCGGATCGGCAAGGATGCGCAGGCCGCGCTTCCGCACGACTGGCTCGCGGCAACGATCCTCACCGTGCGCAACGACATCGTCGAACGCTGGATGGCATCGACCAAGGCGGCGCATGCGGCGGGCGCCAAGCGCGTCTATTATCTCAGCCTCGAATTCCTGATCGGCCGGCTGCTGCGCGATGCGGTGACCAACCTGCAACGCAGCGGCGAGGTGTCGCGGGCGCTCGCGCTGCACGGCGTCGACCTTGCCGCGCTCGAGGAGATCGAGCCCGATGCGGCGCTCGGCAATGGCGGGCTCGGGCGGCTGGCGGCGTGCTTCATGGAGAGCATGGCGAGCCTCGCGCTGCCCGCTTATGGCTATGGCATCCGCTATGTGAACGGCATGTTCCGCCAGCGGATCGACGATGGCTGGCAGGTCGAGATGCCCGAAAGCTGGCTCGCGCACGGCAATCCCTGGGAGTTCGAACGCCGCGAGAGCGCCTATTTCATCGGCTTCGGCGGCGAGGTCATCGCGACCGACAGCGGCCAGGTTCACTGGAGTCCCGCAGAGGCGGTCGAGGCGATGGCGGTCGACACCCCCGTCGTCGGCTGGCGCGGCGAACACGTCAACACGCTGCGGCTATGGACCGCGCGCGCGTTCGATCCGATCAAGCTCGACCGGTTCAACGCGGGCGACTTTTCTGGTGCGCTTGCGGACCAGCTCCGCGCCGAGACGCTCACGCGCGTGCTCTATCCCAACGACTCGACCGCCGCGGGGCAGGAGCTGCGGCTGCGGCAGGAATATTTCTTCTCGTCCGCCTCGATCCAGGACATCGTCCGCCGCCACATCCAGTATTTCGGCGACATCCGCACGCTGCCCGACAAGGCTGCGATCCAGCTGAACGACACCCACCCCGCGGTGTCGGTCGCCGAGCTGATGCGGCTGCTGATCGATCATCACGAATTCGCATTCGACGAGGCGTGGAAGATCACGCGCGCGACCTTCGGCTACACCAACCACACGCTGCTGCCCGAGGCGCTGGAGAGCTGGCCGCTGCCGCTGTTCGAGCGCCTGCTGCCGCGGCACATGCAGATCGTCTACGCGATCAACGCAAGGCTGCTGCGCGAGGCACGCGGGGTCACAGGGATAGACGACCGCGCAATCGCCGCGATCAGCCTGATCGACGAAGGCGGCGAGCGGCGCGTGCGGATGGCCAACCTCGCCTTTGCCGGATCGCACAGCGTCAATGGCGTCGCGGCGCTGCATACGCAGCTGATGAAGAAGACGGTCTTCGCGGATCTCCACCGCCTCTATCCGACGCGGATCAACAACAAGACCAACGGGATCACGCCGCGCCGCTGGCTTCAGCAATGCAACCCCGGCCTCACCACGCTGATCCGCGACGCGATCGGCGACGGCTTCCTCGATGATGCCGAACGGCTGATCGATCTCGATGTTTTTGCCGACGATTCCGCGTTCAGGGAGCGGTTTTGGGCGGTGAAGCGTTCGAACAAGGTGGCATTGGCAAATCATATCAAGGACAGCATGGGGCTGCGCATAGACCCCGACGCGCTGTTCGACGTGCAGATCAAGCGCATTCACGAATATAAGCGCCAGCTGCTCAACATCATCGAGACGGTCGCGCTGTACGACCAGATCCGCAGCCATCCCGAACGCGACTGGACGCCCCGCGTGAAGCTGTTCGCGGGCAAGGCGGCGTCGAGCTATCACAATGCGAAACTCGTCATCAAACTGGCGAACGACGTCGCGCGCCGGATCAATTCGGACCCGTCGGTCGGTGGACTGCTCAAGGTCGCGTTCCTGCCCAACTATAATGTGTCGCTCGCGGAGCAGATCATCCCCGCCGCCGATCTCAGCGAACAGATCTCGACCGCGGGGCTCGAGGCGTCGGGCACCGGCAACATGAAGTTCGCAATGAACGGCGCGCTGACCATCGGCACGCTCGACGGCGCGAATATCGAGATCAAGGACCGGGTCGGCGACGACAACATCTTCATCTTCGGGATGACCGCAGACGAGGTCGAAGCGAAGCGCGCATCGGGCTATGATCCGCGCAGCGTGATCGACGGGTCGAACGAGCTCTGCCAGGCGGTCTCGGCGATCGCCTCGGGCGTGTTCTCGCCCGATGATCGTCAGCGCTACGCCGGGCTGATGGGCGGGCTGTACGAGGGCGACTGGTTCATGCTCGCCGCTGATTTCGACAGCTATGCCACCGCGCAGCGCAGCGTCGACACGCGCTGGAACGATCGCGACGCTTGGGTCGCCTCGACCGTGCGCAACGTCGCGCGGGTGGGTTGGTTCTCCTCGGACCGCACGATCCGTGAATATGCCCGCGATATCTGGACGGTAATGTGAAGCCACCCGAAGGCGCCATCGTTGCCCTGCTGGAGGGGCGTCACGACGATCCCTTCTCGCTGCTCGGCGTGCATGCCGGCCCCGGCGGCACGTTTGCGCGCGCGTGGCTGCCGGGTGCGACGACCGCTGAGGCGCATGCGCTCGACGGCACGACACTCGGCACCCTCCCCCGGATCGACGATCGCGGCCTGTTCGAGGGGCCGATCGACGGCGATCCGCAACCGGTGAAATATCACGCCGAGGGCGGCGGCACGGACTGGTGGGTGACCGACCCGTACAGCTTCGGTCCGGTGCTCGGCCCGATCGACGACCTGCTGATGGCGGAGGGCAATCACCACCGCCTCCATGATAAGTTGGGCGCGCACCTGATCGAGCACGAAGGCGCGCCGGGCGTGCATTTCGCGCTCTGGGCCCCCAATGCGCAGCGCGTCTCGGTGGTCGGCGACTTCAACGACTGGGATGGCCGCCGCCATGCGATGCGCAGGCGCGGCGACGTCGGCGTCTGGGAGATCTTCATCCCCGACATCGCCGAATATCGCGCGTATAAATACGAGATCGTCGGTCCCGATGGCCGGCTCCAGCCGCTGAAGGCCGATCCCTTCGCCTTTGCCAGCGAACTGCGTCCCGCGACCGCGTCGATCACCCGCACGCTCGCGCACGAATGGGCGGATACGAGCCACCGCAAACACTGGGCCTCGGTCGATCCGCGCCGCGTGCCGATCAGCATCTATGAGGTGCATGCAGGATCATGGGACCGCGATGCCGAGGGCTGGTTCCTGACCTGGGATGCGCTCGCCGACCGGTTGATCCCGTACGTGGTCGAGATGGGCTTCACGCACATCGAGTTCATGCCGATCAGCGAACATCCCTATGATCCGAGCTGGGGCTATCAGACCACCGGGCTTTACGCGCCGTCCGCGCGGTTCGGCGATGTCGAGGGGTTCGCGCGGTTCGTCGACGGTGCGCATCTGGCGGGGATCGGCGTGCTGCTCGACTGGGTGCCGGCGCATTTCCCCACGGATGCGTTCGGGCTCGCGCATTTCGACGGTACCGCGCTCTACGAACATGAAGACCCGCGGCTCGGCTTCCACCCCGACTGGAACACCGCGATCTACAATTTCGGGCGGCGCGAAGTATCGTCCTTCCTCGTCAACAACGCGCTGTTCTGGGCCGAGCGCTATCATATCGACGGGCTTCGCGTGGATGCGGTCGCGTCGATGCTGTACCGCGATTATTCGCGCGAGGCGGGCGAATGGATCCCCAACGACACCGGCGGGCGCGAGAACTGGGAAGCGGTCGCGTTCCTGCGCGACATGAACCGCGCGGTGTACGGCCAGCATCCCGGCATCTTCACGATCGCCGAGGAATCGACCTCATGGCCGGGCGTCTCCGCCCCCGTCGGCGACGACGGCAAGAGTGGTGGCCTGGGCTTCGGGTTCAAGTGGAACATGGGCTTCATGCACGACACGCTCCAGTACATGGCGCGTGATCCGCTGCACCGGAAGCATCATCACGGCGAGATCAATTTCGGCCTGGTCTATGCGTTCAGCGAGAATTTCGTCCTGCCGCTCAGCCATGACGAGGTCGTCCACGGCAAGGGTTCGCTGCTGACCAAGATGCCCGGCGACGACTGGCAGCAATTCGCCAATCTGCGAGCCTATTACGCGTTCATGTGGGGCTATCCGGGCAAGAAATTGCTCTTCATGGGGCAGGAATTCGCGCAGCGCCGCGAATGGTCCGAAGGTCGCGCGCTCGACTGGTGCCTGCGCAACAGCCGCAGCCATGAGGGCATCCGCAACCTCGTCCGCGACCTCAACACGGTCTATCGCGACAAGCCCGCGCTCCATGCGCGCGATTGCGAGGCCGAGGGTTTCGAATGGCTGATCGCCGACGACGCTGCCAATTCGGTCTTCGCCTGGCTGCGCAAGGCACCTGGCGCGAAGCCCGTCGCCGTCATCGCCAACATGACGCCGATCGCGCGCGCGCCTTACCGCATCCCGCTGCCGCTCGACGGCCGCTGGTGCGAGATCATCAACAGCGACGCGCATGAATATTGGGGCAGCGGGCTCGGCAACCTCGGCGGCGTGGTCGCGGAGGACGGCGCGGCGTGGGTCACCTTGCCCCCGCTCGCGACGATCATGCTCGAGTTTGAGGGCTGAGACGGAACAAGCCGCGGGTAACGGGGCGTTATACGGCGGACGATTAGGGAGAGACGGACATGGTTGAACGGCGGGGACAGCCACTGGCGCGCGACGCAATGGCGTATGTGCTGGCCGGTGGTCGCGGCAGTCGGTTGATGGAGCTGACCGATACCCGCGCAAAACCCGCGGTGTATTTCGGCGGCAAGGCGCGGATCATCGATTTCGCGCTGTCGAATGCGATCAACTCGGGCATCCGCCGGATCGGCGTCGCGACCCAGTACAAGGCGCATTCGCTGATCCGCCATCTTCAGAGCGGCTGGAACTTCCTGCGCTCCGAACGCAACGAAAGCTTCGACATCCTGCCCGCGTCGCAGCGGATCAGCGAGTTCCAATGGTATGAGGGCACCGCCGACGCGGTCTATCAGAATATCGACATCATCGAGAGCCACGCGCCCGAATACATGGTCATCCTGGCCGGCGATCACATCTACAAGATGGATTACGAGCTGATCCTGCAACAGCATTGCGAGACCGGTGCGGACGTCACGATCGCCTGCCTCGAAGTGCCGCGGATGGAGGCGGTCGGCTTCGGCGTGATGGCGGTCGACGAGCATGACAATGTCACCGCGTTCGTCGAGAAGCCCGCCGATCCGCCCGCGATCCCGGGCAATCCGGACATCGCGCTAGCGTCAATGGGGATCTACGTCTTCCACACCAAGCTGCTGTTCGACGAACTGCGCCGCGATGCCGAGACGCCGGGATCCGCACGCGATTTCGGCAAGGACATCATCCCCTACCTCGTCAAGCACGGCAAGGCGGTCGCGCATCGCTTCTCCGACAGCTGCGTCCGCTCGGGCAGCGAGGTCGAGGCCTATTGGCGCGACGTCGGCACGGTCGACGCCTACTGGGAGGCCAATATCGACCTCACCGACGTGGTGCCCAAGCTCGACCTCTACGACCGCAGCTGGCCGCTCTGGACCTATTCGGAGGTCACCCCGCCCGCCAAGTTCGTCCATGCCGATGACGGACGCCGCGGCGAGGCGGTGTCGAGCCTGGTTTCGGGCGACTGCATCATCTCGGGATCGTCGATCCACCGCAGCCTGATCTTTACGGGCACGCGTGCGCACAGCTATTCGATGCTCGATCAGGCGGTGATCCTGCCGCATTGCGAGATCGGCCGCGGCGCGCGCCTGTCGAAGGTCGTGGTCGATCGCGGCGTCGTCATTCCCGACGGCCTCGTCGTCGGCGAGGACGCCGAACTCGACGCGCAGCGTTTCCGCCGTACCGACAGCGGCGTGGTGCTCGTAACCAAATCCATGATCGACCGGCTGATCGCGTGAGGGTGTATACGACGCTTTCTCGATCAGGACAGGGGCCCGGCTGATGCGTGTTCTCTCGGTAGCGTCAGAAGCCTATCCGTTGATCAAGACCGGTGGCCTTGCGGATGTCGTCGGCGCGCTGCCCGCGGCGCTTGCGCATCACGGCGTCGCGATGACGACCTTCCTTCCCGGCTATCCCGCGCTCGCCGCGGTCATGCGGACGGCAAAGGTCGTCCACCGCTACACCGACCTGCTCGGCGTCGAGGCGCGGATCCTCGCGGCAAGCATCGGCGACCATCCACTGCTGATCCTCGACGCCCCCGGCCTCTTCGCGCGTGGCGGCGGTCCGTATGGCGACACGACCGGCGCCGACTGGGTCGACAACTGGCTGCGCTTTGCCGCGTTCAGCCGGGCCGCCGCCGATCTCGCCTCGGGCGTTGTCGACGGCCAGCAGTTCGACATCCTGCACGCGCATGACTGGCAGGCTGCAATGGCGCCCGCCTATCTGCGCTACGCCCCCGGGCCGGGCACGGCGGCGAAGACGATCGTCACGATCCACAATATCGCGTTCCAGGGCCGCTATGGCGCAGAGATCTTCGCCGACCTCGCGCTGCCCGACGCGGCGTTCGCGCTCGACGGGATCGAATATTATGGCGGCGTCGGTTTCCTGAAGGCCGGGCTCGAGGCTGCCGATGCGATCACCACAGTCAGCCCGACCTATGCCGCCGAGATCCGTCGCGGCGAATTCGGCATGGGCCTCGAAGGGCTGATCAACGTCCGTGCCGATCGACTGACGGGGATCGTCAACGGGATCGATCCCGCGGTCTGGAACCCCGCCACCGATGCCGCGCTGCCGTCGCGCTACACCGCGCGCACGCTCACCCGCCGCCGCATCAACAAGCGCGCGGTCGAGACGCTGTACGGCCTCGACACCGGCGACGGTCCGATCTTCACCGTCATCAGCCGGCTCACTTGGCAAAAGGGTATGGACGTCCTCGTCGCGGCAATCGACGAGCTGGTGGCGCTCGGCGGCCGGCTGGCACTGCTCGGGTCGGGCGATAGCGGGCTGGAACACGCCTTTCTCGCCGCCGCCGAGCGGCATCCGGGCCGGGTCGGCGTTCGCATCGGCTATGACGAGCCGGTCTCGCATCTGCTCCAGGCGGGTGCCGATGCGATCCTGATCCCGTCGCGGTTCGAACCCTGCGGCCTGACTCAGCTCTACGGGCTGGCCTATGGCTGCATCCCCGTCGTCGCGCGCACCGGCGGGCTGGCCGATACGGTGATCGACGCCAACGAGGCGGCGGTCGCCGCGGGCGTCGCCACCGGTATCCAGCACGACGGTATCACGCCCGAAGCGCTCAGCCATGCGTTGCGCCGAACGATCGCGCTCTATGCACGCCCCGATCACTGGGCCATGTTGCAGCGCAATGCGATGCGCGCGGACTTCTCGTGGGACGAGAGTGGCCGGCGTTATGCGACCCTGTATTCGAGCCTTGTGGAGCCTACATGATCCGTACCGTTACTAGCACGCCCTATACCGACCAGAAGCCGGGCACATCGGGTCTGCGCAAGAAGGTGAAGGTCTTCCAGCAGGCCAATTATGCCGAAAACTTCGTCCAGTCGGTGTTCGACGTGGTCGAGGACAAGGCCGGCGCGACGCTGGTGATTGGTGGCGACGGCCGCTTCCTGAACCGCGAGGTGATCCGGGTCGCAATCCGCATGGCGGCCGCAAACGGCTTTGGTCGCGTGATCGTCGGGCGTGGCGGCATACTGTCGACGCCCGCCGCCAGCCACATGATCCGCAAGCGTGGCGCGATCGGCGGGCTGGTCCTGTCCGCCAGCCACAATCCCGGCGGTCCCGACGAGGATTTCGGGATCAAGTACAACATCGCCAATGGCGGTCCCGCGCCTGAATCGATCACCGACGCGATCAACGCGCGCACGCTCGAGATCGACCGCTGGCTGACCGTCGACGCGGCCGACATCGATCTCGACCAGGACGGTGAGGTCATGGTCGGCGACATGCCCGTCGAGGTGGTCGATCCGGTCGAGGACTATGCCGCGCTGATGGAGACGCTGTTCGACTTCGACGCGATCCGCGCGTCCAAGCTGACGATGGCGTTCGACGCGATGAGCGCGGTCACCGGGCCCTATGCGACAGAGATCCTCGAACGCCGGCTGGGCTTTGCCGCGGGCACGGTGCGCAACGGCACCCCACTGCCCGATTTCGGTGGGCATCACCCCGACCCCAACCTCGTCCACGCGCATGAGCTGTACGAGACGATGATGGCGCCCGACGCCCCCGATTTCGGTGCGGCATCGGATGGCGATGGCGACCGCAACCTGATCATCGGCCGCCACCGCTTCGTGACCCCGTCGGACAGCCTCGCGATGCTGGCGGCAAACGCACACCTCGCCCCCGGTTATGCCAGTGGACTCAAGGGGATCGCCCGCTCGATGCCGACCAGCGCGGCTGCCGACCGCGTTGCCGAGGCTCTAGGCATTCCTGCGTACGAGACGCCGACCGGCTGGAAGTTCTTCGGCAACCTGCTCGATGCCGGCATGGCGACGATCTGCGGCGAGGAAAGCGCCGGGACCGGGTCCGATCACGTCCGCGAGAAGGACGGGCTCTGGGCAGTGCTCCTGTGGCTCAACATCCTCGCAGTTCGCGGCGAGAGCGTCGACGCAATCGCCCGCGATCACTGGGCGAAGTTCGGCCGCAACTATTACGCGCGCCACGATTACGAGGGCATCGAGACGCCGCGCGCCGACGCACTGATGGCCGCGCTACGTGGAAGCCTCGCGACCCTGCCCGGCAAGCAGTTCGGCGACCTCACCGTCGAGACCGCGGACGAGTTCGCCTATACCGACCCGACCGACGGCTCGATCAGCCGCAACCAGGGCGTCCGCATTCTCTTCACCGGCGGCAGCCGCGTCGTGTTCCGCCTGTCGGGCACCGGCACCACCGGCGCGACGCTGCGCGTCTATCTCGAACGCTATGAGCCCGTCGGCGGTGATCTCGACCGCGAAACCGGCGACATGCTGGCAAGCATCGTCGCGGCGGCCGAATCGATCGCGGGGATCGCGCAGCACACCGGCCGCAGCGCACCCGACGTCGTCACCTGATCGCGTCACCCCGCAGCAGGCGGGCCGGGGTTCAAACCCCGGCCATAGTCTTCTAGGCTGGGCGTCATGACCCTTCGCCGTCGCCGCAGCGCGCTCTACATGCCCGCCTCCAACCCCCGCGCCATCGCCAAGGCCCGCAGTCTGGCCTGCGACGTCGTGATCCTCGACCTCGAAGATGCGGTGGCGCCCGACGAGAAGGCGGCGGCACGCAACCGTGTCGTTGCCGAGGTCGGCACGGGCGGTTTCGGTACGCGCGAGCTGGTGGTGCGGATCAACGCGCTCGATACGCCATGGGGCGCCGACGACATTGCCGCGCTGCGCAGTATCGGCATTGATGCGGTGCTCGTGCCCAAGATCTCCGGCGCTGCCGATCTTGCCGCCGTCCGCGCCGCACTGGGTACCGACGGGCCACCAATCTGGGCGATGATCGAGACCTGTGGCGGCGTGCTCGAACTCCCGGCGATCGCTCGTGCGGCCGCGGGATCGCGGCTCACCGCGCTGATTGCCGGCACCAACGACCTCGCCAAGGAGCTGCGCTGCCGCCCGGGCGTCGATCGAATGCCACTCATCCCCGCGCTGATGGCGATCGTGACGGCCGCACGCGCGGCCGGGCTCGTGGCGCTGGACGGCGTCTGCAACGCGCTCGACGATCCGGCGCGCCTCGCCGCCGAAACCGAACAGGGCGCTGGTCTCGGCTTTGACGGCAAGACGCTGATCCATCCGGCGCAGATCGCGGTGGCGAACACTGCGTTCGGCCCTACCCCCGACCAGCTCGAATGGGCGCAGACGGTGGTCGCGGCGTTCGCCGACGGCGCCACTGCGGACAAGGGCGCGATCCGGCTAGACGGTCAAATGGTCGAACGACTTCACCTCGCCGAAGCTGAGGCGATGCTCGCGCAGGCGGATCAGCCCGAAGGCTGACCCGGGCTCAGCGCGGGCGGCCGACCCAGTCCGCGACCTGCTGTGCGACGCTATTGGCCGCGGTGTTGATCCCCGCCGCCGCGGACGGCGCATCGATCGCCGCGACCGGGACACGCGCCTCGAAGCGACGCTTCTCGACCGACTGCATCCCTGCCCGCGTCAGTGAGGCATCGAACGTCACGACTGCCTCGCGCGTCGTCGCGTCGAGCCCGAAATTGCGCAGTTCCCCGCCCAGCATTGCACTCGGATCGCCGACTGCCTGGACGGTCGACAGCACGACCATCCCGGTGCGCGCGGCGACCGTGTCGGACATCAGTCGCGCGAACAGCCGCGCGGGCGGCTCGGCCCATTGCGCGTCCTTCACATAGGCGATCGACGTCGCGGTGGCCTGCACCGGCACGCGCGCGGTCGCCAGCGCTTGCGGCACCGTCGGCACCTGCAGCGTGATCGACTTCGACGTCGCCGAATTCTGGTTCTGCCCGACCGCAACCGCGGACTGCGTCGTCAGCGTCAGCAGGGTCGGCGGCGGCGCGGCGCCAAAGCTGATGCAGGCGCTGAGCGGCAGCGCCGCGAGGAGGATGAACAGCGGTGTCTTCATGGCGGTCATCACTTACCCTTATAGTCCGGAAGCTTCTGCTGCCCGACGAGCGAGCCTGCCCCCTGCTGGTCGACACGTTCGGCGACCGAGGACAGCGCCGCGGCGGTGGTGCGCAGATCGTGGACGAGGCGGTTGGCTTCGGGAATGGTGGTCTTCGAGAAGGCCTGCAGCCCGGGCCGCGCGTCGCCGATCGCCGCGTTCAGCGTTTCGGCGCTGGTCTGTGCCGACTGGATCGCCTTGTTCAGATTGGCCATCGCCGGCTTCACGTCTTCGGACAGCACCCCGTTGGTGGTCTGCGCGAGCACGCCGAACTGCTGTGCGGCATCGCCCGCCTGCTGGATCGCGACCCGCGTCTGCGCCAGCGTCGCGGCGATTTCCGGCCCGCGATCGGCCAGCGCATCGGTCAGGCGATTGGTGTTCTCGAGGATCCCGGCGATCGACGCCTGGTTGCGATCGGTCAGCAGCCCGGTCAGCCGCTCGGTCAGCGTCGACAGACGCTCGAGCAGCTGCGGCGCTGAATTGAGGATCGCGCCAAGGCCACCCTGCTTGGTCGGGATGACCGGCACGCCATACGGGCATGGCTGGCCGTTCGAATCGGGGCAGCCGACCGCGGGCGCACCCTTGCGCGCGCCATCGAGCGAAACCTGGCTGACGCCGGTGAAGCCGACGCCCGAAATCGACGCGGTCGTGCCCTGGAGCACCGGCGTCTCCTCGTTCACGCTGATGCGGACGCGGACGAACTGCGGGTCGTTCTTCCACAGCGAGATCGACTTCACCTGCCCCGACGGCACACCTGAAAAGGTCACCGCGGAGCCGCGCGCCAGACCATCGACCGACTGGCGGAAGAAGATGTCATATTCCTTCTCTTCCGTGCCACCGAGCCGCGCGATCCACACGGTGAACAGCGCGAGCATCGCCAGCAGGATCAGCACGACGGCGCCGACAAGGACATGGTTCGAACGGGTTTCCATCAGAGCGTCCTTGCTTCTTTCTCGGCATATGTCGCGTCGGCGTCGTCCGGCGCGGACTGCTTGGACTGGACTTCGGTCGGGTGGGCATCGGCAACCGCGTCGGCGCTGCGATGCGCCTCCTTGGTCGCCACCGCGGCGCGGCCGCGCGGTCCCTTGAAATATTCCTCGATCCACGGATGGTCGAGCGCGAGCAGTTCGTCGATCGTGCCGACCGCGATCACCTTCTTGTCGGCGAGCACCGCGACACGGTCGCAGATCGCGTAAAGCGTATCGAGGTCGTGCGTGATCAGGAAGACGGTCAGGCCCAGCGTCTTCTGCAACGACTGCGTCAGCGAATCGAACGCCGCCGCGCCGATCGGGTCGAGCCCGGCGGTCGGTTCGTCAAGGAACAGCAGTTCGGGGTCAAGCGCGAGCGCGCGCGCGAGCCCGGCGCGCTTCTTCATGCCGCCCGACAATTCGGCGGGAAACTTGTTCGCGGCATCGGCCGGCAGCCCGGTCATCACGACCTTGTACGCGGCGATCTCGGCGAGTAGCGCGGGCGGCAGGTCGGGATAGAATTCGCGCAGCGGCACTTCGACATTCTCGGCGACCGTCAGCGTCGAGAACAGCGCGCCGCCCTGGAACAACACGCCCCAGCGCTTGCGGATCTCGGTCGCCTCGGTCTCCTCGCGGCCGATATTCGATTCCCCGAACACCGTGATCGCGCCCTCGGCAGGCGTCTGGAGGCCGATGATCGAGCGCATCAGCACCGACTTGCCAGTCCCCGATCCGCCGACCACGCCGAGGATCTCGCCACGCCGGACGTCGAGGTCGAGGCCGTCATGCACGACCGAATCGCCGAACTCGTTCCTCAGCCCCTTTACGGAGATGATGCTGTCGTCAGTCTTGCGGGCCATCAGTCCCAGCCGATCCAGGTGAAGAATACCGCGAAGAACGCGTCGAGCACGATGACGAGGAAGATGCCCTGCACCACCGCCGAGGTCGTGCGCAGCCCGACCTGTTCGGCGTCGGCCTCGACCTGCATGCCCTGGAAACAACCCGCGACCGCGATGATCGCGCCGAAGACCGGGGCCTTGATCAGCGCGATGTACAGATCGGTGATCGGCACGACTTCGCGGATCCGGGCGATGAAGGTGACAGGCGGGATGCCGAGCTGGATCCAGCACAGCAGCCCACCGCCGATGATCGCGATCAGCGATGCGTAGAAGGCGAGCAGCGGCATCATCACGATCGCCGCCAGCACGCGCGGCAGGACCAGCGCCTCCATCGGCGACACCCCGATCGTCCGCATCGCGTCGATCTCTTCGGTCAGCTTCATCGTGCCGAGCTGCGCCGCAAAGGCGGAGCCCGACCGGCCCGCGACCATGATCGCGGTCATCAGCACGCCGAGTTCGCGCAGCGTCAGACGCCCGACCAGATTGATCGTGAACACCTCTGCCCCGAACTGGCGGAGCTGGACCGCGCCCTGCTGCGCGATGACGACGCCGATCAGGAAGCTCATCAGCCCGACGATGCCGAGTGCGGCGATGCCGACGACCTCGAACCGCTGGACGACGGCGTTGAAGCGGAAGCGCTTGGGGTGGCGAATGACACTGCCGAAGGCGATCGTCGTCGCGCCCAGAAAGGCGAGCAGGCCGAGCATCGTCCGGCCGGTCAGCACGACCGCGTCGCCGATCTCGCCCAGCACGCGCTTTACCGAACCGACCGGCTTGCCGCGTGCCGCCAGCGGCTGGTCGGAGGCGACGACCTGATCGAACAGATTCTGGCCGTCGGCATCAAGCCCGTCGATCGTCGCGTCGTTGCGTGCGGCGAAGCGGTGGACGATCCAGGCGCCGATCGTGTCGATCCGGTCGACCTGGCTCAGGTCGACCCGCTTGATCGACGCGGCATCGACCGCCTCGAGCCGATCGGGAAGATTTCCGATGTTGGCGAGCGACAGATCGCCGGTGAAGCGAAGCGTACCCGTGTCGGCACCGTCCTGCTGAAAATCGGCCATCGCGCTCATCGGCGGCACCTTTGCGGCAAACGGACTGGATCGGCAAGACGAATGCTGTGTAAGCCGGCCCAATGACCCAGCTTCTCGCCATCTACGACATGGACAAGACGATCACGCACGCGCCGACCTGGACGCCGTTCCTGATCCACACCACGCGCACCGGCGGCGCGCCGTGGCGACTCGCGCTGGTGCCGGTCGCAGCCCTCGCGGCGGCGGGATATCTCGCCAAGCTGATGAGCCGGGGCCGCCTGAAGCACATCATGCAGCGGGTGATGCTCGGCAAGACGCTGACCCCGGCGCAGGAGCGTCGTGCCGCCGAGGCGTTCGCCGACCGCGTGATGCGCGATGGTGTCTTCGCCGCCGCGCTCCGCCAGATCGAGGCGGATCGCGCGGCGGGATACAGGCTGGTGATGGCGACCGCCTCCTACCGCTTCTATGTCGAGTCGATCGCCGAGCGGCTCGGCTTCGATGCGGTGATCGGTACCGAGAGCCTGCGCGACGCGAACGGGCATCTGCTCGCCGGTATCGACGGCGAGAATTGCTACGGCCCCGCCAAGCTCGCGATGATCGAGCGCTGGATGGCACGTGAGGGGATCGCGCGGCACGATGCGCATGTCCGCTTCTATTCGGACCATGTTTCCGATGCGCCGACCTTTGCCTGGGCCGACGAGCCGTTCGCGGTCAACGCGCATGGTCCGCTCCGCCTGCTGGCAAAGGCAAAGGGCTGGCCGATGCCCGACTGGGAGCGATAACCGGGGCGACTAGAGGATCCGGTCGACGGTGTGGATCACCAGGCCGACGAGGCCGCCCACGATCGTGCCATTGACGCGGATATATTGCAGGTCGCGACCCACCGCATTCTCCAGCCGGCTGGTGATCGTCTCCGCATCCCAGCCGCGTACCGTCTCCGACACGAGCCGGACGATCCCGTCGCCATAATCCGCCGCGATGCCGACGACCGCGCGGCGGACGAACCGGTTGATCGTATGCGACAGCCGCGGATCGTGGAGCAGCGTCTCGCCGAGCTGGCGCAGCACGTCGCCCAGCTTGCCCGCCATCGCCCGCTCCGGATCGCGCGCGATCGCCAGCAGCGCGCCGCGCGCCTGTTCCCACAAACCGTCGAGCCAGCGCTGCATCGCGGGGTTGTCGAGCAGGTCGTTCTTCATCGCCTCGACCCGCTCGCGCATGCGGCGGTCATATTGAAGGTCCCAGGCCAGCCGCTCGAGCGCTTCCTCCGCCTTCAGCCGCAACGGGTGCTGGGGATCCTCTGCCATCTCCGCGAGCAGGCGGTCGAACCCGTTGATCAGCTTGTCCGCGACCGTGGTGTCGAGCCCCGTCCAGCGCAAAATCGAACCGGACTTCTCATGCACCATCGCGCGGACGAGATGGTCGTTCGCGGCGAGCGTGACCGATGCCCAGCGGATCGCCGCCTCGAGCAGCGGAGCATGACGACGCTCGGCGATCGCGGCCTTGAGCAACTGGCCGAGGATCGGCGATATCTCGGTCTGGCGCAGCCTTGCGCGGATGCCGGCCTTCACCATGCCGCCGAGCCGCGCGGGGTCGAGGCCTTCGAGAATCTGCGCGACCAGCTTTGACGCACCAGACCGGAACCGCCCCCCTGCCCCTTCGGGCGGATCGGTCAGCCAGTGTGCGATCGCGCCCGCGACGTCGAGCCGCCGCATCCGGCGCGAGATGACCGAGGGTAGCAGGAAGTTGTCGCGCAGGAATATTGCGAGCGTGTCGCCGATCCGGTCCTTGTTCCGCGGGATGATCGCGGTGTGCGGGATCGGCAACCCGAGCGGATGGCGGAACAGCGCGGTGACCGCAAACCAGTCCGCGAGTCCGCCGACCATCGCCGCCTCGGCAAAGGCCCGGACGAAGCCGATCGCAGGGTGCCGGTCGACCAGCGCGCGGCTGACCAGGAACACGACCGCCATCAGCACCAGCAGCCCGGTCGCGACGATCCGCATGCGAATGAGGGCCGGGTTCGTCGCTTCCTTGGCCAGGCGCACGCGGGAATTCGATGTCATGCCCGAAACAATCCCCGAGCGCAGGGATAGTTCACCCGTGAGGTGTCACGCCGGCGATCATTCCGCCGGCTGTGTCCCGCCATCGCCGTCGCGAAAGCCGATCTTGGGCGATGCGGGTCCGAGCGCCGGCGCGTTGGGGCCGGCGATTCCGACCACCTCCGCGCCGTCGTCGCCGGGCCGGAAGGTGAGCAGGCGACGACCCAGTCGCGGCCCTGCCCAGCGCTCGATCCCGACCGCGATGCTGAACGTCGCCGGCACGATCAGCAGCGTCAGCACGGTCGACATCACCAGACCGCCGATCACGGTGATGCCCATCGGCGCGCGGAACGATCCGTCGCCGCCGATCGACAGCGCGGTCGGCACCATGCCCGCGACCATTGCGACCGTGGTCATGACGATCGGCTGCGCGCGCTTGTGCCCGGCATCGACGATCGCGGTCCAGATATCGACGCCCTTGCCCATCTCCTCGAGCGCGAAGTCGATCAGCAGGATCGAGTTCTTCGCGACGATCCCGAGCAGCATCAGCAGCCCGATATAGACCGGCATCGAGATCGGATGACCCGTCACCCACAAAGCGAGCAGCCCGCCGAGCGGCGCGAGGATCAGCGACCCCATGTTGACGAACGGCGGCAACAGTCGGCGATAGAGCAACACGAGCACCGCGAAGACGAGCAGCACGCCCGCCACCACCGCGACGATGAAGTTGCTGATCATCTCGGCCTGCCACTTGGCCTGCCCGAGCACGAGTTCGCTCACCCCGATCGGCAGCGCGTTCATCGTCGGCAGCGCATGGATCTGCTTCTGCGCATCGCCACTGATCACGCCGGGCGCGAGATCCGCGCCGATCGACAGCTGGCGCTGCTGGTTGACGCGATCGATCTTGGTCGGCCCCGAGCCCAGCCCGATATCCGCAACGAGGCTGAGCGGCACCGATCCGCCCGTCGCGGTGGCGACCGGCAGGTTCTGGATCGTCGCGAGACTCGTCCGCGCATTCTGGTCGAGCGCGACGCGGATCGGGATCTGGCGATCGCTGAGCGAGAAGCGCGCGCTGTTCTGGTCGATATCGCCCAGCGTCGCGATGCGGATCGCACTCGACAGGCCCTGCGTCGTCACGCCGAGATTGGCGGCGAGATCGAGCCGCGGGCGGATGACGATTTCAGGACGCTGCAGATTGCCCGCGACGCGCGGCGCGACGAGCGACGGCAGCTTCGCCATCTCGGTCACGATCTTCTGCGCGGTCGCGTCGAGCTTGACCGGGTCGTCGCCGCCCAGCGTGATCGTCACGTCGCGATTGCTGCTGCCCCAGCCGAACTGCGACCGGAACGACACGCGCGCATCGGGGATCGCCGCGAGCTGCGGCGCGAGACTCCGCTCGAACGCGGTGCTCTTCATCGAGCGATCGTCCTTGAGCGTCGCCGTGACGCGGCCATTGCCGACCGCGGTGCGGGCATAGACCGATGCGACATCGGGCTGCGCCTGGAGGATGCTCGCGACCCGCGTCACGACCGCCTGGGTCTGCGCCAGCGTCGTGCCGGGCACCATGTCGATCGTCGCGGTGCTGGTGTCGCTGTCGCGCGGCGGCTGGAAGGTCGAGGGCAGGACGAAGAACATCGCGATCGTGATCGCGGTCGCGGCCGCACCCGCCACGACCGGCAGCCAGCGGTGCCGCAGCGTGAAGCGCAGCGACGCCATGTACCAGTCCATCAGCTTGCCTTCGCCGTGGCTGGCGGTGCCGTGCGCCTTCAGGAAATAGGCCGCGATCATCGGCGTGATGAGGCGCGCGACCGCGAGACTCATCAGCACCGAGGCGACCACGGTCAGACCGAAATTCTTGAAGAACTGACCCGAGATGCCCGGCATCAGTCCGACCGGCAGGAACACCGCGACGATCGACATCGTCGTCGCCAGCACTGCCAGCCCGATCTCGTCCGCGGCGTCGATCGACGCCTGATAGGCGGATTTGCCCATCCGCATGTGCCGGACGATATTCTCGATCTCGACGATCGCGTCGTCGACCAGCACGCCCGCGACGAGGCTGAGCGCGAGCAGCGTCATCTGGTTCAGCGTGAAGCCGAGCAGATCCATGAACCAGAAGGCGGGAATCGCCGACAGCGGAATCGCGAGTGCGGAAATGATCGTCGCGCGCCAGTCGCGCAGGAACAGGAACACCACGATCACCGCGAGCACCGCGCCCTCGATCATCGCGTCGATCGCGCTGTGATATTGCTCCTCGGTATATTTCACGCTGTTCGAGCGCAGTACGAAATGCACTGCCGGGTTGCGCTTCTCCAGCGCCTCGAGCTTCTTGACCGCATCGTTGAACACGGTGACGTCGGACGCGCCCTTGGCGCGCTGGAAATCGAAGCTGATGACCTGGCGGCCGTTGATTGCCGCTGCCGTCCGCTGTTCGGCATAAAGGTCGCGGACCTGCGCGATGTCTGCCAGCCGCACGGTCCGCCCGCCGACCGAGATCTGCGTCTGGCCAAGGTCATAGGCGTTCTTGGCATTGCCGAGCACGCGGACCGACTGTTCGGATCCGGCGATCTCCGCGCGGCCGCCCGCCGCGTTCAGATTGACCTGACGCAGCTGCGCGTTGACCTGGCTCGCGGTCAGCCCCTGGCTCTGCAGCTTGACGGGATCGAGGATCACGCGAATCTCGCGGCTCACCCCGCCATTGCGGTTGACCGCGGCAAGCCCCGATACCGACAGCAGCTCCTTCGCCACGGTATTGTCGATGTACCAGCTGAGCTGTTCGACCGTCATGTCGCTGGCGATCGCGGAATAGCTCGCGATATCCTCGTCGGTGGTGTTGGCGCGGAACACCTGCGGCTCGAGGATCCCCTCGGGCAGGTCGCCGCGGATCTGCGCGATCGCGTCGCGAACGTCGTTGACCGCGCGGTCGATCGGCGTGCCGATATTGAGCTGGATGACCGTCTGCGACGTGCCTTCGGTGACCGTCGAGCTGATCTGATCGATGCCCTGCAGCGTCCGCACCGCCGCCTCGACCCGCTGCGTGACCTGGGTTTCCAGTTCGGTGGGCGCCGCGCCCGGCTGGCTGATGACGACGATCGCGATCGGGAAGTCGATATCCGGATCGTTGTTCACGTCCATCCGCATGAAGCTGACGATTCCCGCCAGCGTCAGTGCGAGGAACAGCACGATCGGCGGTACCGGGTTGCGGATCGCCCAAGCCGAGATGTTGCGGAAACCCATGGTGCGTCAGCCCCGTTTGATACTGGTGGGTGTCGTCGTCGCGCTGGTCGTCGCCTTGGTCACGGGCTTGACCTTCTGCCCGGGTGCGAGGAACCCGCCCGCCGACTGGACGACGCGTTCGTTGCCCTGCAGCCCGCCTGCGATCGTCACCGCACTGTCGGAAACGTGACCGATCTTCACGTCGCGGCGCACCACCTTGTCGTCGGGACCGACAACATACACGAAACTGCCCTTGTCGTCGCTCTGCAACGCCGAGTCGGGAAGCTGCGGTGCGACCGTCGCGCCACCGACGATCGACGCCGCGGCGAACCCGCCCGGGCGCAGCGCGGGATCATAGGCGAGCGCGATTCGCGCGACGCCCTGGCGCGTCTGCGGATCGATCACCGGCGACACCTGCCAGACCTCACCCTTATACCCCTTGGCCGAACCGACCGGGGTCACCGTCGCCCGCGCGCCGACCGGAAGGCCGAGCAGATCGCTTTCGGCCAGCGCCGCGCGCATTTCCATCTGTCCGCCCATCGCCATGCGGAACAGCACGCCGGTCCCCGAGCTGACGATCTGCCCGGGCTCGACGCCGCGGGTCAGCACAAGGCCGGCGGCCGGTGCACGGATGTCGAGTCGCCCGTTGCGCGCGCGGGCTTCACCGAGCGACGCCTGCGCCACCTTGACGCGCGCCGCCGCCGCATCACGCGTCGCCGCCTTGCGCTGGAGATCCGCCTTCGAGATGAACCCGCGATCGACCAGCTGCTGCGCGCGGTCAAGCTCCGCCTGTGCGATCGTTTCGTCCGACCGCGCCACGGTTACGGATGCCGACAGCGATGCCGCGGTCTCGGTCTGGACCGAGCGGTCGACCGTCGCGAGCACCTGCCCCGCCGCGACCCACTGGCCCGGCTCGACCAGCACGCGCGTGATCATGCCGCCCTCGCCCGCGACGCCGACGGGCATTTCGCGCCGCGCGGCCAGCGTACCGGTCGCGGCGATTACCCGGTCGACGGTCTGGCGACCGGGCACGATGACGGTGACGCTCGGGATCTGCTCGGTCGGCGCACCGGGCGCCGCCGCATCCTTCTTGCCCGATCCGAACGCGAACCAGGCGATGGCCAGCGCCGCGAGGATGACGACCACCGCGATGATGATGTTGCGACGGGTATGCGACGGCGGCGTCTGATCCGTCAGCACCTGCTGCGGCTCGCCGCCGATCGTCCTGGCTTCGTAGTTCATGCGCGCGCTATCCCCGTCCCGACCCGAATCCGCCGGACCACTCGCCAGCTGTATTATATAAATAGATCACCGTGCTCAAGCCCCCCGGCACGCCGCGCAGCCAAATGTCAGACATGACCAGGATCGCACCTGTCTGCAAGCTGCACGCGATGTTCAGCCTGCGTTGACCCGGCTTCGATCAATCGCGAAAGCAGGCTGACTTACAGGGAGACACGATATGACCAGGTTCACCATGATCGCGACGCTGGCGGCGGTTCCGCTCGCCGCCGCGATCCCCGCCGCCGCTTCGGCGCAGGCGCAGGCGTCGACGGTCGAACCGATGGTCCCCGCGACCGGGACCGTGCTCGACGTCAGCGCCGAGGGCCGCACCACGCGCGTGCCCGATGTCGCGACAATCCGTGCGGGCGTCGTCTCGCAGGCGACGACCGCCGCGGCTGCGCTGGCGGACAATGCGCAGCGGATGAATCGCGTGCTCGCAGCGTTGAAGAAGGCCGGGGTCGCGCCGCGCGACATCGCCACCGCGACGGTCGGGCTCGCGCCGCAATATCGCTATGCCGACAACCAGCCGCCGGCGGTCACCGGCTATCAGGCGACCAACAGCGTCTCGATCCGCTTCCGCGACGTGGCGAAGTCGGGCGCGATCCTCGATGCGCTGGTCGCCGAGGGCGCGAACCAGATCGACGGTCCCAATCTGTCGATCGACCAGCCCGATGCGGCACTGGACGAGGCGCGGGCCGACGCGGTCAAGCGTGCGCGCGCCCGCGCCGAGATCTATGCGCGGTCGGCCGGCATGCGCGTCTCGCGGATCGTCTCGATCACCGAGAATAGCGAGAATGCCGGCAATCCGAACCCGCCGGTCTTCATGGCGCGCGCCGCGATGGCCAAGGACAGCACGCAGATCGTCGCGGGCGAGAAGGACGTCACCGTCTCGGTCTCGGTCCGCTTCCTGCTAAACTGAGCGCACAGAAAAAGGGCCGCCCGGTTGCCCGGACGGCCCTTTTTCAACGCTGTGTAGCGACCGCTCTTAGCGGACGCTGCCGCGGCGCACGAGGTTGACGATCGCGAGCAGCACGATCGCGCCAAGCAGCGACACGATGAAGGAGGTCAGCGTCAGCGGTGCGCTGTTGATCGAGCCACCCGACAGGATCAGGCCGCCGATGAAGGCGCCGACGATGCCGACGATGATGTTCAGGAAGATACCCTGCTGCGCGTCGGTGCGCATGATCATGCTGGCAATCCAGCCGATGACGCCGCCGATGATCAGCCAAAGAATGATACCCATTTTACTTTCCCTCCGTTGTTCCCGTAGCCGGGCGATGGCGGAAAGACGTGCGAGCACGGACGTTTGTTCCGCCCGCGTTTTGATTATGTAGGCTGATTCGGGTCAGTATTTTTGCTGCCTTTCGTACAGCGACTTATAGTGCTGGATCCGCGTCACGCGCAGGCCCGGCATCCCCGACCGGTCGATCGCGCGCTGCCATCCGGCAAATTCCTCGACCGTCAGTCCATAGCGGTCGCAGACCTCGTCGACCGACAACAGACCTCCATTGACCGCGGCGACGACCTCGGCCTTGCGGCGTACGACCCACCGCGTCGTGCTGGGCGGCGGCAGCGAATCCAGCGTCAATTGCTCGCCAAGCGGTCCGATGACCTTGGCAGGGCGGAACTTCTGGTTCTCGATCATTTACAACCTCTGATCGGGGCGGGGGCCCCCTCTCGATACGTGGCTACGACCCGTAGCCAAGGGAGTTGAAGAATGGCTGAAACGCCGCGGTAAACGCCGCGGTCATTCCTGTTTCCATCGCGTCAAGGCATCCGCCATTGGCCCGTTGAACGCCCCGTGGACGGGGGCGAACAGCTTGGGATCGATCGCACCCCGCGAAAACCCGGCCTGAACCGCCGCGGTCGGGCTCGCCGCCTGACGCGCGGCGATCCCGACGATCAACACCGCCAGGTCACCGGGCAGAACGGTCAGCTCGGCCTCTCGATCGAAACGGGGGAAGCTCAGATCCAACGCGACACTCGCAAAACACCAACTAGAGGTTCCGTCTAAACGCCGGGGAATGAAAACGAGGTAAAGTTCGGGACAAAGAGTTGTCGCGCCTGTCGCTTTTTTTGCAACGCCTCGTCGCAGAGACTATGGTGTACCGATGGAACAGGCGGATTTTCAGCTCGGCGGCGCGACACCAGGGTCGGGGTCGCTGGCCGGTCGACGGATCGTCGTCGCGATGTCGGGCGGGGTCGACAGCTCGGTCGTCGCGGCGCTCGCGCATGCGACCGGCGCGGAGACGATCGGCGTGACGTTGCAACTCTACGACCACGGCGAGGCGGTCGGCCGCGCGGGCTCGTGCTGCGCGGGCCGCGACATTCGCGACGCGCGCGCGGTCTGCGACCGGCTGGGCATCGCGCATTACGTCTTCGATCATGAATCGAGCTTTCGCGAACAGGTCGTCGACACCTTTGCCGACGCTTATCTCGCGGGGCGCACGCCGATTCCGTGCGTCCAGTGCAACATGGGGCCCAAGTTCACCGACCTGCTGAAGCTCGCGCGCGATCTCGGCGCCGATTGCCTGGCGACCGGCCATTATGTCCGCCGCGTCGAGGGCGCGCACGGCGCCGAACTCCACCGCGGCGCGGATCCTGCCCGCGACCAGAGCTATTTCCTGTTCGCGACGACGCAGGCGCAGCTCGACTATCTGCGCTTCCCGCTCGGCGGCCTGCCCAAGGCGCGCGTGCGTGAGATCGCGGCCGAACTCGGCCTAGGCGTCGCGGCCAAGCCTGACAGCCAGGATATCTGCTTCGTCCCCGACGGCGATTACGCCGGACTGGTCAAGAAGCTGCGCCCGGAGGCAGATACCGCAGGCGATATCGTCGATATCGGCGGCATGAAGCTAGGCGAGCATCGCGGGCTGATCCACTTCACCGTCGGCCAGCGTCGCGGACTGGAGATCGGCGGCAGCCCCGAGCCGCTCTACGTCGTGCGCGTCGAGCCCGACACGCGGCGCGTCGTGGTCGGCCCGCGCCGTGCGCTCGCGGTTTCAGCGGCGCAGCTGAGCGACATCAACTGGCTCGGCGATGATTTCACCGGGCCGCTCACCGCCAAGGTGCGCTCGATGGCCAAGCCCGTCCCGGCGCGCCTGATCGGTGACCGCGTCGTGTTCGACGCACCCGAATATGGTGTCGCACCGGGGCAGGCTACCGTCCTCTATGCCGGCGACCGCGTGCTCGGCGGCGGCTGGATCGCGTCGACCGAGGCGGCACTCGCCGCCGCCTGACGCGTTGGGCGTGGCATGGATATCGACGACCTGCGCCGCCAGATGGAAGCCGCCGCCGCGGCGATGGACTTCGAGAGCGCGGGGCGGCTGCGCGACCAGATCAGCCTGCTCCGCGGCGGCGGCACCGTCGCCGACACCGCGGGACTCACCCGCCAGCAACCCGGCGCGATGGGTCTGGGCACCAGCCAGCAACGTCTGACCCCGCCGCCCGGCTGGGTGAAACCCAAGAAGCCTGACCCGATGACCAAGGGCCGCAAGCGCTAGCCGCCACGCCGCTCCTCTTCCGTCATCCTGACGAAAGTCAGGATCCAGGGTAACGAAGCAAGACGATCCTGGCTCTGGATCCTGACTTTCGTCAGGATGACGTAGAGTTAGACCGTGATCACGGCAGCAGGAACGTGCCCTCGATCACCGTCACGCACGCACCGCCAAGCACCACCCGGTCGCCCTCGAGCCGGCACGTCAGCCGCCCCCCGCGCGCGCTTGCCTGGAACGCGGTGAAACTGTCGCCCAGCGTCTGCGCCCAGTACGGCACCATCACCGCATGCGCCGACCCCGTCACCGGATCCTCGTCGATAGCATAATAAGGCGTGAAGACGCGGCTGACGATCGCGGTCGCCGCCCCCTTCGCCGCGACGATCGCGACGATCGGAAACTTCGCCAGCGCGACGAAATCGGGTTTCAGGTTGCGGACGATCGCCTCGTCCTCGACGATCACCAGCGCATAGCCCTTGTCGTGCCACAGCGTCTCGACCGGCGAATCGATCGTCAGTGCCGCGACGATCTCCGGCATCGCCTTCGGCGCGGGCGCCCAGGCTGGCAGCTCGAGCGTGTATCCGCCATCCGCGCAGGCGACCTCGAGGATCCCGGCCTGCCGCGTCGCGAACCGGACGCGGTCACGGGCAGTATCCGACGACAGCACGAAATGCCCGCTTGCCAGCGTCGCATGACCGCACAACGCGACCTCCGCGCCCGGCGTGAACCAGCGCAGGTCGAAATCGACGCCCTCTTCGGCGGAGGGGACGATGAACGCGGTCTCGCTCAGGTTGTTCTCCTGCGCAATATCCAGCAGCACCGCATCGTCGAGCCACGCGGACAACGGCATCACCGCCGCCGGATTGCCCGCAAAGGCCGTGTCGGCGAACGCATCGATCTGCGCGAACGGTATTCTCATGCTGCTGCCCCTCTGCCCGTTGTCGATCGCCGCAGGTTAAACCCGCTTGCCAAACCAATGCGGCGTCACGTCCGCCTCGACCAGCGGATTGTCGGTATCGACATGCCCTTCGGGATCGAGGTGGATCAGCACCTCGACCTTGGGAAAGGCGGTGCGAAGGTTGCGTTCGACCGCCTCGACGATGTCGTGCGCATGCGCGACGGTCAGGTCGCGCGCGACCTCCATGTGGAACTGCGCGAAATCATGGCTGCCCGACCGGCGAGTGCGGAAGTCATGGATGCCGCGGATGCCGGGTTGGCGCGCGGCGACGTCGAGGAATTGCGCGCGCAGGTCCTCGGGCCATTCCTTGTCCATCAACTGGTCGATCGCGTTCGACGATGCCGAGAAGGCACCCCAGGCGAGCCACAAGGCGATGACGATGCCGAAGATCGGATCCGCCCCGCTCCACCCCAGATACTGGTCGAGCACCAATGCGACGATCACCGACCCGTTGAGCAGCACGTCCGACTGGTAATGGACATTGTCTGCCAGGATCGCGACCGAGCCGGTCTGGCGGATGATCCGGCGCTGATAGGCGAGCAGGAACACCGTCGCGACGATCGCGACGACCGACACGCCGATGCCGAAATCGGCGCCCGTGGTCGGCTGAGGATCGTTGAACGCGAGGATCGCGCGCCACGCGATGCCGGCCGCCGACGCAGTGATCAGCATCACCTGGAACAGCGCGGCGAGCGCCTCCGCCTTGCCGTGGCCGAAACGGTGATCATGATCGGCAGGCGTCGCCGCGAGCCGCACGCCGTACAGCGTAACGAGGCTCGCGAGCAGGTCGAGCGCGGTATCGGCGAGCGAGCCGAGCATCGCGACCGATCCGGTCGTCCACGCCGCAAAGCCCTTCAGCAGCAGCAGGAAACACGCCATCGCGACGCTGGCGAGCGCCGCGCGCGTCGCCAGCGGGATCACCCTGCGGCGTTCGTCCTGGGTCATGGGAACAGCAATCCTTCGGTCCAGCCTTCACCGTCGCGCACGAACAGTCGCCGCTCATGTAGGCGGTGTTCGCGGTCCTGCCACAGCTCGATGCGATCGGGCGCGATCCGGTACCCGCCCCAGTGCGGCGGGCGCGGCACGTCGCCACCCTCGAACCGCGCCTGCGCCTCGGCAAAACGGCGTTCGAACGTGTCGCGCGTGTCGAGCGGGCGCGATTGCTCCGACGCCCATGCCCCGAGTTGCGAATCACGGCCGCGCGTCGCGAAATAGGCGTCCGATTCCGCATCGCTCACCAGGCTGACGCGCCCCTCGATCCGGACCTGCCGGCGCAGCGACTTCCAGTGGAAGAGCAACGCCGCATGCGCGTTCGCGGTCAGTTCGCCCGCCTTGCGGCTCTCGCGGTTGGTGTAGATGACGAAACCATCGGGGCCATGCCCTTTCAGCAGCACCATCCGCACCGACGGACGTCCCTGCGCATCCGCAGTGGCGAGGGCTACAGCGTTGGAGTCGTTGATTTCTGTTTGCCTGGCCTCGGCGTACCAGGCCTCGAACAGCGTGATCGGGTTATCGGACATGGCAGCGCCATAGCGAAACTTGGCGGGCCGCGAAACAGCGCACGGCACGGCGCTCACGGAACGACTCGCCACGCCGACGATTGAATCGGTTTCGCAACGAAGGAAACCGCACCGTGGCAGCGCGCGCCTATTGGCAGGGACAGATCCGGCTCGCGCTGGTCTCGATCCCGGTCGAGATCTACTCCGCCACCAAATCGGGTGCGGCCGTCTCGTTCAAGCAGATCCACGAACCCTCGGGCCAGCCGATCCATTACGACAAGGTCGTCACCGGCGTCGGCCCGGTCGACGCCGACGAGATCATGAAGGGCTATGAGGTCGAAAAGGGCGAATATGTCCTGCTGAACCAGGACGAGATCGACGCGGTGAAGCTCGAATCGAAGAAGACGCTCGAACTCACCCAGTTCGTCGATGCGAGCGAGATCGACGTGCTCTATTACGAGAAGCCCTATTTCGTCGTCCCTGCGGACGATCTGGCGGAGGAGGCGTTCATCGTCCTGCGTGAGGCGCTGCGCCGTACGAAAAAGGTCGGGCTCGGCCAGCTGGCGATGCGCGGCCGCGAATATGTCGTCAGCCTCAAGCCGTGCGGGCGCGGCTTGGTGCTCGAGACGCTGCGCTACGCGGACGAGGTGCACAAGGCGCAGGGCTATTTCCGCGATATCCCCGACGACAAGCCGTCCGAGGAGCTCCTCGAACTCGCCGAGGCGCTGATCGAGAAGCGCAGCGGCGACTTCCACCCGCAGGACTTCCACGATCGGTATGTCGACGCGCTGAAGGACCTGATCGAACGCAAGCGCAAGGCGAACGGCAAGACGATCATAGACGACAAGGACAGCGGCGAGAGCAAGGGGTCTAACGTCGTCGACCTGATGGCGGCGCTGAAGAAGTCGATGGAGAAATCGGGCGGCACGGCCACGGCTGCGAAGAAGGCACCCGCCAAGAAAGCCCCGGCCAAGACCGCGACCAAGACTGCGACCAAGACCCCGGCCAAGAAACGTGCGTAACGCCCCCTGTTGTGTCTCCGCGAAGGCGAGGACCCAGCCTGGGCTTCCGCCTTCGCGGGAGAATAATGGTGGCTGACACCCCAGACCCCCTCGCGCTCTACAATGCCAAGCGGGACTTCGCGAGGACCGCCGAACCCGCCGGCACGCTGACCCCCGGCAACGGCAACAGCTTCATGGTGCAGAAGCACGACGCCACCCGCCTCCACTGGGACCTGCGCCTGGAGATCGACGGCGTCCTCAAAAGCTGGGCGGTCACCCGCGGCCCCAGCCTCGATCCCGACGAAAAGCGCCTCGCGGTCCGCACCGAGGACCATCCCTTGAGCTACGCCACTTTCGAAGGCGCGATCCCCGCGGGAGAATATGGCGGCGGCACGGTGATGCTGTGGGACCGCGGCACCTGGGCCCCGATCAAGGGGAAGTCGGCGAAGGACCTCGACAAGGGGCATCTCCACTTCGTCCTCGATGGCGAACGGATGAAAGGCGAATGGCTGCTGATCCGCCTGAAACCCCGCGCGAAGGAAAAGCGCGAGAACTGGCTGCTCCGCAAGATCGACGACGCCGCGGCGGGCGGCACCGACACGCTGGTCGACGAAGCGCTGACGAGCATCTCGACCGGGCGCACGATGGCGGAGATTGCCGAGGGCAAGAAGCCGGCACGCGCGAGCAAAGCAGCCCCTCCCCCGTCATCCCGGCGAAAGCCGGGACCCAGAGCGAAAAGCGTCGCGGCCGATACTCCGGATCCTGGCCTTCGCCAGAATGACGGCACGCTTCCCGAATTCCGCGACCCCCAGCTCTGCACGCTCGTCGACGCCGTTCCCACCGGCACCGCCTGGCTCCACGAGGTCAAATATGACGGCTACCGCGCGCTCGTCGCGGTCGCGAACGGCACGGCCAGGGTCTTCACCCGCACCGGCCTCGACTGGACCGACAAGTTCGCCGGAATCGCCGCCGCTGCCGCGAAGCTCCCCGTAAAATCCGCGCTGATCGACGGCGAGATCGTCGCCTTCAAGAACGGCCACCCCGATTTCTCGACGCTGAAGGACGCGATCTCCAACGGCGGCGACATGACCCTGTTCGCGTTCGACCTGCTCGCACTCGACGGCGAGGACCTGACCGGCCTGTCCAATCTCGACCGCAAGGCCCGGCTCGAACCGCTGATCCCGGCCGATGACGACCGCCTGCGCTATTCCGACCACGTCATCGGCGCGGGCGAGCAACTGTTCGAGACGATGTGCCGCGAGGGCCTCGAAGGCATCGTCTCGAAACGCGCCGACGCGCCCTATCAGGGCAAGCGGACCAAGGCGTGGCTCAAGGTCAAGTGCACGCACCGCCAGGAATTCGTCATCGTCGGCTGGCTCCCGTCCGACAAGAAGCGCGGCTTCAAGTCGCTGCTGCTTGGTGTCCGCGAGGGCAAGACCTATCGCTATGCGGGCAAGGTCGGCACCGGCTTTGACCAGGCGCTGATGGACGAGCTGCGCGAGAAACTCGATGCGCTCGACCGCAAGACGCCGACGGTCGAGGCCCCGAAAGCCGCGGTCCGCGGCGCGCACTGGGTCACGCCCAAGCTGGTCGCCGAGATCGCCTTTGCCGAAACCACCCCCGACGGCGTGCTGCGCCATTCGAGCTTCATCGCTCTGCGCGAGGACAAGGCGGCCAAGGACGTCGTCGCCGAGACCCCCGCCCCGCTCCCCGATGCTGCGCCTGAGACCAAGATCAAGATCACCAACCGCGACCGCGTGATCTTCGACGAGTCCGACGTCACCAAGGGCGATCTCGCCGATTATTACGCCGCGCTGTCGGGCCTCATCCTCCCCTTCGCGGGCAACCGCCCGATCAGCCTCGTCCGCTGCCCGCAGGGCCGGTCGCGCGCCTGCTTCTTCCAGAAACACGATGCCGGCAGCTTCGGCGACGCGGTCCATCAGGTACCGATCCGCGAGAAGGACGGATCGACCGAGGACTATCTCTATGTCGACGATGCCGACGGGCTGGTCGCCTGCGTCCAGATGGGGACGATCGAGTTCCACGGGTGGGGATCCTCCAACGACACCCTCGAAAAGCCCGATCGCCTGGTCTTCGATCTCGACCCCGACGAGGGGCTCGACTTCGACGATACCAAGAAGGCCGCAGAGTTTCTGAAGACGCAGCTCGCCGAACTGGGGCTCGTCAGCTTCGCGATGCTGTCGGGCGGCAAGGGCGTCCATGTCATCGTCCCGCTCACCCCCAGGGCGGAATGGCCCGCGGTCAAGGATTTCGCCGACCGTTTCGCGCGGGCGCTGGCAAGTGCCGAGCCCGACCGGTTCGTGGCATCGATGGCCAAGGCCAAGCGCAAGGGCCGCATCTTCATCGACTGGCTGCGCAACCAGCGCGGCAGCACCGCGGTGATGCCCTATTCCGCCCGCGCCCGCGCCGGCGCGCCTGTCGCCGCCCCCGTATCATGGAGCGAATTGCGCGACATCGACACCGCCGCCCGCTGGGGTGTTCGCGACGCCGAAGACCTGATCGCACGCGCCGGGTCGCGCGGGTTGAAGGGCTGGGGTGTGGCGGACCAGGTGCTGCCGGATTTCTAAAAGCGAAAACGCCCCCCTCGCCCACCACCCCGGCGAAGGCCGGGGCCCAATTGGGGGACGCCCGTGATAACGGGTGGCTAGCCGTTACGCCCCTCCACCCAATTGGGCCCCAGCCTCCGCCGGGGTGGAAGGCGTAGGCGAAACCCGCCCCGCAGACACGCTTTTAGGTTGCACCGCGGCGGCGAAAGGTGAAACACCCCCGCCACGCATCAAGGGCAGCAAGGCATGGAGATGGCGACGCAATCCACGCCCCCGACCGATACGGCGCAATCGAGCGCCTATGACGCGACACGCCATGCCGAGCGCTGGATTGCCGACTATTGCGCGCGCAGCACCGCCGCCGACATGCTCTGCCCCGCCGCCGACGGCAGCATCGACCCCGCCTGGAGCGCGACCTTCGCCGAGCTCGCGATGGTCGCCTCGGACGATCTCGGCCATGTCCGCGAACGCGTCCAGCGTCACGCGGTCGATATCGGCACCGGCTTCCGCATCGCCGACGAACCCGACGAGCGCCCCTGGCCGGTCTCCCCCGTCCCGCTGCTGATCGAGGCGGACGCATGGGCGCGGATCGCGGCGGGCGTCGTCCAGCGTGCGACGTTGATGGAAACGGTGATCGCCGATCTGTACGGCGAGGGAAAGCTGGTCGCGGATGGCCATATCCCCGCCGCGCTCGTCACCGGCAGCCCGTTCTTCCTGCGGCCGATGGTCGGGCTCGATCCGCCGGGCGGCCGCCACCTCGATTTCATCGCGATCGATCTCGGCCGCGGTCCAAGCGGCGAATGGCGCGTGCTCGCCGATCATCTGCGCGCGCCCGCGGGTGCGGGCTATGCGCTCGAGAACCGGCTCGCGGTCGGCCGCACGCTCGGCGGGCTGCAGGCGCGGCTGAACGTCCAGCGCCACGCGCCCTTCTTCGCCGCGTTCCGCGCGGGGCTGGCGGCGATGTGCAAGCGCACCGATCCGCGGATCGGGCTGCTCACCCCCGGCCGCTTCAACCCGAGCTATCCCGAACAGGCGCATCTTGCGCGCTATCTGGGGCTGCTGCTCGTCGAGGGCGCGGATCTCGCCGCGCTTGAGGACAAGCTCTATGTCCGCACGATCGGCGGGTTGAAGCGGATCGACGCGCTGTGGCGGCGGCTCGATCCGCGGCTGCTCGATCCGCTGGCGTTCGACACGCATTCGCAGATCGGCGTGCCCGGCCTCATCGACGCCTATGCCGCGGGCAATGTCGTGCTGTCGAATGCGCCCGGCTCCGCGGTGCTCGAGGCCCCCGCCTTCTCGGCCTTCCTGCCGCAACTCGCGCGCACGATCCTCGGCGAAGACCTGCTGCTCCCCAACATCGCGACCTGGTGGTGCGGGCAGGACGCGGCGCGCACCGCGGTCGAGGCAGATCTCGACCGGCTGCTGATCGCCCCCGCCTATCACACCCGCCCGCTCGGCCTGCCGAACGGTGCGACCGCGGGTGCCGACATCACCGGCGCCGACCGTGCCGCGCTGCTCGCCGACATGGCCCGCCGGCCGCAGGATTATGTCGGGCAGGAGATCGTTCGCCTGTCGACCATGCCCGTCGTCGTTGGCGACACGCTCGAGCCGCGCCCGTTCACGCTGCGCGTCTTTGCAGCACGCGGCGGCGACGGCGAATGGACCGTGCTGCCTGGCGGGTTCGCGCGGATCGGCGAGCATCCCGACGCGCGCGCCGCGGTGATGGGCGAGGGCATCTGGTCCGCCGATGTCTGCGTCTATGGGCCCGAGCCCGTTGCGCCCGTCTCGCTGCTCACCGCGCCGGATTCGCTCCACGTCCGGCGCAATCCCGGCACGCTGCCCAGCCGAGTCGCGGACAATTTCTACTGGCTCGGCCGCTATCTCGAGCGCGGCGAGGCGTTGCTGGCCGCGATCCGCGTCATGCTCGGCAATTCGATCGACGCGGACGGCGGCGCGGTGCTGTCGTCGCAGACCGTCGGCAAGCTCGTTGGGCTGATCGTCGGCAGCGGTGCCGCACCGCATCCCCCCGCGCTGCGCCGCGCCGACCTGACCGCGTTCGCGCGCACCGCGATGGAGGACGAGGGCTGGCAGTCGGTCGCGACGATCAACCGCCATGCGCGTGCGATCGGCGAGGGATCGCGCGACCGGCTGTCCTCGGACATGGTCCGGCTGCTCGAGGCGCCCTTCCCGACGCATCGCGGGATGCTCGAACGCGCCGGTTCGCTCCAGCGCCGCTATGCCGCGATCGCCGGGCTGTCCGCCGAGCATATGGGACGGACCGCGGCGTGGCGGTTCCACGATCTCGGCCGCCGGATCGAGCGTGCGATGGCGATGGCCCGCGCGATCCGGCTGTTCGGCATGCCCGGCGCCTCGCCCGACGACCTGTCGGTGCTGCTCGACCTCGCCGACAGCCAGATCACCTATCGCCAGCGCTATCCAACGGGAATCGCGCGCGTGCCGGTGATGGATCTCGTGGCGCTCGACCCCGGCAACCCGCGCAGCCTAGCCTTCTCCGCCGACCGCATTGCCGCCCGGCTCGCCGAGCTGCCGGTGCTGAGCGATGACGAGATGGCCGAACCGCAACAGGCCCAGGCGACCGCACTCATGGCGATCGTAATGACCGCGACCGCCGCCGAGCTGGACGCGGATACGCTGGGCGACGTCGAACGCCGGCTGGCGGGCGTGTCGGACGCGCTGGCGAGACGCTATTTCCTGCAAGGCGCAGAGCCGCTCCGCACCAGCGAACTGACGCTTGCATGATCTACGACATCCGTCACGTCACCACCTTTGACTATGGCGCGAGCGTCAAGTTCGCGCGCTGCAACCTCCGGCTGAAGCCCATCGACTGGCCCGGCCAGCGGCTCGACGACTACACGCTCTCGGTCCACCCCGCGGGCCGGATCAGCCCCGCGCGGGCCGAGGCCGGGCTCGCCAACGTCACGCGGCTGGTGGTCGACAGCCCGGTACGCCACCTGACGATCGAGAGCCGGTCGCGGATCACCGTCGACCGGCTCGTCCCCGTCCCCGACGCCGGCGACCCGACGCTTGCCGAGATCGCCGCGCTGGCGCGCGCCAGCACCGACCTCTCCGCGGCGAGCCCCGCCACCTATCTCTATCCCTCGCCGCTGATCCCGCTCGACCATGCGATCGCCGATTATTGCGCGGCCGATCTCGACCCCGCGCGCGGCGCGCTGGAGGCAGGGATCGCGCTCGCCCGCCGGATCCAGCGCGAGTTCGTGTTCGATGCGGATGCGACGCTGGTCGACACCCCGCCGCACGAGGCGTTCCTCCACCGCAAGGGCGTGTGCCAGGATTTCGCGCAGATCATGATCACCGGCCTGCGCGCCGCCGGCCTGCCTGCCGCCTATGCGTCTGGATATATCCGCACCATCCCGCCCGCGGGCCAGCCGCGGCTGGTCGGAGCGGATGCGACGCATGCCTGGGTCCTGCTGTGGTGCGGGCCGGTACACGGCTGGGTCGGGATGGATCCGACCAACGGCATCTGGATGGCCAGCGACCATATCGTCATGGCGGTCGGCCGCGATTATGCCGAGATCGCACCGGTCGATGGTGTGGTGCTGGGCTCGGGCGCGCAGAGCATGGACGTCAGCGTCGACGTTGCGCCGCTGGACGACACGGTTTCGAGCTAGCTCCTATGTGTTCTCCCGCGAAAGCGGGAGCCCAGAACCACGAACGCCGTCCCCGCGACTCTGGGCTCCCGCTTTCGCGGGAGAACAGACAGGTCAGTCCTTCCCCTCATGCGGGTTCGGATAGGATCCACCGCCGCTCTCGCCGCCCTTGTCCTTGGCCGGCGCGTCGTTCACCCCGTCCTTCTGCTTGGCACCGTCATCGCCCTCGGGCACGCCCTGCATCGGTTGCTTGTCAGCCATCATCGTCTCCTCTCGCCCGCCAAACGCACGGTACGGGAATTGCGTTGCGCCCGCGGCGGCCCCACATAGACGCGCAAGACAGAGTGGGGACCTAAGTGGCCGATCCGTACAAGACCCTGGGCGTTGCCCGCGACGCGAACGAAGCCGACATCAAGAAGGCGTATCGCAAGCTCGCCAAGGAGCTTCATCCCGATCGCAACAAGGACAATCCGAAGGCATCGGAGAAGTTCAGCCAGGTCACCAACGCGTACGACCTGCTGAACGACAAGGACAAGCGCGCGCGCTTCGATCGCGGCGAGATCGATGGCGACGGAACCCCCGCCGCGCCGTTCGGCTTCGGTGGCGGCGGTGGTGGGCGGCCTCAGCCCGGCGGCGGCTTTCGCAGCG
>NZ_JPDP02000035.1:92857-94648 GCF_000732685.2 Sphingomonas sp. STIS6.2
ACCCCGCCGCGCCGTTCGGCTTCGGTGGCGGCGGTGGTGGGCGGCCTCAGCCCGGCGGCGGCTTTCGCAGCGAAGGCTATGAGAGCGGCGGCCCCGACATGAGCGACATCTTCGAGGGGCTGTTCGGCGGCGCCCAGCGCGGCGGTGGCGGCGGATTCGCGAGCGGCTTCGGCCGGCGCCCGCAGCCCAAGGGCGAAAACGTCGCCTATCGCCTGCAGGTCCCGTTCGTCGACGCGGCGACGCTCGAGCCCCAGCGTGTCACGCTCTCCGATGGCAAGACGCTCGATCTGAAACTGCCCGCAGGCGTCGAGAGTGGCACGCAGATGAAGCTCGCGGGCAAGGGCGAGCAGGGCCCGGGCGGCGCCGGCGATGCGATCCTGACGATCGACGTCCAGCCCCACCGCTTCTTCACGCGCGACGGCGATGACGTCCGCATCGACCTGCCGATCAGCCTTGCCGAGGCGGTGCTCGGCGGCTCGATCAAGGCGCCGACGGTCGAAAAGCCGGTCATGCTGACGATCCCGAAGGGCACGACCTCGGGCAAGACGCTGCGCCTCAAGGGCAAGGGCTTCCACAAGAAGACCGGTGGCCGTGGCGATCAGCTCGTCACGCTGATGATCGACATTCCGGCCGACAACAAGGCGCTTGCCGATTTCGTCGAGGGCTGGGCGAAGAGCAATACCGGGAACCCGCGGGGGGCCATGGGCGTCTGAACGCCTTGTGAACGACAGCAATCTTACGCCCGAGTCGCGCGCCCACGACCACCTCGGCACGCGCCGGCGCCTCAATCGCGGCATGGCCAAGGTCAAGCCGGGCAGTCATGCGTTCGAGGTCGTCAAGCGTGCCGCGGTCGGCGTGTTCAACGACGGCTTCATCCATGCGGGCAACCTCGCCTATCTCGCGCTGATGACGGTCTTTCCGTTCTTCATCGTGGCGGCTGCTATCCTGTCGCTGTTCGGGCAGAGCACCGAGACTATCCGTGCGGTCGAATCCTTCCTCCATGTTCTACCCCCCAACGTCGCCGACCTGTTGCGCAAACCGATCGCCGACGTGCTCGCCGCGCGCACCGGCTCGCTGCTGTGGCTCGGCGCGCTGGTCGGGCTGTGGACGGTCGGCAGCTTTGTCGAGACGATCCGCGACATCTTCCACCGCGCCTACGGGATCAAGGCGACCGCGCCCTTCTGGAAATCGCGGCTAGGTTCGTCCGCGGTGATCGTCGGCTCGGTGATCATGGCGCTGCTGTCCTTCCTGGTGCAGGGCATCCTGACCGCGGCCGAACAGTTCATCTACCGCCTCGTTCCCTTCGCGCAGGACGCCGCCGGATGGGTCGGCCTGTCCCGCCTGATTCCCGGTCTGCTGATGTTCGGCGCGCTGTATTTGCTGTTCTACTCGGTAACGCCGTCGCGCTATCGCTATTCGAAATGCCGCAAATGGCCCGGCGCGCTCTTCACCGCCGTCTGGTGGATCAGCGCGACCGCATTGCTGCCGATCGTCCTGTCGAGCCTGGGTGGCTATGACCTGACCTATGGCAGCCTGGCGGGCGTTGTTATCATGCTGCTGTTCTTCTACGTCATCGGTCTGGGGCTGGTATTCGGGGCGCATTTGAACGCGGCACTGGCGGAACCCCTCGAAACAGCGCTAGAGCAACCGGCTGACGAGGTAGAGGCGAAGGCGAGAACGGCGTGAACGGTTTGATGGCGGGCAAGCGTGGGGTGATCATGGGGCTGGCGAACGACAAGTCGCTGGCCTGGGGAATCGCCAAGAAGCTGTCCGAGGCCGGCGCGGAGCTCG
>NZ_JPDP02000035.1:94778-121797 GCF_000732685.2 Sphingomonas sp. STIS6.2
TTGATCATGGGGCTGGCGAACGACAAGTCGCTGGCCTGGGGAATCGCCAAGAAGCTGTCCGAGGCCGGCGCGGAGCTCGCGTTCAGTTATCAGGGCGAGACGATGGAGAAGCGTGTCCGCCCGCTCGCCGAGCAACTGGGCGTCGCGCGGCTGTTCGACTGCGACGTCTCCGACATGGGTGCACTCGACGCGACCTTCGCCAAGCTGGCAGAGGAATGGCCGACGATCGATTTCGTCGTCCACGCGATCGGCTTTTCGGACAAGAACGAGCTGCGCGGGCGGTTCGTCGACACCAGCCTCGACAACTTCCTGATGACGATGAACATCAGCGTCTATTCGTTCGTCGCGGTCGCGCAGCGCGCGGCGAAGATGATGAACCCGGGCGGCTCGATGCTCACGCTCAGCTATTACGGCGCCGAGAAGGTCATCCCGCATTACAACGTGATGGGCGTCGCCAAGGCCGCGCTTGAAACGAGCGTGCAGTATCTCGCAGTCGATCTCGGCCGCGACAATATCCGCGTCAACGCGATCTCGGCCGGCCCCATCAAGACGCTGGCCGCGAGCGGGATCGGCGACTTCCGCCTGATCCTGAAGTGGAACGAGTTGAACTCGCCGCTCAAGCGCAACGTGACGATCGACGATGTCGGCGGCGCGGGGCTGTACCTGCTCAGCGATCTGGCATCGGGCGTCACGGGCGAAACCCACCATGTCGACGCCGGCTACAACGTGATCGGCATGAAAGCCGAAGACGCCCCCGACATCGCACTGGTGTAGGCGGAAAAGGCACAGACTACCCCCTCTCCCTTCAGGGGAGAGGGAGGGGCCCGTGCGAAGCATGGGAGGGTGAGGGGATGAAACGGCCACCCGGTGTCGCAGCGCGAGACCGTCAACGCGATGCACGCAAAGCGCCCACCGAACCCGAACATCGCCTGCGGCAAATCCTCCGAAACCGCCAGCTGGCTGGCCTCAAATTCCGCCGCCAAGTCTGGATTGGTCCCTATATCGTCGACTTTCTTAGCGCCGAGATCGCGCTCGTCATCGAAATCGACGGCGACACGCACGCAACGCCGGATGCGCAGGCCTATGACAAACGGCGAACCGCGTTATTAGAAGCCGAAGGCTACCGGATATGCCGGTTCGGGAATGATGACGTGATGACGAATATCGATGGTGTTGCTGCGGCGATCGTCGCCCGCGCCAACGCCCCCTCACCCTCCCACCGCGTTGCGGCGGGCCCCTCCCTCTCCCCCGAGGGGAGAGGGTTTTGAGCGTCAACAGCTTCGGGCGGATGTTCCGCTTCACCACCTGGGGCGAGTCCCACGGACCCGCGCTCGGCGCGGTGGTCGACGGCTGCCCCCCCGGCATCCCCCTCACCGAAGCCGACATCCAGCCCTGGCTCGACAAGCGCCGTCCCGGCACCTCGCGCTTCACCACGCAGCGGCGCGAGCCCGACGCGGTGCGGATCCTCTCGGGCGTGTTCGACGGCCGTACCACCGGCACGCCGATCAGCCTGATGATCGAGAATGTCGACCAGCGATCCAAAGACTATTCCGACGTCGCCAAGGCCTATCGCCCCGGCCACGCCGACTATGCCTATGACGCCAAATACGGGTTTCGCGATTATCGCGGCGGCGGCCGCTCATCCGCGCGCGAGACCGCGGCGCGCGTCGCTGCCGGCGCGGTGGCGCGGCTCGTCGTGCCCCAGGTCCGCGTTCGCGCCTGGGTCGAGGCGATTGGCGGCGACGCGATCGACCCGGCGAACTTCGACGACGCGCAGATCGACGAAAACCCTTTCTTCTGCCCCGATGCCGAAGCGGCGCTGCGCTGGGAAGCGCTCGTCGACGCCGCGCGCAAGGCGGGATCGTCGCTCGGTGCGGTGATCGCGTGCGAGGCGACCGGCGTCCCCGCGGGCTGGGGCGCGCCGCTCTATGCCAAGCTCGATGCCGAACTCGCCTCGGCCTGCATGAGCATCAACGCGGTCAAGGGGATCGAGATCGGCGACGGGTTCGCCGCCGCCGCACTGTCGGGCGAGGCCAATGCCGACCCCATGCGACCGGGCGCAGAAGGCCCCGAATTTCTGGCCAACCATGCAGGCGGGATTGCCGGCGGGATCGCCACCGGCCAGCCGATCCGGCTGCGCGTCGCGTTCAAGCCGACCAGCTCGATCCTCACCCCCGTCGAGACGATCAGCCCGTCCGGCGAGGCCGCGACGATCGCCACCAAGGGCCGCCACGACCCCTGCGTCGGCATCCGCGGAGTCCCCGTGGTCGAGGCGATGGTCGCACTCGTCCTTGCCGATCAGGCGCTGCTCCACCGCGGCCAATGCGGCTGACCGGGGAACATAAGTCGAACCGAAACGCTGTGTCTCCAACACGATAGGAGAGAAACATGCGTATTCTGACCTCGATCGCAGCGGCAGCCCTGATCCTTCCGGCCGCCGCCATGGCCCAGACCACCGGCGGTACCGCAGGTGGCACGATGGGCGGCACCATGGGCGGCGGCACGACTGGTGGTACCATGGGCGGTACCATGGGTAGCGGCACCACCGGCGGCGCGATGGGCGGTATGTCCACGGGACCGACGACGCAGTCGGGCACCACGGCGACCGATTCCGCGACCCAGACCCGCACGCAGCGCGGTACCCGCGCCCGTAGCCGCACGCGCGGCACGACGGGTACGACGACCGGTACGACCACGGGTCCCGATACGGTGACCGGCACCGGCACCACGACCGGCACGACCTCCGGTTCGATGTCGACTGGCAGCACCGGCCCGGGCACCATGGGTGGAACGATGGGCGGCACGGCCGCAGGTGGTACCATGGGCGGCACCATGGGCGGTTCGGCAACAACTGGCGGCACCGTCGGCGGCACGCCGCCACGCTGAGCCACACGGGCTGATCCAAAAAAAGGCCGGGCAATCGCCCGGCCTTTTTCGTGTCAGCGACCGTCGCCTCAGTCCGAGAACGGATCCCGCACCAGGATCGTGTCCGCCCGCTCCGGGCTAGTCGAGACCAGCGCCACCGGGCAGCGGATCAGCTCCTCGATACGCCGGATATACTTGATCGCCTGCGCCGGCAGATCCGCCCAGCTGCGCGCACCGGCAGTCGTTTCCTGCCAGCCTTCCATCGTCTCGTAGATTGGCTCGACCAGCGCCTGGTCGGCGGCATGCGCCGGGAAATAATCGAGCGTCTCGCCGCGCAGACGATAGCCGGTGCAGATCGACACCGTCTCGAACCCGTCGAGCACGTCGATCTTGGTCAGCGCGATCCCGGTGATGCCGCCGACCGCCGCCGACTGGCGCACCAGCACCGCGTCGAACCAGCCGCAGCGACGCTTGCGCCCCGTCACCGTCCCGAACTCGTGCCCGCGCACGCCCAGCCGCTCGCCGGTCTCGTTCTCGAGCTCGGTCGGGAACGGCCCCGACCCGACCCGCGTCGTATAGGCCTTGGCGATCCCGAGCACGAACCCGACTGCACTTGGCCCCAGGCCCGAACCGCCCGCCGCAGCGCCTGCAATCGTGTTCGACGAGGTGACGAACGGATAGGTGCCGTGATCGACGTCGAGCAGCACGCCCTGCGCACCCTCGAACAGGATCCGCTTGCCGGCCGAGCGCGCCGCGTTCAGGTCGCGCCACACGGGCTTGGCGAACGGCAGGACGAAGCCGGCAATCTCGCGCAGCTCGGCGATCAGCGCCGCACGGTCGATCGGCGGCTCGCCGAACCCGGCGCGCAGCGCGTCGTGATGCGCGGTCAGACGATCGAGCTGCGGCCCCAGGTCGTCGAGATGCGCCAGATCGCACACGCGGATCGCACGGCGACCGACCTTGTCCTCATAGGCCGGGCCGATGCCGCGGCGCGTCGTGCCGATCTTGCCCGCGCCGCTCGCATCCTCGCGCAGACCGTCGAGATCGCGGTGGAACGGCAGGATCAGCGCGCAGGTATCGGCGATGCGCAGCGTCTCGGGCGTCGCGACGACACCCTGCGCGCCGAGCCGGGCGATCTCGTCCTTGAGCGCCCAAGGATCGAGCACCACGCCGTTGCCGATGAACGACGGCGTGCCGCGGACGATGCCCGACGGCAGCAGCGACAGCTTGTACACATTCTCGCCGACGACGAGGGTGTGGCCGGCATTGTGACCGCCCTGGAACCGCACGACCATGTCGGCACGCTCGGCGAGCCAGTCGACGATCTTGCCCTTGCCTTCGTCGCCCCATTGCGCGCCGATGACTGCTACGTTGGCCAAACTCTATCTCCTGAGAATTACCCGCAGCGCCTACAGCGCGCGGGGCGCATCCGCCACCCAAAGATGCGTGCAGACCTGCGCTTCGGGGGTATCGCCCGCGTCGAGCGCAGCGACCGTGACCCAGCCCTGCGCCCGCATCGCCGCGCCGTCGGCGGCCGGCGTACCCAGCGGCAGGAACAGGCGGCGGCGATCGACGCTGACGACCCGGTCGACCAGCGGGTCGGCAAACAGCGAGAAGCCCGTCGCCGCTTCCTCGGCCCCGCTCTCATGCACCACGGTATAGGTGCCGCCACGCCCAACCTCGCGCGCGCTGCCATCCGCGAACAGCGAGAAGCCGAGCCAGGTCTGATATTCGAACCCGTGCCGCTCGGTCGGGTCGAGTGTCAGCGCGACGCGGCCGTCGAGCGCTGCGGCGATCCGCGTGAGCGCGTCGAGCCGCGACGCGAGGGCACCTGTCGTATCGAACATCCGCAGCCGCTCCATCGCCGGCGCGAATGGCCCCGCCGCCTCGATCAGCGGCAGATAGGCGGGCGCAAGCGCGGCGACCGCGCCGGCATCCTTGGCATCGAGCCGGTCGCGCAGCGTCGCGACCTGGTCGGGCGCGACCGGCAGCGGGCCCGCCGCAAGCGTCGACACCAGATCCGGCAGCGTGAAGTCGATCGACGCACCGCGGACCTCCGCCGCACCGAGCATGTCGACCGCGACCGCGACGACCTCCTGCGCGGCGGCGACCGAATCGAGCCCGATCAGCTCGCAGCCGATCTGCCGCGTCTCGCGCGCGGGCGCGAGCTGCGACGCGCGCAGTTTGAGCACCGAGCCGGCATAGCTCAGCCGCACCGGCCGCGGGTGATGCCCCATCCGCGTGGCCGCGATCCGCGCGACCTGCGCGGTGATGTCGGGCCGGATCGCGAGCGTACGCTGCGACACCGGATCGACGAACCGCACCGCATCGTGCAGCCCGCCCGCCTTCAACCGCATCTCTAGCCCATCAGCAAATTCGGCCAGCGGCGGATCGACGCGCTCATAGCCATGCAGGCGTGCAGCCTCGAGCACACGCGCCTCGAGCGCGGCTGCCGAATCGGCGAAGGGGGGCAGGCGGTCTCGAAAACCTTCGGGGAGCAAAGCAGTCATGCGCGTGCCTCTAACCACTTCGCCCCCCGTTCGCGAGCCTTAGAAGTTGAGACCCATCGCGGTCTTAACCCCCGGCAGCGCGCGCACCTTCGTCAGCAGCTCCGGCGTCACCGCCTCGTCGACCGACAGCAGCAGCACCGCCTCGCCGCCCGCCTGGCGGCGGCCGAGATGGAAGGTGCCGATATTGACCCCCGCCTCGCCCAGCGCCGTCCCGAGACGACCGATGAACCCCGGCGCATCCTCGTTGACGACATAGAGCATCGGCCCCGCCAGATCCGCCTCGATCTTGATGCCGAGCAGTTCGACCAGACGCGGCGCCGAATCGCCGAACAGCGTGCCCGCGACCGAGCGCTCGCCATCCTCGGTCCTGACCGAGACGCGCAGCAGCGTGTGGTAATCCGCCTCGCGCTCGGTCCGCACCTCACGCACCTCGAGCCCGCGTTCGCGCGCAAGTACCGGCGCATTGACCATGTTGACCGTCGCGGTCTGCGTCTGGAGATAGCCCGCCAGCACCGCGCTGGTGATCGGCTTGGGGTTCAGCTCGGCAGCCGCGCCCTCGGTATGCACCGAGATCCGCGTCACCGCGCCATGCGTCAGCTGCCCGACCAGCGCACCGAGCTTTTCCGCCAGCGCCATGTACGGCTTCAACTTGGGCGCTTCCTCCGCCGACAGCGACGGCATGTTGAGCGCGTTCGTGACGCCGCCCGACATCAGGAAATCGGCCATCTGCTCGGCGACCTGGATCGCGACATTGACCTGCGCCTCGGTCGTCGACGCGCCGAGATGCGGCGTGCTGATGAAGTTCGGCGTGTTGAACAGCGGCGACGCCTTGGCGGGCTCCTCGACGAACACGTCGAGCGCGGCGCCGCCGACCTGGCCCGAATCGAGCGCCGCCTTTAGCGCAACCTCGTCGATCAAGCCGCCGCGCGCACAGTTGATGATCCGCACGCCCTTCTTGGTCTTGGCGAGCGCCTCGGCCGAGAGGATGTTGCGCGTCTGGTCGGTCAGCGGCGTGTGCAGCGTGATGAAATCGGCGCGCGCGAGCAGCTCGTCGAGCGTGACCTTCTCGACACCGATCTCGATCGCACGCTCGGGGGTCAGGAACGGATCGAACGCGACGACCTTCATCTTGAGCCCGCGCGCACGGTCGGCGACGATCGAGCCGATATTGCCCGCGCCGATCAGGCCGAGCGTCTTCGACGTCAGCTCGACACCCATGAAGCGATTCTTTTCCCACTTGCCCGCCTGGGTCGAGGCGTCGGCCTCGGGCAGCTGGCGGGCGAGCGCGAACATCAGCGCGATCGCGTGCTCGGCGGTGGTGATCGAGTTGCCGAACGGCGTGTTCATCACGACCACGCCCTTGGCCGATGCGGCGGGGATGTCGACATTGTCGACGCCGATGCCCGCGCGGCCGACGACCTTCAGGTTGGTCGCATGCTCAAGGATCTCCTTGGTCACCTTGGTCGAGCTGCGGATCGCGAGGCCGTCATACTCGCCGATCATCGCCATGAGTTCTTGCGGCGTCTTGCCGGTGATCTCGTCGACCTCGACGCCGCGCTCGCGGAAGATCTGGGCGGCGCGGGGATCCATTTTGTCGGAAATGAGGACTTTTGGCATGGGATTGCTCCTGGGAATGTCGGGAAACTGCGGTGCGCTCAATGTGGAAAACCCGCCTCGCCAACCCCGTCACCCCGGCGGACGCCGGGGCCCATGGTTGCGGTCCGCGTCATGAGCGGATGCTCCGTATCCATGGGTCCCGGCGTGCGCCGGGATGACGGACAGAAGTTGAGAGCGGCTAGGCTAGATCAACCCGCCTTGGCGGTCGCGTAGGCCCAGTCGAGCCACGGCCCGAGCGCGACGATATCGGCGGTGTCGACGGTCGCGCCGCACCAGATGCGCAGGCCCGGCGGCGCGTCGCGGTAGCCCGCCACGTCATAGGCAGCCCCCGCCTTTTCGAGCGCGGCAGCCATTGCCTTGATCATCGCCTCGTCCGCACCCTCGACCGTCAGGCAGACGCTCGTCTTCGAGCGCGTCGCCGGATCGGCCGCGAGATGGCCGAGCCACTCGCGCTCCGCCACGATCTTGTCCAAAGCCGCAGCATTGGCGTCCGACCGCGCGATCAGCCCGTCCTTACCCAGCGACTTCGCCCATTCGAGGCTGAAGATCGCGTCCTCGACGGCCAGCATCGACGGGGTGTTGATCGTCTCGCCCTTGAACACGCCCTCGGCGAGCTTGCCCTTCGACACGAGGCGGAACACCTTCGGCAACGGCCAGGCGGGCGTGTAGCTCTCGAGCCGCTCGACCGCGCGCGGGCCGAGGATCAGCACGCCGTGCGCGCCCTCGCCGCCGAGCACCTTCTGCCATGAGAAGGTCGCGACATCGATCTTGGTCCAGTCGATGTCATAGGCGAACACGCCCGACGTCGCATCGGCGAACGACAGGCCTTCGCGGTCGTCGGGGATCCAGTCCGCGTTGGGCACGCGCACGCCGCTGGTGGTGCCGTTCCAGGTGAACAGCACGTCGTTCGACCAGTCGACCGAGTCCAGATCGGGCAGCTGGCCGTAATCGGCGCGCACCACGGTCGGGTCGATCTTGAGCTGCTTGACCGCATCGGTCACCCAGCCCTCGCCGAAGCTTTCCCAGGCGAGCGCGGTGACGGGCTTCGCGCCCAGCATCGTCCACATCGCCATCTCGTACGCGCCGGTGTCGGAGCCGGGGACGATGCCGATGCGGTGCGTATCGGGGAGCTTCAGCAGTTCGCGCATCAGGTCGATGCTGTACTGGAGGCGGGTCTTGCCAATCTTCGAGCGATGCGAGCGGCCGAGCGAATCAGTGGCGAGCTTGTCCGCGGACCAGCCCGGAGGCTTCGCGCAGGGACCGCTGGAGAAAAAGGGGCGTGCCGGCTTGGTTGCAGGCAGCACAGGCGCACCTGTGGCGGTGGCGTAGGTCGTATCAGTCATGTATCTCTCCTCACAGAGAGCACGCGCGGCGTTGGGACCGCGTGGCCCGTCGCCGGCCCTAACGACGTGGCGCGGCGAGTCAACCATGTCCGCGCATGCGCTTCCGTCGCCACGCTCCCCCGTTCGCCCCGAGCGAAGTCGAAGGGCCGCGCCGCACACGCCCATGCCTCGACTCGCCGCAACGCCGCCCCGCGACGCGTGACAAGCCGGTGCCACGCGGGGATGATGGCCCCATGTACCGCGTCCTTTACCCTGTCCTGCTCGCGCTCGCGCCCATTCTCGCGCTCGCCGCCTGCGGCCGCGCCGATCGCCCCGCCGCGCCGCAACAGACCCGCCCCAACCTCTCGGTCCCGAGCAATCGCGAGACCGCGCAATGCCTCGCCGACCTGCGCCAGCTCCACGTCTCGTTCCAACTCCTGCCCGACCGCGAGACCGGTCCCGGCTGCGGGCTCGCGGGCACCGTCAAGCTGGTCGATATCGGCGTCCCGGTCGCCAACCTCACCGCGGTCCGCTGCGGCGCGGCGCGCGCGCTGATCGGCTGGACGCGCAACGCGGTCGCCCCCGCCGCCTATCAGATGCTCGGCAGCGAACTCGCGCGGATCGACAGCATGGGCAGCTATGCCTGCCGCAACGTCGTCGGTTCGGCTCGCAACGCGAGCCGCCGCTCGGGCCATGCGGTCGCCAACGCAGTCGATATCGGCGGGTTCGTGCTGAAGGACGGACGACGGATCAGCATCCTGAATGACTGGTCGTCGCCCGACCCGCAGGTTCGCCAATTCCTCCAGACGATCCGCGCCTCGGCCTGCAAGCGGTTCGGGACGGTGCTCAGCCCCGACTATAACGCCGCGCACCGCAATCACCTCCATCTCGAGGACGATCGCGCGAATTTCTGCCACTAGTACACCGGTCTAGCCCTGCGCACGGCTTTCGACTAAATCCGCCGAAATGACAGATACCCGCATTCCCTCACGCGTTTTCGCGAACGCCAGCCAGGACGCTGAAACCGCCCGCGAGATCGTTTCCACGCCGCAGACCCAGCATCCGCATTACCGGCTCGCCTTCCAGGACATGGACTTCCTGCTCCGCGAAGACCTTCGCCCGGTGCGCTTCCAGCTCGAGCTGCTCAAGACCGAACTGGTGCTCGAGGAAGCGAAGATCGCCTCGACCTTCGTCTTCTACGGCTCGGCGCGCATTCCCGAGCCCGCCAAGGCACAGGCGCTGCTCGAACTCGCCAGCGACGAGAAGTCGAAGAAGATCGCCGAGCGGCTGGTCGAGAAGTCGAAATATTACGACGTCGCGCGCGAGCTCGCCGCCAAGGTCAGCGTCCTGCCCCGCGACGAGCGCGGCTGGCGTCAGTTCGTCGTATGTTCGGGGGGCGGCCCGTCGATCATGGAAGCCGCCAATCGTGGCGCCGACGATGTCGGGGCCGAGTCGATCGGGCTGAACATCGTCCTGCCGCATGAGCAGGCCCCCAACCCGTACGTCACCCCGTCGCTGTCGGTGCAGTTCCACTATTTCGCGCTGCGCAAGATGCACTTCCTGCTCCACGCGCGCGCGTTGGCGGCGTTCCCGGGCGGGTTCGGCACGTTCGACGAGCTGTTCGAGCTGCTGACGCTGATCCAGACGGGCAAGATCCAGCCGATCCCCGTGCTGCTGTTCGGTCGCCAGTTCTGGGAGCGCGTCGTCAATTTCGACGCGCTGGTCGAGGAAGGCGTGGTCAGCGGAAAGGACCTGTCGATCTTCCGCTATGTCGAGACCGCCGACGAAGCCTGGGCCGCGGTCCAGTCCTTCTACCGCGAGCGCGCTGCGGCCGAAGCCGCAGAGGCCGCAGGAGCCTGACCTTCTGCCTCCTCTCCCCTCGGGGGAGAGGGCCGGGGTGAGGGGCCGCCAGGCAGCGCACACCCCGCAACAGCCCCTCTCCTCACCGAGGAGAGGAAGCCGCGATTACTGCTCCGTCCGCGCTCCCTTGCGTGCGGCTTCCGGGTCGACCGACGGTGCACCCGACGCCGCGGTGCCGGTGTTCGCGATATCGGCGGTATCGCCGCCGTTCTCGACCGCAGCCTCGGCGGCGTTGGCGGTCGCAGGCTGATCTCCAGCGGCGGCAGGTTCTGCACCGGCGGCAGGCGCTGCCGGCAAGGGCAGGTTCGACCCCTGCTGGTTGAGATACAGGATCACGTTCGCGCGGTCCTCGGCACTGCCCAATCCCGCAAAGGTCATCTTGGTGCCCGGCGCGAACTTGCGCGGGCTGGTCAGCCACGCGTTCATCTTGTCGAAGTCCCACTTGCCGCCGACGCCCTTCAGCGCGTCGGTAAAGGCATAGCCGCCCTTGCCCTGCGCGATCCCTTCGCCCAGCGTCGCGTACAGGTTCGGACCGATCCCGTTCGCGCCGCCCTGGTTGATCGTGTGGCACGCGGCGCACTTCTTGAAGACCTCGGCGCCCTTGGCAGCATCGGCGGTCGGCAGCAGCGACGCGATCGCCACCTCGGCAGCGCCACCGCCGGCACCCTCCTCGACGACGCCCTCGATCGCATAGCCCATCTTCTCGGGGCGCTCGCCGTGGAACAACATGCCCCCCACGATCGACAGCCCAAGCGCCGCACCACAACCTGCGAGCACCCAGCCGGCGATCGTATTGGTCCTGTCGTCCATAAAGCGCACCCACCCCTATTTGATTTAGGACAGCCATAGAAAAGCCTGACCGACACCGCAAGCAAACGCTGCGCCCCGTCTTGCGCGGGCGCCGCGCGCCCTTGATTGCATCCGGCCCGCTGGCTACGCGCCGTGGCGATGGAAAACTTCGCCGCCCCCGCCCGTCCGATCGTCGCGCGGATGACCCAAGCCGCGATGGCGGAGCCCGCGCGCGCGGTCGCGTTTCAGGGCGCGCCCGGCGCCAACAGCCATGTCGCGGCGACCGAGGCGTTTCCGGACGGCCTGCCGCTGCCCTGTTTCGACTTCGCCGATGCGATCGACGCGGTGAAGGACGGCCGCGCCGACTGCGCGATCATCCCGATCGAGAATTCGCTCCACGGCCGCGTCGCCGATATCCATTTCCTGCTCCCGGAATCGGGGCTGGTGATCACGGGCGAGCATTTCCTGCCGATCCGCCACGCGCTGATGGGCTGCGGCCCGCGCGATGGTATCCGCCAGGCGATGAGCCATCCGCAGGCGCTCGGCCAGTGTCGCCACTGGCTCAAGGCGCACGGGATCGAGCCGGTGAGCTATCCCGACACCGCGGGCGCCGCGGCCAAGGTCGCCGAGCTTGCCGACCCGACGATCGCCGCGCTCGCGCCGCCCGCCGCCGCCGCGCTCTACGGCCTCGATCTGCTCGCGACCGACATCGCCGATGCCGATCACAACACGACGCGCTTCGTCACGCTCGCACGTGGCGGCAAGCCACCGGCGGCGCAGGATCCGGCGGGCGGCGACTGGATGACGACGCTGATCTTCGAGGTCCGCAACGTCCCCGCCGCGCTCTACAAGGCGATGGGCGGCTTCGCGACCAACGGCGTCAACATGACCAAGCTCGAAAGCTACCAGCGCAACGGCAGCTTTGCCGCGACCGAATTCTATGCCGATGTCGTCGGCAAGCCGGGCGACGCCAATCTCGACCACGCGCTCGAAGAACTCGGCTTCCATTCGAAATGGCTCCGCGTGCTCGGCACCTACCGCCAGGCGCGCACGCGCGGCTGAGTCACCCCTTCGCCCAGACGGTCAGCAGCGTGTGCGCGATCGCATAGGGCGGCGGCGGCAGGAACGGCCCCTCCTCGCCGCGCAGCACCGCGCGCACCATCTCGCGCGGTACCCACATCGCATCCTCCAGCTCGTTCACGTCGAGCGTGATCGCGTCGTCCACCGCCTCCGCGACGCACGCGATCATCAGCGACGAGGGAAAGGGCCAGGGCTGGCTCGCGACATAGCGGACACGGCCGACGCGCACGCCCGATTCCTCGGCAATCTCGCGCGCGACCGCCTCCTCGATCGATTCACCGGGCTCGAGAAACCCCGCAAGCGCCGAATAGCGCCCCGGCGGCCAGCCCTTGCCTCGCCCGAGCAGCGCGCGCCCGTCATGCTCGGCGATCATGATGACGACGGGATCGACCCGCGGGAAATGCTCGGTCGCGCAATTGGGGCATTTGCGCGCCCAGCCCGCGCGGAACATCGCGGTCGCGGTCCCGCATTTCGCGCAGAAGCGGTGCCGGACATGCCAGTCGAGGACGCTGCGCGCCGCGGCATAGGTCGCCGCCTCGCCCGGCGCGAGGCTGCCCAGCACCGCCATCAGCGCGGGCGAGCGCATCGCCGGGGCGTTGTCGACCCCCATGCCCGCCAGCAACGCGGTGAAATGCGGCCGCCCGCTCTCGTCGAGCCCGAGCAGGATCGGCTCGGCATCGTCGGGCAGGTCCGCCATCGACGTCCATTCGAGCCGCCCCTCGCCCGTCACGGCGGGCAACAGACCGTCGAGCGCGAGCAGCCGCGCCCGCCAATCGCCCTGCGCCGCCGCCAGCGCCTCCACATCGTGGCGCAGAGCATCGGCACGATCGAGCATCCCCCCGGTAAAACCCGGTGCGACATCGGGCATGAGATCCGCGGTCAAGCTCATCGGCGCACGCCCCCCGCGGATCCGCTTCGCGCGACATCGGCGACCAGCGCGCCGACCACCTCTTTCCGCAGCGGCCATTTCTCACCGGGGAAATAATTGACCATCACCGTGCTCCGGACATGACGGACCGGGTCGACCCAGGCGAACGTCCCCGCCGCGCCCCCCCAGCCATAGGTGCCCTTCGATGCGCCGCCCGGCACGTCCGCGAGATACACCGACCCGCCCGCGCCGAACCCCATCGCATTACCTGCGGCCGCCGCACCGGTCCCGGTGCCGATCCCGCCGAACGACACCCCCTTGGGCATCAGGTTCGACATGCCGAGCGCGACCGTCTCGGGCTTCATCACCCGCACGCCGCCCAGCGTCCCGCCATCCTGCAGCATGTGCAGGAACCGGTCATAATCGCGCGCCGACATCACCAGCCCCGCGCCGCCATAGGGAAAGCTCGGCCGCTCCGCGAACACCGACGTCGCCGCAGGGTCGAGCGGGGTGCGGTTATCACCGACGAACGCATAGTTGGTCGCCAGCCGCTTCACCTGATCCTGCGGCACCATGAAGAAGGTCGAAGTCATCTTGAGCGGCGCGAACATCCGCGTCTGCAGGAACCGCTCGAACGACATTCCGCTCGCCACTTCGATCACCCGGCCCATCACGTCGAGCCCGATCGAATAGCTCCATTTGGTGCCCGGCTCGGCGACCAGCGGCAGCGTCGCGGCGCGGTTCGCGAAGTCCTCGAGCGAGGTCGGGCGGACCTTGGCCATCTGCGTTTCCATCTGCGCATTGACCGACATCGGCAGCACGCCGCGCTGCTCATATTCCTTGAGCAGCGGGCCCTTCACATTGATGCTGTAGCCGAGCCCCGCGGTGTGCGTCAGCAGCATGCGGATCGTGATCGGCGTCGTCGCGGGCCGCGTCGCCAGCGACGTGTCGGGGCTGGTCGCGACCGTCATCGTCTTGAACGCGGGGATGTATTTGCTCAGCGGATCGTCGAGGTTTAGCCGACCGTCCTCGACCAGCATCATCGCCGCCATCCCGGTGATCGGCTTGGTCATCGAATAGACCCGCCACAGCGAATCGGCGTCGGCGAACGGCCGCCCCGGCTCGTCGCCGATTTTGCCGCTCGCCAGAAACAGGGTCGGCCGGTCGCCCAGCCCGAACGCGCCGACGATGCCGGGCATCTTGTTGTCGCGGACATAGCCGTCGAACAGCCGTTCGACGCTCGGCAAGGCGGCGCGTGCGGGATCGCCCGCGCGTTCGGTGACGGCGATCGGGCCGGGCGCGGCCTGTCGCTGCGCCTGCCCCAGGGCTGCGGTCGCCGCCAGTGCGGCGATGACGCCGGTCGAAATCCAGTGTGCACGCGTCATGCAGGCCTCCCTATCGCGCCCGTATAGCCTGGGCGGCCTTGGCGAAAACGGTCGGCAGCCCGGCGGTATCCAGGGTCTCGACGGGCCACCATTCGCCGGGTTGATGCGCCTCCACCCGCGCCACCGCAAGACCGAGTTCGAGGTCGAAATGCGTGAAGCCATGCGTGACGCGGTCGTCGAGCATCTGCCAGTCGGCCTGTGCCGGCGCGGCCTCGAACCCCGGCGGCTGGTCGGTCCAGGGCCCGGTCGGCAGCGCGCGCATGCCGCCGAGCAGCCCGGTATCGGGGCGGCGCACCAGCAACACTTGTCCGTCGCGCTCGAGCCAGAAGATCGTCCCGTGACGCTGCGGCTTGGCGGCCTTCTTCGCCTTGACCGGCAGCCGTTCGGGCTCGCCTTCCGCAAAGCCGTCGCAGTCGGGGCGGAGCGGGCACAGCAGGCATTTGGGGTTGCGCGTCGTGCAGATCGACGATCCCAGATCCATCATCGCCTGCGCGAAATCGCCCGCTCGCATGTCGGGCGTGATCGTGTCCGCGGCCGCACGGATCGCCGGGCGCGCGGCGGGGAGCGGCGTCGTGATCGCGAACAGCCGCGCGACGACGCGCTCGACATTGGCATCGACCACCACCGCCCGCTCGCCGAACGCGATCGCCGCGACCGCCGCCGCGGTATAGGCGCCAAGCCCGGGGAGCGTGCGCAGCTCGGCCTCGGTCCGCGGAAACACGCCATCATGCTCCGCGACGACCGCCTTCGCCGCCTTCACCAGATTGCGCGCGCGGGCATAATAGCCGAGCCCCGCCCAGGCGGCCATCACATCGGCATCGTCCGCCGCGGCGAGGCTCGCAAAATCGGGCCAGCGCGCGGTCCAGGCGAGGAAGCGCGGGGTGACCGCGGCGACCGTGGTCTGCTGCAGCATCACCTCCGACAGCCAGACGCGATAGGGGTCGACCGTCTCGCCCGGCCGGGCGCGCCACGGCAGCACGCGACGATGCGCGTCATACCAGTCGAGCAGGGCGACGGGGACCGAAGAGCGCTTGGCGTTCACGCGCCGCCTATGGCATGGGTGGCGCGATGAGCAACCCGCCCGGTATCACCACCGAACAAAAGTCCGCGACCGCGGCCAGCGCGACGGACGTTCCGCCCGCGCGCAAGACCGCCGTCCGCAAAACTGCTGCCCGCAAGCCCAAAGTCGATGCCGATGCGCCGCGCGCCAACCGGTCGCGCGCGGTCGCCGAGTTGCTCCCCGCGATCGGCGGCGCGGCGTTCCGGCGCTTCGGCTTTATCCAGTCGTCGGTCGTCAGCCGCTGGCCCGAGATCGTCGGCGAGCGGTTTTCCGGCGTCAGCACGCCCGAATCGATCCGCTTCCCGATGGGGCAGAAACAGGATGGCGTCCTGACGCTGACCGTGCGCGGCGCGCATGCGCCGATGATGCAGCACGTCATTCCCGAGATCACCGAGCGCGTGAACCGCTTCTTCGGCTACGCCGCGGTCGCGCGCATCACCATCCGCCAGGGCGAGGTTGCCAAGCCACGCGTCAAGGCGGCGCCGCCCCCGCTCCGCACCGTCCCCGCCGATCTCGGTCTCAGCCTGAAGGGCATCGCCGATCCCGAACTGCGTGCGGTTCTCGAATCCCTCGCCGCCGGCGTCGCTTCGACGAGCGGCCTTCCCAGGATCAGCTGAATGCGTCTGTTCTTTGCGTTGTTCGGTCTCGCGCTGCTCACCGCGGCCGCGCCCGCCCCGAAGCCCGTGCCCGTCACCCGGACGGCGAGCGGCACCTATGTGCTCGGCAGCCCCGCAGCCCGGGTCAAGCTCGTCGAATATGCCAGCTACACCTGTTCACACTGTGCCGATTTCTCGACCCAATCGCAGGCGGTGCTGAAGGGCAAGATGATCGCGTCGGGATCGACCAGCCTCGAATTCCGCCACATGATCCGCGACCGGCTCGATCTCGCTGCGGCGGTGCTCGCGCGCTGCACCGGGCCGCGCGGCTTCTTCCCGACATCGGCGGCGATCTTCGCGGCGCAGCCCGCCTGGCTCGAAAAGGGGATCGAGTTCCAGCAGGTCAACGCCGCGCGCATCAACCTCTATCCGCGGCCAGCGCAGCTCAAGGCCTATGCCGATGGCGCGGGGCTGACCGATCTGGTCAAGGCGCGTGGGCTGTCCGCCGCCGCGATCGACGCGTGCTTCGCGGATACGGCGGAGATCGACCGGATCCTCGCCATCACCGCGGCGGCACCGCCCGAGGTCGATTCGACGCCGTCCTTCTTCATCAACGGCAAGGTCATGCCGCATGGCGGCTGGGCCCAGCTCGAACCCGCGCTGCGCACTGCCGGCGCCCGCTAATTTCGTTGGAGTATCCCGCATGAAGTTCGTCACTGCCATCGCCGTCCTGCCGCTCGCGCTCGCTGCCTGTTCGGGGGGCGACTCGTCGAACACCACCCAGGCCGCAGCCCCCGTCGCCGCGGCGACCGCACCCGCCGGCCAGAACTGGACCGAAACCGTCGTCAAGACCGACGAGGGCTATCTGATGGGCAACCCCAATGCCCCGATCAAGCTGGTCGAATATGGCGCGCGCTCCTGCCCGACCTGCGGCGCGTTCGCGCGCGAGGCGTTCAAGCCGCTGACCGACAATTATGTCTCGACCGGCAAGGTCAGCTTCGAATTTCGCGACTTCCTCGTCCACGGCGCGCCCGACGTCGCGCTGACATTGCTCGGCCAGTGCGGCGGGACCGCGCCGTTCTTCCCGATCCTCGAGCAGATGTACCAGAACCAGAACGCGTTCCTCGACAAGCTTCAGACGATGCCCCCGGCGATGCAGCAGAGCCTCGCCAATCTCGCCCCGACCGCGGTCGCGACCAAGCTCGCAGAGCACATGGGCGCGATCGATTTCGTCAAGCAGCGCGGCATCCCCGAGGCCAAGGCGCGCGCCTGCCTCGCCGACCAGAAGCAGCTCGAGATCATGGCCAAGCCGACCGAAAACGCGATGCAGTCGGGCACCGTCACCGGCACGCCGACCTTCCTGCTGAACGGCAAGAAGATGGAAAACGTGCTGTCGTGGAGCGAGATGGAAAAGGCGCTGAAGGCCGCCGGCGCGTAAGCCGCATCCCGTCCGGCGGGCATTCGGCAGTTCGGAGTGTGTCCCTGCGAAGGCGGGGACCCAGTCCGGGCTGCCGCCTTCGCGGGAGACCAGAAGCGCGCTACGCTCGCCAATCGTGAAGGGAGAGCGCGCGCCATGCAGATCAAACGCCTCCGCATCACCGGGTTCAAGAGCTTCGTCGAACCCGCCGACCTGGTGATCGAACCCGGGCTGACGGGCGTGGTCGGCCCCAATGGCTGCGGCAAGTCGAACCTGCTCGAGGCGCTGCGCTGGACGATGGGCGAGGCCAGCGCCAAGTCGCTGCGCGGTGCCGGCATGGACGACGTGATCTTCGCAGGGACCGCGACCCGGCCCGCGCGCGATTTTGCCGAGGTCTCGATCCTCGCCGAGATCGCCGGCCCCGACGGCGCCGACGAACGCGAGATCGTCCGCCGGATCGAACGCGGCGCAGGGTCCGCCTACCGGATCGACGGCCGCGACGTCCGCGCGAAGGACGTCGGGCTGCTCTTCGCCGACGCCGCGACCGGGGCGCATAGCCCCGCACTGGTCAGCCAGGGCCGGATCGGCGCGGTCATCGCCGCCAAGCCCGCCGACCGCCGGGCGATGCTCGAGGATGCCGCCGGGATCGCCGGGCTCCACGTCCGCCGCAAGGATGCCGAGGCGAGGCTGCGTGCGACCGAGGCCAATCTCGCACGGCTCGATGCGGTCATCGCCGACCAGGACGCACGCGCCGCCGCGCTCAGACGCCAGGCGCGCGCCGCCGAACGCTATCGCCTGCTGTCGAACCAGATCCGCGTCGCGGAGGCACGGACGATTTTCGCGCGCTGGCGCGACGCCGCTGCCGCCGCCGATTCGGCGACCGCCGACGCCGCGCAGGCCGAGGCGCGGGTGGCCGCCGCCGCCGCCGCCGAATCCCTTACCGCGAAGGCGCAGCACGACGCCGCCGCCGCGGTCGCCACCGCTCGCGCCGCCGCGCTCGCCGCCCGCGACCATGCCGCCGAAACCGGCCATAGGCTGGCCGGCCTGCGGACCGAACGCACCGCGCTCGACCGCCGCCTCGCCGACCTCGCCGACTCGCGCCGCCGTATCGCCGAGGACCGGCTGCGCGAGGGTAGCCTCGCCAACGACGCCGCCGACGCGCTGACCCGGCTGACGACGGAGGTCACCGCGCTAGATGCCGCGATCGCCACCGCCACCGCCGCGCTTCCCGCGCTCGACGCCGCGCAGGCCGAGGCCGAACGCGCCGCGCGCGACGTCGAGGTCGCGCTGGCGCAGGCGATGACCCGCCATGCGAGCGATGTCGCCGAGGCGCGGGTCGCCGCCGCCGCGCTCGCCGCCGCGCGCACCCGCGCCGATCGCGCCGCACGCGACGCGGCGCAGATCGAGGCGGCCCACCGCGCGCTCGGCGACCCCGCCCCGCTCGAGGCCGATCGCGCCACAGCCGCCGAGGCGCGTCTCGCCGCGCTGGAGGACGCCGCCGCCGCCCGCCACGCGCTCGCGCAGGCCGATAGCGACGAACGCGCCGCAGGTGGTTTGCGCGATGCCGCCGAGACCGCGCGCGCCACCGCCCGCGCCGAGCTCGCCGCGCTCGACAGCGAGGCCGCAGCGCTCACCCGCGCGACCCAACGCGGCGGCCGCGACCGGCTGCTCGACCATGTCACCGCCACGCCGGGGCTGGAGCGCGCGCTCGCCGCCGCGCTCGGCGACGATCTGGATACCGACCCCGCCGCCTGGGCCGGCGCGGCGCCCGCGCCCGGTGATCCCGCGCGCCCGTCCGGCACCACCGCGCTTGCCGCCGACGTCGACGCACCCGCCTCCCTCGCGCGCCGGCTCGCTCAGGTCTTCGTTACCGACCGTGACGACGGCCAGCCGCTCGCGGTCGGCCAGCGCCTCGTCACCCGCGACGGCGTGCTGCGCCGCTGGGACGGCTTCATCGCGCAGGGCAGCGGCGCGGCGGCCGCCGAGCGGCTCGAACGTCGCAATCGCCTGCACGCGCTGGAAACTGCACGCCCGGTCGCCGCCGCTACGCTCGCCACGCACGACGCGGCGCGCAACGCCATCGACCAACGGATCGCCGCGCACCGCCAAGCCGCCCACGACGCCCGCGCCCACCTGTCCGCCGCCGAGACCCGCATCCGTGACGCGCAACGCAACGAGGATCGCGCCGCCGCCGCGCTCGAACGCCGCGCCGGGCAGCGTGCCGATCTCGACCAGCGCGCCCACCGCGTCCATGCCGAACAGGCCGATGCCGCGGCGGACCTCGCCGCCGCCGACGCCGCGGTGGCGGCATTGCCCGACGGCCGCGCCAGCGCCGACGCGGTCGCGACGCTCCACCGCGACGCCGAGGCCCGCCGCGGCGCGGTCGCACAGGCGCGCAGCGACCGCGCCGCGCAGGACCGGCTGCGCGCCGAAACACGCGAACGTCTCGCCGCCGCACAGGCCGATATCCGCAGCTGGCGTGCGCGTGCGGGCGAAGCGGCAACCCGCATCACCGCGTTGGACCGCCGCGCCCGCGACGTCGCCGCCGATGCAGAGGCGCTCACGGACCGTCCCGCCACCCTCGATGCCGCGATCGCCACGCTCGATACCCAGCACGCCGCCGCGCGCGCGGACGCCGACACGCTCCAGACCGCCGAACGCGCCGCCGAAGCCGCGCTTCGCACCGCCGACGACGCGCATCACCGCGCGGCCGAAGCGCTCGCCGAGGCACGCGAGCACCGCGCCGGCGCGCTCGTCCGTGTCGATACGCAGGACCAGCACCGCCGCGAGCTCGGGCGGCTGTCGGGGGAGCGTTTCGCCTGCCCCGCCCCCGTCCTGCCCGAACGCCTCGACTTCTCCGCCGCCGATGTCCGCACGCCCGCGGACGAGGCCCGCGCGCAGGACCGCCTGACCGCCGAGCGCGAGCGGATCGGCGCGGTCAACCTCGTCGCCGACCAGCAGCTCGCCGCGCTCGAGACCGAGGCGATCGGCAATGCAGCCGAACGCGACGAGCTGGGTCAGGCGGTCCACCGGCTGCGCGGCTCGATCGGCACGCTCAACCGCGAGGGCCGCCAGCGGTTGCTCGCGGCGTTCGAGACGGTGAACGGCCACTTCCAACGGCTGTTCGCAACGCTGTTCAACGGCGGCAGCGCGCATCTCGAGCTCGTCGATTCGGACGATCCGCTCGAGGCGGGACTCGAGATCCTCGCCCAGCCCCCCGGCAAGCGGCTCCAGTCGCTGGCGCTGTTGTCGGGCGGCGAGCAGGCGCTGACCGCGGTCGCGCTCATCTTCGCGCTGTTCCTGACCAATCCCGCGCCGATCTGCGTGCTCGACGAGGTCGACGCGCCGCTCGACGACGCCAATATCGACCGCTTCTGCGACCTGCTCGACCGGATGGCGCGCGACACCGCCACGCGCTACCTCGTCGTCACGCACAATGCGGTCACGATGAGCCGAATGCACCGGCTGTTCGGCGTGACGATGATCGAACCCGGGGTCAGTCGCCTCGTCTCGGTCGATCTTCAGGCCGCCACCATCCTTGTCGCTGCATAAAGGCGTCACCCGCTGCGAAACGCGAGCAATCGCGCTATAATGGTCGGATGTTCCTCGACGACTCGACGATCTGGCCGCGCAAGGACGATCTCCCGCCGCGCAAACCCGCCTTCCGCCATGAGAAGGCGCTCAGCCGCATGCTCCTCGTCTATGCGCTCGCGCTGATGCTCCTCCCGATCAGCCTCGGCAGCTTCGTCGACATCATCCGCTACGTCGCTGGCCTGTTTGGATAATCCCCCGGACAGTTGATCCGCATCAATCGACAGGCCCCTGCGCGGAACGTAAAATGAACGCATGGCCCAGCTCGACACCCGTGAGAAACTCGAGATTTTGGCCGATGCCGCGAAGTACGACGCATCCTGCGCGTCGTCGGGCACTGCCAAGCGCAATTCGAAGGACGGCAAGGGGCTCGGCTCGACCGAGGGCATGGGCATCTGCCATGCCTATGCGCCCGATGGCCGCTGCATCTCGCTGCTCAAGATCCTGCTGACCAACAGCTGCATCTTCGACTGCCATTACTGCATCAACCGCAAGAGCTCGAACGTCCGCCGCGCGCGCTTCACCGCCAAGGAGGTCGTCGACCTGACGATCGCCTTTTATAAGCGCAACTATATCGAGGGGCTGTTCCTCTCCTCGGGGATCATCGCCTCGTCCAACTACACGATGGAGCAGATGGTCGAGGTCGCGCGCAGCTTGCGCGAGGATCATCATTTCCGCGGCTATATCCACCTCAAGACGATCCCCGACGCCGATCCCGAGCTCGTCCACCAGGCGGGGCTCTATGCCGATCGCCTGTCGATCAACGTCGAGCTGCCGACCGCAGGCGGGCTCAAGCGGCTCGCCCCCGAAAAGGACGGCGTCCGGATCGAGACCGCGATGCGCGAGGTCAAGGCCTCGATCGTCGACGGCAAGGACGCCAAGGCCAAGTACAAGTCCGCGCCGCGCTTCGCCCCCGCGGGCCAGTCGACGCAGATGATCGTCGGTGCCGATGCCGCGACCGATGGCGACATCGTCCGCAAGGCCTCGACGCTGTACGACCGGTTCGGTCTTCGCCGCGTCTATTATTCGGCGTTCAGCCCGATCCCCGACGCCAGTGCGGTGCTCCCGCTGCAGCGCCCGCCGCTGATGCGCGAGCACCGGCTCTATCAGTCCGACTGGCTGATGCGCTTCTACGAATTCCAGCCGCACGAGGTCGTCGCCGCGGCGGACGACGCGACCGGCATGCTCCCGCTCGACATCGATCCGAAACTGGCCTGGGCGCTGAAGTTCCGCGGCAGCTTCCCGGTCGACGTCAACCGTGCGCCGCGCGAGATGCTGCTCCGCGTCCCCGGGCTCGGCGTGAAGGCGGTCAACGGCATCCTGACCAGCCGCCGCTGGCGCCGCCTCCACCTCGCCGATGTCACGCGGCTGACCGTGTCGGTCGCCAAGATTCGCCCGTTCATCATCGCTGAGGACTGGCGCCCCGTCGCACTGTCCGACCGCGCCGAACTCCGCCCGATCGTTGCGCCGAAACCGCGCCAGATGGAAATGTTCGCCTGAGACCCCGGTCGGGGCACATACGGTGACGGCTGGTGGATCGGGGGCGATACGCTAAGGTCAGGCCATGGCCTTTGGCGTTTTCATTCACCGCTCGGACTCGATCTACGACGACAGCCCGGCCGAACAATACCAGTTCCCCGCCCAGTATCTGAGCCGCGCGCAGCCCAGTATCGGCGACTGGATCCTCTATTACGAACCGCGCAAGGTCGTCGCCACGCGCGGCTATTTCGCGGCCGCCAAGGTCGAGCGGATCATCCCCGATCCGTCGACGCCGGCCATGTATCTCGCGCTGATCGAGCCCGGCTCCTATCTCGACTTCGCCACCCCCGTGCCCTTTGCTGGCCCCGACGGACCGGTCGAGCGCGGCGTTCTCAACGATAAGGGGCGGATATCCGGGCGTGCGCAATCCGCAGTGCGCCCCATCTCGCCTGCCGACTTCAACCGCATCGTCACGCTCGGCCTCGACGACGATGCCCAGCTCCTGCCGCGCACCGGCGATGCCGTGGCCGACACGGTGGACGACGGCCATTGGCACGAGGAGCGCAGCCCGTTCCTGATCGAGGGCGAGCGTCCGCGCATCGCCAGCCTCACCTCCCGGATCGTCCGCGACCGGGTATTCCGCCGCACCGTCCTGCGCGCTTATGACGAACGCTGCGCGATCACCGGGCTGAAGCTGATCAACGGCGGCGGCCGCGCCGAGGTCGAGGCGGCGCATATCCGCCCGGTTGAGGCGAACGGCCCCGATATCGTCAGCAACGGGCTCGCGCTGTCGGGCACCGCGCATTGGATGTTCGACCGCGGGCTGTTGTCGCTCGCCGATGATCTCGCCATCCTCGTATCGCGCCAGGCCAATGATCCCGACACGATCCGCGGGGTCGTCAACGCGAGCGGCTATGCCACCGCGCCGGCCCGCGCCGCCGATCGGCCACACCCGCATTTCCTGCAATGGCACCGCGCGCACTGCTTCAAGCAGTAGCGTCGGCATCGCGGCGGCAAGCCCATTCTCGCCAGCGGGCAAAAATCATGCGGGATCGCGCGCGGCGGTGCGTATGTCTGGATGCAGAGGGAGCAGACGATGCAGGATCCTGTCGATGAAGGACTGACCCGGCTGGCGGCGATGCCGGTGCCGCGCGCGCTCGATGGCGTCGAGGCGTCGGTGTTCGATGCCATCGCGGAGAATGCGCGCAGTCGGCACACCAGCCTTCTGGTCGGGCGGTGGTCGGTCGGTACCGCGCTGGTGCTGGGATTGATCGGCGGGGCGGCACCGATCGGCCATGGCGCGCCGGCGCAGGCGTCGATCCCGATCGGAATCGACGGCGCGCTTGCCCCCTCGACCTTGCTGCTCGGGCAGTGACGTCCGTGGTCCGGCGTGCGGCACCGACGATCGTGCTCGCCTTCCTCGCGGCGATCGCCGGCGTGTTTATCGGCGGCTGGATCCAGACGCCGGCCGCAGCGCATGGCACCGAACTCCACACGCTGCTCCACCGCGACGTGGTGCTCGACGCCCCGCAAGAGGCGGCGCTCGACCGGCTCGAGGCCGAGTTCGCGGTCCGCCGCGCGGCCTTGGAAGCGGAGCTGCGCGCCGACAATGTCCGTCTCGCCGCCGCGATCGAGCGCGAACATGCCAATGGCCCCGCGGTCGCTGCCGCGGTCGACCGGTCGCACCGGACGATGGGCGCGCTGCAAAAGGCGACGCTCGCGCATGTCTTTGCGATGCGCGGCGTGATGCGCGCCGACCAGACCGCGGCGTTCGACCGGGTCGTCGTGCAGGCGCTGACCCCCGCGCATTGATCCCGCCCCGCCCCGTCAGGACCGCGCGCCGCACGAGCATCGATCTCGATGCCTATGACGACGCCGCGCTGGTCACCGCGCATCTCGCCGGGCCGACGGCGGATCGGATGGCGGCGTTCGCAGCACTGATGCGACGGCACAAACAGCCGCTCTACCGCCTGATCCTCGCGCAGATCGGCGATCCCGACGAGGCGCTCGACCTGTTGCAGGACAGCTTCGTCGCGGCGCACGCCGCGCTGTCCCGCTATGACCGCGACCGGTCGCTGCGCGCGTGGCTCGCGCGGATCGCGATCAACAAATGCCGCGACTGGCACCGCCGCCGCCGGGTCCGCCATGTTCTCGCCCGCGTGTTGCCGATCGAGGCGGGCGAGCGGGTCGCGGATGGGGCGGCGGATACGGAGACGCACGCGATCGATCGCGACGACCTCGCCCGCACGCTGGCCGATATCGCGCGGCTGCCCGCCCCGCTGCGCGAGCCGCTGCTGCTGTGCACGATTCACGAGCTGAGCCAGGCAGAGGCCGCGCAGGCGCTGGGGATCAGCGTAAAGGCGGTCGAGACCCGGATCCGCCGCGCGCGCGCCGCGCTCGCCGCCGCGGCCTGATTTGTCTAACCTCATGAGGGGCAAGCCGATCGGCGGCGTATGACCTGACAGACGTGGCCGCTCCCGGCCCGAGGATCCGCATGACCCGACCGACCCGCCGCCAATTCCTCCGCGACGCCACGCTTGGCGGCGGCGCGCTCGCGCTGCCCTGGCTGCCCGCCTGGGCCCAGCCCGTGTCCGCCGGGATCGCGACCCCGCTGCCGGTGCTGTCCGGCACCGATATCGCGTTGACCGTGGCGCATCTGACGCGCACGATCGACGGCACGCGCAGCCACGCGATCGGCATCAACGGTACCAGCCCCGCGCCGCTGATCCGGCTGAAACAGGGGCAGCAGGTCCGGCTGTCGGTGACCAACAGCCTCGACGAGGAGACGTCGATCCACTGGCACGGGCTGCTCGTACCGTTCCAGATGGACGGCGTGCCCGGGATCAGCTTTCCCGGCATCCCGGCGCGATCGACCTTCACCTACGACTTCCCCGTCGTACAGGCGGGGACCTATTGGTATCACAGCCATTCGGGACTGCAGGAGCAGATGGGGCATTACGGCCCGATCGTGATCGATCCCGAAGGTCCCGATCCGATCGTGTCCGACCGCGAACATGTGATCGTCCTGTCGGATCACAGCCCGCTTCACCCGCACGCCATCTTTCGCGAGCTGAAGCTCCAGGGCGGCTATTTCAACTATCAGAAGCAGACGCTTGGCGGCTTGCTCGCGGGCCGGGATCAGCCGGCGGGCGAACGGCGGATGTGGGGCGGGATGCGGATGGACCCGACCGACGTGTCCGACGTGACGGGCGCGACCTACACCTATCTCGTCAACGGGCATGGCCCCGCGGACAACTGGACCGCGCTGTTCACGCCCGGCGAGCGCGTCCGCCTGCGCATCATGAACGCCTCGGCGATGACCAATTTCAACGTCCGTATTCCGGGGCTGAAGATGACGGTCGTGCAGGCCGATGGCCAGAACGTGCGCCCCGTCGCGGTCGACGAGTTCCAGATCGCGGTCGCCGAAACCTATGACGTGATCGTCGAACCCGCCGCGCCCGTCGCCCACACGCTCGTCGCCGAAGCCTGGGACCGGTCGGGCATGGCCCGTGCCACGCTCGCGCCGCGCCTCGGGATGGTCGCCGCGGTTCCGGCACTGCGCAGACGCCCGCTCGCGACCATGAAGGACATGGGCATGGGCGACATGGCCGCGATGGATCATGGCGCGATGGGCAGCATGGCGGGGATGGACCACGGCGCGATGCCGGGCATGGACAAGCCCGTGAAGGCTCCCGCCGGCGATGCACCGATGCCGGCCATGAGCCACAGCATGCGCGACTTTGCCAACGCACCGGGCCTGCCGAAGACGCCGACCGTGCAGACCGTCGCGCCGATGCCGATGGATCGCACCGGCGAGCCGCCACAGGGCCTGAGCGACACCGGCCACACCGTACTGGTGTACCGCGATCTGGTCGCGCTCGAGCGCAATCCCGACCTGCGCGCGCCGACGCGGCAGCTGCAGATCCACCTGACCGGCAACATGGAACGCTATATGTGGGCGTTCGACGGCGTGAAGCTGAACGAGGTCAAGGCGCCGATCCCGTTCCGCCAGGGCGAACGCGTCCGCGTCACCCTGGTCAACGACACGATGATGGCGCACCCGATCCATCTGCACGGCCATTTCTTCGAGCTGGTGACCGGCCACGGCGATCATGCGCCGCGTAAGCACACGATCAACGTCGCCCCCGGCGGCACCGCGACCTTCGACCTCACCGCCGATGCGGTCGGCGACTGGGCGTTCCATTGCCACATGCTCTACCACATGCATGCGGGCATGATGCAGGTCGTCACCGTCCGCCCCGACAGCGAAGCGGGAGCAGCATCATGAAGACGCTCGCTCTCTTTCTCGCGACCGTCACCGCCACGCCCGCCGCGGCGCAGATGCACGAGATGCACGGGATGAAAATGCCCGGCATGGCGATGCCCGCCAAACCCGCGCCCAAAAAGCCCGCACCAAAAAGGCCGGCACCCAAAAAGACCGCCCCGGCAAAACCCGCGGCACGCAAGGCGACGCCGGCGCGGGCGCGCGCTGCGAAGCCCGCTGAATCGGCAATGCCGGCGATGGACATGTCCCCCACCGCCGCCTGCACGGCCGAGCATGCCGCAATGGGCCACTGTCA
>NZ_JPDP02000036.1:0-4556 GCF_000732685.2 Sphingomonas sp. STIS6.2
GCAAGTTAATATGTGCCCGGATTAATACTCAGGTATCCACCGAAGCCAAAGGATCCTGATGCAAAAATCAAAAATTCTGCATAAAGCGCCCAATTACAACCGCTGGATTGCCGATTGCTCTTGCCGGTTTTCTGCTGTCCATTCAGCTTATGTCAGCTCAAATACTGGTCGCAGAGTCTAACCCGGAAGTACGATGATGATGATGATGCTGATCTTGATCGCAGCTACAGCGGCACAGACCATATACGATGAGCTCAAAGCGCCGACGGTGCCTCCGCCCTTTAGCGCACAAATCGAAGCTCAAGTCCGGACGCTGGGAGCGCGGGTAGCTGTACAGCACGATAGGTGCGATACGCCGTTTAGTAAGGCTGCTGCTCGATATGTAGAAGCGATGGGATCGCCCGCCAACTCTCCTGAATGGGAGAAAGCGAAGCTCGCTCAATATGATATGATACAGGCATGCCAAGGCTACCGTTCAGCACTAAGGGCGCAAAGCGATTTTCTGCAGGAAGTGGTCGCGAACGGGTCAAGGTACGATGCTAAGCTCGCTAGTGCCGCGCTCGGCTCCTCCACGTATGTCGTAAAAGGTTGGGAGGACCATCTTCTTCATGCCACACTGGACTATGATGAGTTGGTCTCGTTTGGGCGCGGACGCAACAAGGACGGCAGCGATCCAAACGGCAAAAAGTAGCGACTGAATCGCTTAAGCAGCTCGTTAGAAGTCCACCACCTTTGCTCTTCCTGATGCAAAACTCAAAAGTTTTGCATCAAGGTCGCGGGCAAGCCTGTGCATCAACGACGGATTCCCAAGGGCTGCCATCATGTTTAGGCGGTTAGCAACGCGCCGCCATAAGGGCCTTCAAAATGATAAGCTTTGTTTTTGCGATGCTAGCCCAAGTGGCGACTGCGGCCTGGGCTCCTCCCGTTCAAGCACAATGGGTAGGCGACGGGTCGACCATCAGCGCTCGCATAGCGTCAGACGGCAGGCCGGTTTCAATGAACGGTCCGGCTACGTTGACCGTGATCCTGTCATCTAATGACGGCAAGCTCCGGGTTTCACCCTTCCTGGCGGCAACGCGCGGGATTGCCTTTGAAGTTGCGGATCAGAACGGAAAGATGGTCGCCCCGCGCGAACCAATTGCCATCTCACCTCCGGAGCCGCCGCTGGACGAAGAAAAGCTTACCGTAGTGACGCCAAATACTCCGTTGCAAATCAAAATTGATGAGCGCGCCACCAACGTGTTTCCCAAGCCCGGTCTTTATCGAATTCGAGCAATCATTAGCCTGATGAGCGTTGCTGACCCGACTACGTATCGGCAGTTGCGCACCAATTATGTGGCGATCGAGGTCTCGTCTTGAACGTGTGCCGATGAACTGCCGGCCGTCCGACCATCGCTTCCATTCTTGATACAAAAGTCACAAGTTTTGCATCAACACCTTGAGCTAGCCGGCATTGCATAGAGCCGACCCGAGTGCCCTATGAGACGTATAATGTTCGGAGCGCACCCCGACGTTGCCATCCGTTTTGCGTTAAGGAGTAATGAGCTTCGAAAGCTCCCCCGCAAAGGCCAGTGCAAGTATATTCGAAATGGACGGTAGCTGATTTTAGATCGGCGCTGAACTTAGGCGCATGGATTAAATATATATAGGCAGGTCGAGGGCTATATCCCGGTACAGGTGCATGTATATTTGCTCGTTTATGAGCATCATCCGTCGCCTGCGAATAGCCGATCGGCAATTCATTTTTTAGTTTAGGACACACGTTCAGTAGATCGCGTCCGTTTGAATCGGAAGCGGCATAGTATGAGTCCGCAGGATAGTTGTTATAGATACCGGGTAGATCTCGAAGAGCCGTACGTCCAACTGTGCAAATTGCCTCCGTCGTCGGAGCGCTTGGAGCGAGTGCGGCTGCCAGCAGGCTTATTAGAGGTATAAGCATATCACTTCTCCAGGCAGCATTAGAGGCTTGCTCACCCTGCTTTGCGATACAAGGGCGTTAGCAGCCTAAGCGCAAATTCCTCGCAGCATGATACAAAAGCCACAAGATCTGCATCAGGCTCGAAGCTGCGGAAATTGTAGCATCGCTTGATGCAGAAATCTGATGCGTGTCGCCTGAATGTCCGGGTTTGGTGGATTGCGGACCGTCCGCTATTGGGAAGCAGATGGCGTTAGCGGACGTCGCCTGATGCTGCAGCCTTTCTCAAAAGGATCGCAAATTGGGAAAGCCAATGCGGTAGGGATGATCGGGATCTTTCCGCCAGAAATTATGAAGGGCAGGCTTTAATCGAGTCAAATAGCAGCCACCCCAACAAACCTGCTGCAACCCCGAGCGTACCGCCGAGGATATAGGCATCGACCGCTCCGTTCGGCGCGAACAAGCCTCCAGTCATATATCCAAGAATACCCGCGCTGCTGGTGCTGGCGCTGTAGATTGCTGCGACTTTGCCTTGCGCGTTAGCCGGAGCCTCACGTTGCAGCATCGTTCGGACCGCGACGTTGTGGGCGCTGTTAGCTGCACCCCCGATTACGAACGCAATCCCCACGAAGGCGATGCTGCCAATCGTTGTAGATATGCCGATACCGATCGCGAGCATGATTCCGCCCATCACAGTCCCGGAAACGAAGGCGATCGGTGCCGGCCGCTTCATCGCCATTGTTCCCGATGCAGCAGCCCCCGCCATCATTCCTCCAGCCCAGCAGGCCGTCAGCAAACCAAACACGGTCGGGCCGGCCGCCAATGTGACGGTTACGAGAAACACGAATGCTACATCGGCAATGGCGGTCGCATAGACCTCTAGCGTCAGCGCGCCGATCATGATTGTAATTCTACGATCTCGCAGGACCGGCAAATATTCGGACAGCAGGGTTCGGGCCTCGCGGTCTTCTTCCGCTTCAACGGGGCGGCGTAGGCCACTCGCCAGCACGACGGCGGCTAGAAGCACGAAGCTGGCAGCATCGATCAGCAGCGCGTTGTCGATCCCGCCCCATGCCACCAGCGCACCGCCCACGACCGGCCCGGCAAGCATCCCCACACTGCGCACGAACTCCAACACCGCGTTGGCGCGTGGCAGCGTCATGCCCAGCCCTGCGGCTAAGACGGGGATGAGGGCGAAACTGGCCGTCCCGCCGATGGCGAACGCCATGCTGAGGATACTAGCACCGACGATGGTAGAGGTTAGATCAGGATGCCAAGCCATCCACGCGATGATGGCGGCATTGGTCAGCGCCGTTGCCACTAGCAGCTTGCCCGCATCGCGGGAGTCGACGAGCCTACCGATAAGAGGTGTCGCCAACAGGCCCGGCAGCAGCCCGGCGACCAGGAGCATCGGCACAGCGAATGGTGTGCGATCACCGGCTGTACGAAGCATCAGGGTTATAAGCGAGATTTCATCGCCGATGGTTGAAAGCGTGAGCGTGGCTAGAAGCAGCCACCCCCAACCTCGCCTAAGCCTTACCTCCGCCAACGCGCCGACCCCTTATATCGGCAGCCTTATGCCTGACTTGAGCCACGTTGCGAAAGCGATCGGCATTCCTGATTAGGATGGCTGAGTGGGAATGGCTACGTGAGCCACAAAGCCTGAAACGTTGAGCGGATAGTCAACGGGTTGTCATTTCTAATCGCTAACGCAGCCTTTTGAAGATGCTTACCAAGGTCTGAAACGGATGCCCCCATGCTCGCTCTTTATCTGTCTCGCAATGGCGGCAGTTGCCGGGCCGCAACCCTCCGGCTGGACCAGCTATGGGGTAATCGAAAGCACCCCTTACCTGTCGTTCGTGGAAGATAACCGACCTCGTCTGACACTTCGATGCGATGGCACTCGAACTAAGGTAGATTTGCGTGGTTTCAAGCCAGCGCAGTCGTGGCCCCAGCCTATTTTGAACATATCGTTTGGAAGCGTCAAGCATGCGTCTAGCCCTGATTTGGCGATGGTTGCGGACCAAACCGTTTATTCTCTCGAGTTCGCAACGAGTAGAAAGATCCTGATGAAGTTAGAGGCAGGAGAACGAATAACGGCATCGTACCAACGCCAAGTCATAGCCTACCCTGCTATTCGCAAAACGCTGCGAATGCAGTTCGCGAGGAATTGCGCAGGTCTTCTGCCCCAGGGGTGGGCAGACTAGGAAAGATTTGATGTGCCACAGCCGCAATCACTCAAGCTGCAATCAAGGGATGACAGTATGTCGTCTTATCGAATACCTATAATTTCTTTATTTCTTCAAGCCGGTTGTCTGGGCGTTACCTCGCACTCATACAGCGTTGATGTGAATGGTGGTGCTTTTAAGAGCGTCAATGCATCAGTATGCGACAAGACATACGCTGGCCGCGTTGCCAATGGGTACGCTGAGGGCGCTTTCTCAATGGGATGCTCGGGCCCTCTTGTACTTACATTGGTTGCGATCGATGGAAAGAAATCAACTTGTACGGTCGGTTACATCGATAGCGAGGAGGCTACGAAAGTGTTTCGGTTCTCGGCGAACGGCAAGTCTTGTAAGCTGGTCGGCTAATTACCTTCCTTACTTAAATACTTTTCAATTCGAAATAGTACCCCCCCCCC
>NZ_JPDP02000037.1:0-26306 GCF_000732685.2 Sphingomonas sp. STIS6.2
TCAGCGAACGGATGCGCTCGAACGCCTGTGAGCGGAGCGCATCATCCTCGACCGCATCGGTCAGCCGTCCGACCTTCTGGCGGTACGTGTTGCCAAGATCCGCATGTAGTAAGTTGGTAGGCGTCGGTACCTTAAATGCGCGTTCCGCTTCGGCAAGAAACGTGCCTCGTCGCTCGGCCCACGCCCTCATTTCCGCAATGAACATCGAGGCGTCCACACCCTTGAGGATGGCTGCCTTGGCGAGGGCGATTTGCCGGTCGATCTTCATCAATCCGAGATCGCGCTGCGGTTGACTGTCGGTCGCGCTTGCCTCCAGTCGCGCCGTCTCCTTCGCATACTCCTCGAGGAATACCGCGAGCACCTCGTCACGCACCATCTCGTGCGCGAGACCGGATAGGATGCGGGCGTCCAGATCGTCCTGGCGGATGGTCAGGCGGTTCCCACAAAAGGCTGGGCCTTTCTTTGATGCCCCCTGACAGCCGAACCGCGTGCGACCAGATTTGGCATAGCTCTAACCGCATTCGCCGCAGGTCATCTTGCCGGATGTCAAATATTTCGGGCGCTGCTGTGCGACGAAGGGCAGGGCAGGGACGGCGTCCCGGGCCTTCATCGGGCCACGCCGCAGCGACTGCTGGCGGTCCTTGACGCTCTGCCATAACGTGTCGCTGACGATGCGCAGATCTGGTGCTGCGACCGTGGTAGCCTGCTGCTCTTCTGCGTTCAGGAATGCATGTCGTTTACCGGTATCGGGATTCTTGCGGTACGTCTGGCGGGCGTAAGCGCGTCTACCGACATAAAGTTGGTTGTTGAGAATGCCAGTACCACGCTCAGCGTTGCCGGTCAGCGTGTTGGGCGTCCATGCAGGTGGATTGCTCGACGTTGCCCGATCACGTCGACCGCTGCGCGGGGGCGGTACGCCTTCCTCGTTAAGGCGGCGGACTATGCTGCCGGGCGATATGCCAGCAGCATAGTCTTCGAAGATCCGTACGACGATAGCGGCTTGCGCCGGCACGATCTGCTGCAGACCCCTGGTACGTTCGCCGTACAGGTCGTAGGCGATGCGGTTCTCATAGCCATAGGCAGTGCCGCCGGGATTCTTTCCCATTGCGTGCCGCTTGATTAGAGCATCGCGAGTTTTCAAGCTGGTCGCGGCAATCTGTTCGGCGTTGATCGTTCCCATCATGCCGATTTGCAGCGCCCCGACCTCGCCTTCCTTGCGTGTGACAAGGAGGATGCCGCGGAACTTCAGTCTTTCGTACAGCGAAGCAATGTCCGCCTGGCTTCGCGACACCCGGTCCATCGCATCTGCGAACACTACGTCAACGCCCCCGGTTCCTACCGCGGCAAGTAACGCCTGTAGCCCGGCCCGGTAGATTGTTGCGCCGGACTTTGCACCATCTGTGTAGCATCCGACCTCGGTCCATTTTCGCTGTGCAAGTTCGCGACGGCACATCGTCAACTGCGTGTCGATCGATAGCGGATCTTGGAGATCCGTTGAATAGCGTGCATACAGCACTACGCGCATCAGCTTTCCTCAACCTCGTTTCGCTGAACGTTCCCGTCTACATTATAGCCTTCTGCTGTCCTGTTCAGAGCAGCTCGTCTTCGGAACTCGGTTCGTGCAAGATCGCGCGCCAGCAGCTTTGACAGCTCGATGGCCAAGCTGCTGGAGCAGCGGAGTGGGGGCGTCGGTCGCACATCACCTACATAGCCGCCAGCAAGATTGGCCTTCCCGTCCTACTCCCCTAGAGAAGAATCTGCCGCTAACCCGTCGCGGAGATTAGTGAAAACTGGTGGATAGCGGCCCGGCCGTTTTCGGGCGGCGATTGCGGTAAACAGACGTTCGTTCAGACTGTGGGGCAGGGGGGCTACCGCCCGCGTTCTGGTGCCTCCCAACCAAATGCTACCCACTTGACTAACTACGGGTATCCCGTACATGCTGTCGTATGCAGTCCGTCATCGAAACCAGTGCCTACCTTGCGGCCGCGAAGGACGTTGGCATGAGTGCCGAGGAGCAGCAGATGGTGGTCGATCTGATCGCTGCCAATCCGGAAGCCGGTGAGATCATGCCGGGGTGCGGCGGGGCTCGGAAGTTAAGGGTAGCGCGACCGGGCGGCGGTAAATCTGGCGGGTATCGGGTGATCACCTACTATGCGGGCATGAATGTACCGACGTTCCTGCTGACCGTCTTCGGGAAGAACGAAAAAGCTAACCTGACCAAGGGCGAGCGTAATGCTCTTGCCACTTTTACCAAGACGCTGACCGACAGCCTTAGGAGGAAAAAATGAAGAGTGCCTTCGACAAGATCGCAGCCGGCCTCAGTGACGCTATCGCTCATGCCAACGGGGAAACGGGTCACGCAAGGGTAGCGGCACCCATCGATGTGGCGGCGATCCGCAAACGTACGGGTAAGACACAGGATCAGTTTGCCCGCGCATACCATCTCCCGCTGGGTACAGTGCGGGACTGGGAGCAAAGCCGCAGCCAGCCAGATGCGCCGGCGCGAGTCCTATTGTCGCTGATCAAAGCCGAACCAGAGACCATCGAGCAACTCGTTCAGCGAGCGTAGCGTCCTGAACAAGAACGCAATGACGATGATGTTTGCCAGTAGAACGGCAAAGTGGCGGCAGCGTTCGGCACGTAGGCCAGAAGTTACCGAAAGAGCCCTATGCTACGCCTAATCCACACCGCAGACTGGCAGCTAGGTAAGCCGTACGGTCGCTTTGATAGTGATGTCCGCGCAGCACTTAGCGAAGCGCGCTTCGATGCGATCGATGCGATCGGCAAGGCCGCGGCCGAGCATGACGCTGCGCATGTCTTGGTCGCTGGCGACGTCTTCGATACCGAGGGTCCAGAAGATCGCGTCATTGTGCAGGCAGTGTCACGGATGCAGCGATATGCCTGCACGTGGTGGCTGCTCCCCGGCAATCACGACTTCGCCCGCAACAGCGGTCTTTGGGACCGTGTCCGCGCCAAAGGGGCGGCGAACATCCGCGTCATCACCGAGCCCGTGCCATGCGAGCTGGAACCTGGACACTGGCTTTTGCCGGCACCACTCACGCACCGGCACAATCTTGATGACCCGACGGCCTTGTTCGACACGATGGAGACGCCGGGCGCGACACTGCGCATTGGCTTGGCCCATGGTTCGATCCGTGATTTTTCGTCGCGCGGTGAGGCGCAAAACCAGATCGCTCCCGATCGCGCACAGCGCTCCAGCCTAGACTATCTGGCGCTCGGTGACTGGCACGGAGCGCTGCGGGTCGATTCACGAACCTGGTATTCCGGCACACCGGAAAAAGATCGGTTCCAGCGAGACGAACCGGGATATGCCTTGCTCGTGGCGCTGGAGCAAGGCGTGGAGCCGATCGTGTCACCGATCCGCACGGGCAAGTTCCAATGGCTGATGCGGAATTGGACGATCCCTGACGCGGACGGCTTTGCCGCCGAGTGCGATCGGCTGCTTGGCCCGATCGAACCGTCGGCAACGCTCCTGCAGCTGTCGCTTGCCGGCATCGTCAGCCTGTCCGACCGGATCACGATCCTTGGCAAGCTGGACAATGACCTACGCCATCGCCTTCGGCATCTGGCGGTTGCGGCAGACGACCTGGTGGGTCGGCCAAGCGAGCAGGACCTGGCGGATCTGCAGGTAGAGGGGATGATCGGAACGGCTGCCGCAAAGCTGATGCGCATGATCGAGGCCGGCGGTACCGACGGGGTCACGGCCAAGCGGGCGCTCGAGCGCCTCTTCGTGGAATATCAGCGCGGACAGGACGCAGCATGAGCCTCAAGATCCGGCGCATCGCGCTGGCCAACTTCCGTAAGTTCCGTGAGCCGTTCGTCCTCGACGGGCTCACTGACGGCTTGAACGTCATCATCGAGCCCAACGAGACCGGCAAGTCGACACTGCTGGAAGCCATGCGCGCGGCCTTCTTCATTCGGCACAACACAGCCAACCGGCTGGCGCGGAGCTATGCGCCGCACGGCGAGGCCGTCGCCCCGCAGATCGAGGTCGGCTTCGAGGCGCGAGGCGAGGACTGGCAGGTTAATAAGCGCTTCCTGAAAGGTGCGTCGGTCGAGGTGCGTGGACCAAACGGCCGTGCACAAGGCGAAGATGCTGAAGCTCAGCTGCAGGCATTGCTCGGCGCGCGCCGTGACACGAGCCAAGCCGGCGACGCGGCCGCTCACGGTGCGCTGGGGCTGCTTTGGGTAGGGCAGGCGCAGGCGCTCGAAGTCACGGCCCCGGGCGATATCGTCCGCGATAGCGTGCGTGCGACGCTAGAGGCTGAGGTTGGCACGATCATGGGCGGCGCAGCCTACCAGCGTGTCCGGCCCCGGATCGACAGCCAGTTCGCAGACTATTGGACTAACACCGGCCGGCCTAGCGGTCGCCAGACGACGGCACGTACCGAGCATGACGCTGCCGAGAGCGTTGCGACCGAGGCGGCCGCCCGGCTCGCCGCCCTTGAACAAGGGTTCTCCGATCTCGAGGCCGCTTGGGCTAGGCTGAAAGTGTTGGACCGTGATCTTGCCGATACGACGGACGCAGATCGGCGAAAGGCTCTCGTTGGTCAGATCGACGTGGCGCGGTCTGCTGCGCAGTTGCGCGATACTAGGCTGGCCGAGCGAGGCCGCCTTGCTGATCAGGTTAGGGGACTGGAGGACCTCACCGCGCGTCTCGCTGATGCTCGGAAGGCTGTCAGTGACACGGCCGCAGCACTTGGCAAGGCGCGTGAGAAACGATCCGGCCTGGAAGAGGAATTGACCAGCACGCGTGAGCAAGCGGGTACGGCGCGTGATAGGCTGGCGACGGCCCGCGACGATAGGCGCAAGGCGCATGCCGCACTTGATGCTGGCAACAAATGCGTTGCGGCGCGAGCACGTCAAATTGAGATCACGCAGGTACGCCAGCGGCATGCTGAGCTGCTGCCCCTCGAAGCCGAACTGGAGGCAGCGCGCGAACTCGGTACGACCGTGATCCCCTCCAGCGTCATCAAGACGCTGGAGGAACGCGAACGTGCCGTCGACAAGGCGCGCGCGGCAGTCGAGGCGGGCGCGACCCGGATCGAGTTCGCGGGCGATGTCAGCGGTGTTCGGATCGACGGAATGCCGGTCGAGCGCGGTGACCAGACGCTATCGCGTGAGACGCGCATCCAGCTTGGCGAGGCTGAGTTAATCATCCGACCGCCAGCTGGGCTGCAAAGCGCCGAAACGGCGCTCGCCAACGCCCGCGATGACCTGGGCGCCGCGTTGGCCGACTACGGGGTGACAAGTGTCGCTGACGCGCGGTCACGTAATGAGGTCGCACGTGATGCTGTCGCCAACGTGCGGACGCTTGAAGCGCAGATATCTGGAATCACGCCGGCCGTGGCGCTGCTCGGTCTCGACGCCGGTGCTTCGGCCCTGAAGACCTTCATGGCAGGATTGCCGGAAAGCACTGAAGGGGAGGGCAGTGAGAAAGGACCGGACGTCGACGAGTTGAGCGTGATCGCGGCGGAGGCGGATTGCGCGCTCGCAAGGGCGGAGGGCGTCGATGAGGCGGCGTCTGCGCAACTGCGCGAGCTGGAAGCGCGCAATGCGCCGCTGATGGTTCAGGCGGCTAGCGCAGAGCGTGATGCTGCCAACGCCGTAGCGCAGCTGGCTGCTTTGGAAGGCAAGCCTGAGGTAGATCGTCTGGATGAGGCTATGCTGGAGGCACGTCAGCGAGAAGCTGCTGCGCTGGTTCGTCTGCAGGATGCCGAACGTGCTGCGACAGCGCATGATGTAGCGGTGATCGAACGCCAGATCGGGGTGTTGGACAAACGTATCGAGGTCGCCCGGACGCAGCGGATCGATCTGGAGAAGGTGGTCGCCGGGCTCGAGGCCCGGATTGAGGCGGAAGGCGGCAAGGGACTGGCGGACCGCGCTGCTGCTGCGCGAGAAGAAGCGGATGCTGCGGCCGCCAACCTGGCGCGCGTGACGCAGGAGGCGGAAACGCTGAGGCTGCTTCGCGACACGCTGGAAGGTGCGCGTGCAGAGACCTCACGGACGTTCGTCGGGCCCGTCGCCCGGCGGGCGCGTCGGCACATCGAGCGGCTCCTGCCCGGCTGCGATCCTAGCTTTGGGGATGATCTAGGCCTGACATCAATCATGCGTAGCGGGCTAGGTGAAAATTGCGGTGACCTTTCCCGTGGCACCCAGGAGCAGCTTTCGGTGCTCACTCGGCTGGCCTTCGCGGACATGCTGCTGGAGCAGGGTTTACCAGTGTCGCTGATCCTCGACGACCCGCTCGTCTATTCGGACGATGCCCGCCTCGATCTGATGACCGAGATCCTGACCGACGCGGCGTCGCGAATGCAGGTGATTCTGCTGACCTGCCGTGACCGCGCGTTCCGACATCTTGGAAACAGGGTAAACCTAATCGGAGCTCGGTGAAAACGACGACTGGAAGCCCGGTGGTAGAGATTGAAGCGTCCGCTTTCCGGCAGCGATCGTGCTAAGCGGACGTCTGTTCAGACGGGGCCACCGTTACATTTTCGAGCGCTAATGGTAGATGGCAACGACTGCTTTTGAGCACGAACCGGCACACTCGGTGGTTTGCTCAAACTCCTTTGCTCGAGGCGCCAGTCCATCGGATCGATTTAGTTGAAACCTCACTTGCTTCGGCCACGGGACGCAATCATTCTGGCCGTACAGGGGAGGAGAAATGGCCAAGGATCTGATGAGTTGGGCTGCGGAGCAGCCTGACTGGGTAAATGACAGCCTTCGTCGGATCGCTGCGGCGGCAGATCATTCTATTGCGCAGACGGATGCCGACTGCATCCTCGACAACGTGCGTGCTGCGGCCGGTGCCAGCTCTTCACCCCACCCCATGACTGCAATCGACGCCTCGCAACTCGGTGGCCCCTCGGGCGAGACGCGGCGGACGGTGCTTGCGCAGCTAGGTCCCGTGCAGAACATAGACCGCCTAGCCGGTGGTCAGAAGTTGCGCATGGCCGGTGTGGGCATCACTCTAGTGTATGGGGAAAACGGGAGCGGGAAAAGCGGCTACACCCGCATAGCCAAGCGGCTGTGCCGGAGCCTAACGTCGGATCAGCTGAGGGGGAATGTCTTCGACGCCGGCGGCGGACCTATGCGGGTGCATGTGCGCTACCAGGTCGGCGACGATGCGGTGACCGAGCTCGAGTGGGATCCCGCGACACCGCCTCCATCACAACTCCGCCAGATCTCTGTGTTCGACAGTCATAACGCCCGGCTCTACGTCGATAGCGGCAACAGGATCGCCTATCTGCCCCGCGAGCTCGCAATCCTCGAACACCACGGCGAGCTGTGCCAGCGGATGGCCGCGAAATTTTTGGCGGACGAGAAGGTGCTCACGCCGCGGCTGCGCGTCGGGCTGCCGGCCGGATACACCCCGGGTAGCGTAGTCGCATTAACCCTCGCCAAGCTGGACTCCAGGGCCCCCTCGCTGCCCACCGAGGACGAGATCCGCAGACTGTCCGAGTTGAGCCAGCCGGACCTCGCTGAGCTTGCCCGCCTCGAAGCCGAGCTCGCCGCAGATCCGGTGGCGCTGGCGGCGACGCGTCGCCGCGCCGTCACTGTGCTAACGCGCGTAGGCCAGGTGCTGGCGACCCTCCAAGACGGACTCTCGGAGACGGTGGGCGAGACGCTCGCGTCGGCCCGGCGCGAGCTGGGCCAAGCGGTGGAGGCAGAGAGGATCGCAGCGACTGTTAGTTTTGGGGACGAACCTGTCGCGAATGTCGGCGGCGAGTCTTGGCGCATCCTGTTTGAGGCAGCCCGCGAGTTCGCTGCGGCTGGCGTGGAGATACCGCCAGAGCGCCTGCCCGAGACGACCGGCGACCTGTGCCTCCTGTGTCTCGAGCCGCTAACCCCGCCGGGCGCTGCGCGGCTCGCCCGGTTCAATGACTTCGTGAGCGGCGAAGCTACGAAGCGCGCCGACGGCGCGCGCGATACCCTGAAGAAGCTCTTGGCGCAGGTCGAGCAGGTCAAGGTGCCTGAGGCAACCGTCGTCGAAGAGACCCTGTCTGGATACGGACAGCTCGACGCGACCAGGGCTGCGGCCGTGGTCGACCTCCTCAAGGGGCTGGCCGGATTTGAGGCAAGGCGCGCTGCACTTCTGAACGAGACGGCGACGCCGGCACCTACGCCGGATGTTACTGGCCTCGTAGATACAGTCGCGGCGGAACTCACACGCCTCGAGGCCGAGGCTGCGTCGCTCCAGCGGAGCGCTTCGCACACCGAGGCGCTTGACGCCATGCGGACACGGCTGGCCGAACTCCAAGATCGGGCCAAGCTCGGGAATGACCTCGAGACGGTGCTCCAGCGACTGCGTGACGTCTCGGAGCAGAAGTTGCTGACGGTTTGTCAGGCGCGGGTAGCCACGCGGTCGATCTCGACGCAGATCACCGCCCTACGCAAGCAGCTCGTGACCGAGGAGCTCGAACGAAGGATCGCAGAGGAGATCGCCGCGCTCGGCCTGACCCACCTCCCGTTCAAGGTTAGCGACTCCAGCTCCGGTGGGAAGAGCCTCTTCTCAGTTGGCCTGCACGGCGCCGGCGCGGTGAAGAACAACCAGGTGCTGTCAGAAGGCGAGCAGCGGGCGCTGGCGCTCGCGTGCTTCTTAGCCGAGATCGGAGGCGACGACGCGCGCTACGGAATTCTTGTAGATGATCCCGTCTCTTCGCTTGACCATCTGCGTATTCGCAAAGTCGCGCACCGTCTCGTGACCGAAGCGAAGAAGGGACGGCAGGTGATCATCTTCACGCACAACCTGGTGTTCTTTAACGAGGTGGTATCGGAGGCCGCCAGAGCAGGAGACGGCGCACCGCTGGTTAAGTCAGTCGTCGCTAAGACCCAATCCGAGGGCTTCGGCGTGATCCGGGAGAACCGCGAGCCCTGGGTTGCCGACCTCGGCGCGCGGATCGAGACGCTGAGGCTACGCGCGAAGAAGCTTAAATCCCTGACCGACTTTGACACGGACGAATACCGGCGGCAGGCGAAGGACTTCTACTCTGATCTGCGCGAATCTTGGGAACGGGCGGTCGAGGAGGTGGTCTTCGCGAAGACGGTTGTAAGGTTCGTGCCGGACGTGATGACGGGTAGGCTTAAGGAGGTGACCGTCACTGACGAAGACTACCGGACGATCTTCTTCGCGATGAAGCGGGCCTCGGAACGTTCAGGCCACGACATGTCAGCCGGCCGCGACATCCCGCAGCCGTCCCCGGACGAGATGGAGGCCGACCTTACGGTGCTCGACAATTTCAGAATCGAGCTCGGCAAGCGGCGGAAGGCGACGTTTGCAACGCGTTCCGCTCTCGAGAATCCTGTAGGCGCGACGCTGCTATAGGTGAGGCACTTGTCCGCTGGAGTTATAGTCATCAGGACGGCGGGTTTTGCCACTCTGGTCTGAAATTTTGAATAAAAACAATCGCGGAGTGATTTGTGGCGACGCGCCCGAACTTGGCAAATTTGCGCGCAAGCTCGTAAGTGCGCGCCTACTGCCTACGTGTGAGGCTGGCGATGAATTTTCCAAGACGTCGCTCGATCCGAACTCAGCGTAGAGGACGCTTTGCGCATCCGTTAATCAGCGAACGAAACCCGCTGAATCGATTGCAGGAGTTTGCGGCGCCCAAATCACTACCTTGAACGAATGTCTGTTTTGGGCCGCACAAGTAGGCCCTGAATGATTGGGAATGGGGCCTGGCGCCTCGCCAGCAACGCTAACGCTTGGTGGATAGCGGCCTGCCCGCTTTCGAGCGGCCCGTTGCGGTAAGCTGCCATTCGTTCAGGCGGCCGGGCAGGGGCGCGAACGGCGGCTTCCTGGTAGAGAGCGGAATAACGTTCTCAGTTGGGACCTACAGCAGAGCGGATGTGTATTTTCTAATCTAGATCGCAAATTTCAACTTACGATAGTTAAGTTAACGCGCTTCCGTCCCGATAGCAGTAGGCTGCGATGATAGGCGGTAGCCCGTTTACGGCGGCCGTCGTCGGCAATTGCGAGCCAAGCCATCGCCTCAGCAACGCGAGTGCCCGGCTCGAGGGGAATCCGCGCCAACTCAATGTCGAACGGTGCAAAATAGGCGGGTTGACCTTGCCATTCGGTAAGGCGGTGCCTTGCTTGCTCGATCGACCAACCGTAAAGGTGGATACCAAGATCGACGAGCGCGCGGGCGACGCGGAAAAGGAGCCAGTGGGTGTGCCCGAGCGCATCGTGAGGATCGCCGTATGTGCCGGCTTTCTCCGCGAGTTGCTCAGCGTAGATGCCCCAGCCTTCGACAAAGGATGACGCGTATTCGATGCGGAGCGGGTGGGGCGGGGTGATACCTTCCAGACCCAGTTGGATCATATGGCCCGGCAGCAATTCGTGTGCCACGACGCTGGGGAACGTCCAGCGCGGGCGACGGCAAATATCCTTTAGATCGACGACATATGCGCCGGCGCGAGTCGGAGTTGGGACCTCTCGATAGCCGCCGCGGCCAGCGGCGATCTCCTCTGTGGATAACGCGCGGGCGCTGGCGTTCAAGCACCAGGGAGGGAGCTGGCCGAACGCCGTCGGGATTTTTGCTCGCGCGGTGGCGAGCATGCTGTTCATGTCGCCAATTGCGTCGGCACGGCCAGCGTTAGTGTCCGGATAGAGAAAGCGCTCGTTCTGCCAGAGTTTGGCATAGCGCGCCGCGACCGTCCCTTTGGGCGCGCCAATCCGATCGAACAGGTACGTGGCACGGGCGTGGAGGCGGTTCAGCTCGACAAAGAGTCGACGTTCCGCATAGGCTGGCGTCATGGTGCCGAGCGAGCGTTGCAGTTGTAGCGCGTACCAGTCCGCGCCGCCCTTGAACCGTCCGACCCCGGGAGCGGATGGTGCGATGTCGCGGAGACTTTCGAGCGCGGCGATCTGTCGTTCGATCGCGGGATCTGGGAGCGCCGCCCGGAGAGCGTCGACCGTGCGATCGAGAGACAGGCGGGGAGCGACGATGCCTGCTTTGGCGTCGGCGAGGATTGCGGTGGTGTCTGCGTCAATCCTGGCTTGAACCGGACGTGCCGCCTTCCAGGCGCCGGTCGTAGGGGTGACGCGGTAAGGGCTGCGTCCGGTGCGGCCGAACGTGGACCGCGCGATGGCGGCGTCGACCGCCAAACCGGCTCGCGTTGTGATCAGATCAAGGCGGCCACCGGGCTGCAAGGCGTGTGGGTCGAAGGGGGCGAGAAGACGGAGTGCTTCGTCTGGATCGGTCGCCGCGGCCGCGTCGAGCGCTTGGCGTAGAGACGAGGCGGTCTGGGCGTGCACGTTAGAAGGGAAGAACACTGATGACGCCAGCCCAGCGAGCATATTCCTGCGGTTTGGCGTCATCCCACATACTCGCGTTCGCCGTGAGCCAAGTCGAATGGCGTGACCCAAGGGAGGTGTGCTTCGACTTCGCTCAGCGCGAACGGGGTGGGAGCGGTCACGCTACCGACGGAGCAGGCGTCGGGAAATTGGCGAAGCGTCATGGAGTGCGCATCATCGGGTCAATGCCACGCTGTTGTTGGCTTGGGTGATCTCGGGCTCGTCTCCGGTAAGCGCGACGCGGATGGCCAGCGTCGCGGGATCGAGGCGGGACGGGACCGCAAGTTTCACAGTCGCGGTTTTGGGCTTGAGATCGAGCGGTGCGGCTAGCGGGGGGATGCGCGTGGTGGCGACGACCTTGCCCGTCGCGTCGATCAATTCCGCATGGCCGCCTTTTGTGTCCTTCGCGCCAAGGCTGTGGACGGTGATCGCTGCGCTCCGACCCCTCATGACCACGTCGTCCGTGCCGATGCCGAGGTCCGCGCGCTCGTCTACTGGAGTGCCCGGCTCGATCAGCGCGAAGTCGAACACCGTGGTGCCGGGCGCGAACGTCACGTCAGTGCTGGCGCTGCGTTCGAGCGTCATGGTCTGCGCAGCGCCGATCGGTGTGAGCGTCTTGCCGCCGTCGCCGCTGGTCGACGCCTGCATCGACCAGCGGCCGGCGGTGACGGTCCAAGTCGACATCGTCGCGCGCTGGGCGTGATCGGTGGTGTTGTAGCCGATCACCCGGAACCTGGTCGGTGTCGCGTCCGGGAGCAGGAGCGCAACGCGTGTTGCGGCGCCTAGCTCGGCGAAGCGCCAGCTTACGGTGTTGCCTGGCCAGCTCTGGTTGCGGCGCAGCGCGATGCCTCCGAGGCGCTCGCGTTGGAGGATCTCGCTTGGCTGGTCGACGCGGTCGCTCCACCAATGGCCTTCGGTGTACATGTCCATGTGCTGCGACTTGTCGGCGATCGCATCTGCGTGGAGTGCTTCCAGGGGGGCGGTGTCGCCGGTCGCGGCCCAGGCAGTGTAGCGGGCGAACGGGTCTTGCGATTTGGTGGCGGCTAACTTGGCACGGGCCGCGGCGCCACCGGGAAGTGCGTCGAACGCGTTCTCGTTGAACTCGGCGAGTGCCCCCGCACCCGCCTTGGCGAGGCGTGCTTCGATCGGACGCAGGTATTTCGCATCGCCGGTGTAGCGCCATGCGGCCCAGGTCGCCTGGAGCGAGGTGGTGATGCCGCCGCCGTCGCCGGTGCGCTCGGCGTCGGTGCGCCAGTTGATCTCGTTGGGATAGCTCCAGCTGCTGTCCGGACCCTGTTTGCCATGCGCCATCCAGCCGTCGATCACGCCGGTGACGAGCCCGCGTGCGAGCGGATTGGCGTTGTAGAGGCCGACCAGCATCGGGCCGTGCATAACGGTGAAGGCATAGGGCTTCTGCCATTCCCATGCGCCTTCGCGGTACATCTTCCGCCCGCCATACCAGTTGCTGGCGAAGTGCATGTGCCCGGCGGGGTTCTTGAGTATCACCGTCTGGAGGGCACGCGTGGTGTCCATCAGCCGCTCGATCGCCTTGGGTTCGCCCCAGTTCAGATAGAGGCGTTCGGCGTTGCTGTTCAGGCCCTCCTCGTACGCGTGGAGTTCGTCGGCTGTGATGTAGCCGAGGCCGTTAACGATCATGCCGTTCTTGTAGACCGCATCCGACAGCGCGCGGAGCGAGGCGTTGATCTTGTCGGGCTCGACACCCATCAACGCAAGGCCGGGCCATTGCTGCGTCAGGTCGGTGTCGTCAGAGAGGCCGCCGCCGAAATCACCGTAGGGGACTTGCCGTTCGTCGATCCACCACATGACGAACTCGCGGACACGCTTGAGGTCTTCGAGCTGTCGGAAGGCCCATAGGGGTACACCTGCGGGGGCCACTGGCTGAACGAAGGCGGGAAGGTTTTCTGGCCGATAATTGATGTCCGCCCAATAGGTGCGGGCGCGCGCGTTATCAGGGTCGACGCGAAGCAGGTCGGAGATGTCGGCGAAGAGGCGCTGGTAGAGGCCGGCGCGCTTCGACGCGGTGTGTTCCTCGACGAGAAAACCCCAATTGTCCTTCACTTGCGTCATCCGGTCGGCAACGTGTTCGGTAAGGGCGGCGGCGCGAGGTTTGAAGACGAGGCGGATCTTCGCGCCGTTCAGCGCGGCGGCATCGAAGCCCGGCTCAGCGCTGGCTATCGTCAGATACATGCTGTCGTTGGGCAGGATGCGGTCGCGCAGGTCGAGCCAGAGCGTACGTGCTTCGTTCGGGCGGACCGAGACGGAGAGGTCGATCACGTCGCGGCCCGGCCAGATCGGGTCCTTCACGCGGACGTTGAGCGCGATCAGGCCGGCGGCGTTGGGCTCGGCTTTCAGCGCGGGGATGTCGATCGCGAGGCCGTCGAGGCCGTCGTTGAGGTTCTGCCAGCCATAGTCGAACGCGCGTGCCAGCGGGCGGTCGGGAAGCGCGTCGCCGAAGCTCGCCGGGATGAGGATGTGGACGATCGGCGCGGCGTCCTTGCGGCGTACGGGGGCGCCGGATGCGCCGCCGGTGCCTGCGCCGACCGCGGCTTTGAGGCCGACGGAGGGCATCGCGACGACGGTGCTGCGCTCGTCCGAAGCGAAGCGGCCCGCGATGTAGGCGTTGAGGGGCGCGAGGGCGGCAAGGTTGGGAGAGGCGGTTGCGTCGACGGTGTAGGAGAGCTTGAAGCTACCTGCGGGTTCTGCGCCCGCGCCGATGTCGTAGGCCCAGAACTCCTGGATCGGTTGCTCCTGCATCGTGTTGGTGAAGCTGAGCGTGCCGCCGGTGCGGGGGGCGAACTGGTTTACGCTGCGGACCGTGCCTGGAGCACGGGCGCCGATCAAGGCAGTCTTGGTTCCGTCGCCCCAGTCGAGTCGGCCGTACGCGGATCCGCGGATCTCGACGCGGTTGACGCGCTCGCCAGGGGGGATCGTCAGATCGTAGCGCTTGCCGCCTTCGACATAGGTGTTCCAGTCGGGCAGCTCGAAATAATCGTCGCGGCCGGGCAGGCGGGATCGGTTGTAGACGCCGGGCCAGGTCGTCTCGGCGATGCCGTCTACGCCCTTCCACATCCATTGCTTCAGGTCCTTCGCGTCGACGAACTCGACCTTTCGGACGCGCGTTACGTCGGCATCGAGAACGGGCGGTGTGGTCTTGTCCCAGCCGTAGCGGTGAAGCCAAGCCGTGCGTCTGGCGGCGGGGCCGGTCGCCGGGGCGGGGGACGGTTCGCGCTTGTCGGCGAGCGCGGCGACGTCGGAGGCTGTGAGCATGTGGTCGTAGACGCGGATCTCGTCGAGGTCGGAACCGCGCATGAAATTGTAGCGGCTCTGCACTTGGTGCGGCGACATTACCCGACCGGCGAGACCGAACTGGTCGAGGCCGCTGTCGAGGTCGGCCTTCTGGTCCTTCCGCGCGACGAGCTTGCCATCGACGAAGAGCTGCACGCCGACCGTCTCGTCCCAGGCGAACGAGACATGCGACCAGGCGTCGGCGGCGAGCGCTTGCGGTATCGTCCAAGCGACCCGGACTTGTGAAAGGTTGGCGTCGGTGACGAAGGCGTCGAATCCGTGGCCGTTCCAGTCGATCCGCAAGAACGCCATGTCCCAGCTTGAATGGTCCGCGAACCCGGCGCGGAAGATCACGAATGGGGCTTTGCCCACGGGGGTGCGGGCGCGCCAGAAGAACGCGAGCGTGCCGCGGTCGGCGCGGATGTTGCCGGGTGCCTTCCACGCGACGTAACCGTCGTCCGCCCATCGCGCGGCGCCGCCGATCGCGCCATCCGGGGTGACGTCGACGCCGCTGCGGAAATTGGGGACGGGATCACCGGTCGCGTAGTCGGCGGTGAGGCTCTTGTCGGCGGACGCGCGGAAGAGGAGGCCGGTTGCGTCCTGTGCAGCCGCAGTCGTGACGCTGGCGACAGCTAGTGCGAGGACGGACGCCGTGGTGGAACGCTTCACTGCTCTCTCCTTGCAGCCAATCGGCATTGAGCGATCTGGCTAAATCTCACTGCGTCGCAAATGCGCCCCCGCGAACGCGAGGACCCATGCTCGGTCCCGTCCTTGCGTAAGAACAGGAGGGCGGGACAACCCTCAGTCGGCGTTCACTCTCGCCAAGCGCGGCGAGAGCAGGTGCACGACGGTGATCGCGATCAGATACGTGCTGCCCGCGACGGCGAAGATCAGCGTGTAACTGCCTGTGGTCTGGAGGACGTACCCCGTGAACTTGGCCATCATCATGCCCCCGATCGCGCCGACCGTGCCCCCGATCCCGACCACCGACCCGACTGCGCCACGCGGGAACATGTCCGAAGGAATCGTATAGAGGTTGGCTGAGAACGCCTGGTGCGCCGCCGTCGCCAGACCGACGATCCCGACCGCGAGCCAGAGATTGTCGACATATTGGGCGAAGAAGATAGGCATCACCAGGAACGCGCAGGCCAGCATCGTGATCTTCCGCGCGAAGTTGGCGGAATAACCGCGTTTCATCAGCTTCGACGAAGACCACCCGCCGGCCACGCTGCCGAGGTCGGAGAGCAGGTAGATCGCGACTAGCGGCGGTCCGAAGCTCTTGAGATCGAGATTATAGGTCTTGGCGAGAAAGTCCGGCGTCCAGAACAGGAACAGCCACCAGATCGGATCGATCAGGAACTTGCCGAGTGCGTACGCCCACGTCTCACGGTAGCCGAGCAGCTTGATCCAGCCGATCTTCTTCGCCGGGTCAGCCGGATCGCTCTCGATATGCGCCAGTTCCGCCGGCGACAGCTTGGCCACTTCGCGGGGGCGGCGGTAGATCGCGATCCAGGCGACGAGCCAGACCAGGCTGATCGCGCCGGTGATGATGAACGCCATCCGCCAGCCGAACGCGATCGTGATGATGGGCACGATCAGCGGCGTGATCACTGCGCCGATGTTCGCGCCTGCGTTGAAGACGCCGGTCGCGAAGGCTCGCTCCTTGGCGGGAAACCACTCCGACACGGCCTTGATGCCTGCCGGAAAATTGCCTGCCTCCCCTAGACCAAGCACGACGCGGGCGGCCGAGAACTGGAACGCGTTGCCGGCGAATCCACACAGCGTGTGGCCGAGCGTCCAGATCACGAAGGCGACTGAATAGCCGATCCGCGCGCCGAGCACGTCGACGATCCGTCCAAAACTAAGATATCCGATCGCATACGCGGCCTGGAACCAGAAGATGACGTCGGCATAGGTCGTCTCGTTCCAGCCGAGTTCGGCGGAGATGGTCGGCTTCAGCACGCCGATCATCTGTCGGTCGACATAGTTGATCGCGGTCGCAGCGAACAACAGGCTGCAGATCAGCCAGCGATAGCGGCCGATCTTGCCGCCTACTCCTGCGTCACCGATCGCGCCGTTCGCGTCGGGCGCGCCCACCTCCGGCATGTTCATGCTCGCCATTGGCTTCTCTCCTAAAGACAGCCTCTAGCGGGCCTTGATGGTGCAGTGGACGGCGAACCGTCCGTCGAAGCGCGCCTCGACCCGGTCGCCGATCGCGACCGGATGGACGCCGGTGACCGCGCCGGTCGAGACCCATTGTCCCGGCGACAATGCGATTCCGCGGGCGGCCAAGTGTTCGAGCAGATAGCGGACCGCGCCGAACGGCCCGTCTAGCATCGTCGCACTCGTCGCGGCACCGATCAAGGCGTCGTTGATCCACAGCTCGACCGGCCATGCGTTGACGTCGCCCTCGCGCCACCCCTCGGCATCGGCGCCGACGACCAGCCCGTTATTGTTGCCGAAATCGGACACGGTGACGGTCGGCCCGAGCGCGTTGATGCCGGGGAAAGGCGAACTCGCGATCTCGATCCCGACATGCACCGCGTCGACCATCGCGCGGGCTTCGTCGATCGTGTAGGTCGACTTGGCAGGGTAGGATGCGGTGCCGATCCTGAGCAGGAATTCGGCTTCTGCCGCGGCAAACCCTTGCGCGAACACCGGCATAGCGACCGGATCGGCGCTGGCCATGACGATTTGATCGGCGAAGATTGGGCCGGTCAGGCGGTCGATCCCGTCGAGCGGCGGGTTGATCCGTCCGACCTTCCAGCCCGCCACGACGCCGTCCGCGAGCAGCAGTGCCGCGTCCTGCACGGCATAGCCCTCATCGAGCGTGACCGGCACGTCGCCGGGAAACTCGAAAACGACGCCGCCGTCGCGGCGCGCGTCCACGAAGGTCTGGGCGATCCGTGTCGTGTTGGTCGTGTTCGGCTGTGCCGCCAAGAACCCCTCCTGTAATGTCGTTCGATTTTTTCGAAGCGTATGGGAAACCGGTGTCATTGACAAGTCGACTTGCTCAGCCCGCGAACAACGACGTCCAGTCTTCGTTGTGAGCGTCGTTCGCGGCGCGGCCGAGCGCGGCCATAAGCGCAGCGTCCTCAAGCACTTCGCGAGGGATGCCAAGGCCTTCGTCCGTCAAGCGCGCGACGATTTCCGCCGGGCTGCCCTCGAATGCGAGTATGGCCAGCCTGTTGCCGGCGGGGTCGACGATCGGCTGTCCACTGCGCGATCGGCGGATCAGGAACGCGGTCCAGGCGCCGAATGCCGCGACGACGTGCGTCGGCATGCGTCCGGCGCGGCGGTTGGCGATCAGCGTGTCGCCGAGGCGATAGGGCAGCTTCTGCGAACCGTCCTGTGCGATCTGGTCGAGCCGGTGGACGATTACCGGGTTGCGGAAGCGCTGCAGGACGGCTGCGCGATAGTCCTGGATGTCGAGCCCGTGGACGGGGGGCAGCATCGGGATGATGTCGCGGACGATCATCGCGTCGACGAACGCGGCGAGTTCCGGGTCACGCATCGCGTCGACGACGCTGCTCGATCCGCGCAACAGGCCGGCATAGGCGAGCGTGGAATGCGCGCCGTTGAGGATTCGCAACTTGGCCTTTTCATAGCCGCCGACATCGGTGGTGACGGCCGCGCCGACGCTGGCGAGGTCGGGGCCGAGCTGGCACCCGATGTCTTCGATGACCCATTGTGTGAACGATTCACGCTGGACCGCGGCGCGATCCTCGACGCCGAGCGTCGAGGCAATGTCGCCGTAGAGCGCGGCGTCGCTCGCTGGGGTGATCGAATCGACCATCGTCGAGGGTATTCGCACCTCGCCCGCGATCCAGTCCGCCAGCGAGGGGTCGGTTCGGGTCGCGAAAGCCACAAGTGCTGCGTGCAGCTTGGCGCCGTTGCTCGCCAGATTATCGCACGGCATCGGCACGAACGGGACGGTCCCGGCGGCCCGGCGCGCGGCGAGGCCGGCGACGATCCAGCCGACGACGCTGCGCGGAACCGTGGTTCCGGCCAGGTCGTGGACGATATCGGGATGGCCCATGTCGAGCGTGCCATCGCCCCCGAGACAATAGCCCTTTTCGGTCACGGTGGTCGTCACCAGCGCGACCGCCGGGTCGGCAAGCAGCGAGTGGGTCTCCGCCGCGTCCTCAGGCCCGAGGAAGCGGCGGTGCGCGCCGATCACGCGCATCGACGGATCGGCGTCGCGGATCGCAAGCGTATAGAGCCCGTCCTGCTCCGCGAGTGCGTCGATCGTACCGCGCGTCCGCATCGATACCGCCGCGATCCCCCAGCGAGGATCGTGCGTAAGCAGGTCGTCGACATAGGCCGCCTGATGCGCGCGGTGAAATGCGCCGGGGCCGAAATGGACGATGCCGACGCCGCCCGCTGACCGTGCCTCTGGGCTTTGTATGGATGCGGGCAGGGTGGAGAGGTTTGCAAACGACAACCGGTTCACAGCGTCACGCCTCGTTTCCAGATCGCGATCTCGCGTTCGCCGTTGCGTTCGGCGGCGGTCTCGGCGCCCGACGCGACGTCCACGATGCGCGCGAGCAGCGCTTCTTCGGTCGCCGGAAAGCCATCCTCCAGGACGGCGCCCGCATCGAAGTCTATCCAGCCCGGCTTGCGCGTGGCGAGATCGGTATTGGACGCGATCTTGATCGTCGGCACGGGGAAGCCGAGCGGCGTGCCTCGGCCGGTCGTGAACAGGATCGCTGTCGCCCCCGCCGCCGCCAGCGCGGTCGAGGAGACGGCGTCATTGCCGGGCGCCTCCAGCAGCGTGAGCCCATCGACCCGGATGCGCCCGCCATAGTCGATCACGTCCGAGATCGCAGCGCGCCCGGCTTTCTGGACGGCGCCGAGGGACTTTTCCTCGAGCGTGGTGATGCCGCCGACGACGTTGCCGGGCGAGGGATTCTCCGACACCGTCTCGCCGTGATCGAGGAAGTAGCGTTTGAAATCGTTGACGACTGCGACGATCCGGTCGAACACGGGCTCGCTGGCAGCGCGGTTCATCAGCATCTGTTCCGCGCCGAAGATCTCGGGGATTTCAGTCACGAGGACGCGGCCGCCTGCCGAGGTGACACGGTCGCTCATTCGACCGACCAATGGGTTCGCGGTGAGGCCCGACAGGCCATCCGACCCCCCGCATTTGACGCCGAGGACGAGCTTGTCGACACCCACGGTCTGGCGCGATGCCTTCGCCAGCGCAGCGAGTTCGGCGACCAGCGCGCAGCCCTCCGCGATCTCGTCGCCACTGGCCTGCGTCGTCAGCGTTCGGATCATGCCGCGGCGGGCCTCCGGGATCGTCGCGAGCAGCGCCCTGATCTGGTTCTCCTCGCAGCCCAGCCCGACGATCAGCACGCCGCCGGCATTGGGATGACAGGCGAGGCTTGCCATGATGGTCCGCGTGCCTTCCAGGTCCTGACCGAGCTGCGAGCAGCCGTGCGGATGCGTGAAGGCGTGGACGCCGTCGACCGTATTACCGACCAGTGCTGCGGCCTTCGCGGCGATACGCTCCGCGGTGCGCGCGACGCAACCGACGGTCGACAGGATCCAGATTTCGTTACGCGTGCCGACAACGCCGTCGGCGCGGACATAGCCTTCGAATGTCGCAGTAGATGCGACCGGCGGCGATGCAGAGTCGACCGGATCGAACCGGTAGGCGAGCGTGCCTTCGAGCCCGGTCTTGAGATTGTGCGAGTGGACGCACGCGCCGGGGGCTATCGGCTGCGTCGCGGTGCCGATCGGAAAGCCGTACTTGACCACCGGATCGCCCACTGCGATCGGAGCGAGCGCAACTTTGTGGCCACGCCCGATGTCGGCGGTCAGGATCAGGCTAGCGGCGTCGACGCCCTCGCCGACCGTCACGATCTCGCCCGCCAAGGCATCGTCAAGCAGTGTCGCGACGCCGTCGCGCGGATCGACCCTCAGAGCAGTCGCCATCGCATCCTCTTCTATCGGTAACCGGTGTCAGCATTATGCGACGGCCCAGGCTTTTCCGCAAGACGGCTGGGTCGGGTCGGGCTATGTCGTCTTGATGCAGAAAACCGGACAGCCGACGATCAACGACGTTGCCCGGATCGCCGGGGTTTCCAAGAAGACGGTGAGCCGGGTGATCAACCGATCGCCGCTGCTCAACGACGATACGCGCAAGCGGGTAGAGGACGTGATCGGCGAGTTGGGCTACATTCCCAACCCGCAGGCACGGGCGCTGGCGCTTCGGCGAAATTTCCTGATCGGACTCGTTCACGACAACCCAAACGCTCAGACCGTGCTGAACGTGCAGCAGGGGATGCTCGAGGCGTTGCAGGGGACCGAGTTCGAGATGGTTGTACGACCGCTCGATCGCGGATCGGCGACGATGCTCGACGACCTCCGCCACTTCCTCGAACGGCAGCGACTTTTCGGGGTGCTGTTGATGCCACCGGTCAGCGAGAATGATTCCGTCGCCAAGCTCTGCGACTCAATCGGCTGTCGGTATGTCCGGATGGGCTCTGCGGTGATCGACGATACCGATCACATGGTCGCGTCGAACGACCGTGAGGCGGTGCGCATCGCGACCGAGTATCTGATCGAACAAGGGCATCGCCGGATTGGTCTGGTCGCCGGACCGCATGGATTTCGCTCGGCGCGCGAACGACGCCTGGGGTTCGAGGACGCCTTGGCTGCAGCGGGGATCTCCCTGCCGCGCAGCATGATCGCGGACGGCAACTACACGTTCGAGTCGGGACTGGTCGCGGCGGAGCGGTTGCTTGACGTGATGCCCCGACCGACTGCGATCTTCTCGTCCAACGACGAGATGGCGGCGGGGATCATTCACGCTGCGCGGCAACGTGGGCTCGACATTCCAGGCGACCTGTCGATCATCGGCTTCGATGATACGCCGATCGCCGCGCACGTCTGGCCGCCCCTGACCACCGTGCGTTGGCCGATAGCATCGATGGCACGCTCGGCCGCTTTGAAGTTGATCGCAGGGGTCGGTGACGGCAGCGATCTGGTCGAAGAGCCGTCGCTGTTCCTCTCGACACTGATCCGGCGCGCCTCGGTTTCACCGCCGGCCGGCACCGAGACCCGATGAACTGACGGGATTGAATGTTGCGCAATCTGCTGACACCGGTTACCAAGTTGGGTGAGGATCGCGCGAAGCGGCAGGGAGGATGGACGATGACAAGGGCTCTGGAACTGCATCCGGACCGCCTTTTTCCGGTGGAGCCTGCGATGCGTGCGATTGCGCGGGCGTTGTACGCCGAAGTGGCGACGTTGCCGATCATCAGTCCGCACGGCCATACCGATCCGACGTGGTTCGCGGACAACGTCAACTGGACCGACGCGACCTCGCTGTTGCTCGCGCCCGATCATTATCTCTACCGGATGCTCTACAGTCAGGGCGTCGAACTGGATGCGCTGGCGATCCCGCGGTTGAACGGCACGCCCGCGACCGATCCGCGTGCGGCGTGGAAGCTGTTCGCCCAGCATTATGCGCTGTTTCGCGGCACGCCGTCGCGGTTGTGGCTCGATCACGTGTTCGCAGACGTGTTCGGGATCGACGTCGCGCTCGAAGCGTCGACCGCGGACCGGTATTTCGACATCATCAGCGAGAAGCTTGCGTCCGACGCTTTCCGTCCTCGCGAGCTGTTCGACCGGTTCGGGATCGAGTTCCTCGCGACCACCGAGGGCGCGCATGACGATCTCGCCGCGCATCGCCGCATCCGGCAGTCGGGCTGGGACGGGCGGGTGGTCACGACCTATCGCCCCGACGGCGTGATCGACGTCGAGCATGAGGCGTTCAAGCCGGCGATGGCGCGGTTCGCAGAACTGACCGGCGAGGACGTGTACGACTGGAAGGGCTATCTCGCTGCGCACCGCAAGCGCCGGGCCGACTTCCGTGCAGCGGGTGCCACTGCCACCGATCACGGGCATCCGACCGCCGCGACCGCGAACCTATCGAACAGCGAGGCGGAGGCACTGTTCGCCAAAGTGACGCGCGGCGATTGGACGTCGGCCGACGCTGAACTCTTCCGCGCACAGATGCTGACCGAGATGGCGGCGATGTCGGTCGAGGACGGCATGGTGATGCAGATCCATCCCGGATCATCGCGCGACCATAATGCCGGGCTGTTCGCGAGCCATGGCCGCGACAAGGGCGCCGACATCCCGACGCGGACAGATTACGTCCATGCGTTGAAGCCGTTGCTAGACCGTTTCGGCACCAGCACGCGGCTGTCGATCATCCTCTTCACGCTCGACGAAAGTACGTATGCACGAGAGCTGGCGCCGCTTGCCGGGCATTATCCGTGCCTCAAGCTCGGGCCGTCGTGGTGGTTTCACGACAGTCCTGAGGGGATGCGTCGGTTCCGCGAGATGACGACCGAGACCGCCGGGTTCTACAACACCGTCGGGTTCAACGATGACACGCGGGCGTTCCTTTCGATCCCGGCGCGGCACGATGTCGCGCGGCGGATCGATTGCGGATTCCTAGCGCGACTGGTCGCCGAGCACCGCCTTGCCGACTGGGAAGCCGCAGAACTCGCGCATGAGTTGACCAGCGGCCTCGTGCGTCGTGCCTACCGTCTCGACGAACCTCTTTTCGCTGCGCAAGCGGCCTGACCGGAGTCCCTTATGTACGACCGCACCTACTACGCCACGCATCCCGACATGATGGAGTGCGTCTCCAACGACGAACTGCGCGACCGCTACCTGATCCAGGACCTGTTCCGCGATGGCGAGTGCGTACTGAACTACACGCATGCCGAGCGCTTCGTGATCGGCGGCGTCGCCGTTGCGAGCGGTAGCGTGAAGCTGCCCGACCAGGCCGAGCCGGCGTCTGCGGCAGGACACCCGTTCCTCGAGCGGCGCGAACTCGCCGTCGTCAACGTCGGCAAGGTCGGCGGCACCGTCACGGTCGACGGCGAGACGTTTACGCTCGGCAACAAGGACTGCCTGTACGTGACGATGGGCGCGAAGGACGTCCAGTTCTCGGGCGACGGCGCGCGCTTCTATCTGGCGTCGTGCCCGGCGCACAAGGCATTCACGACGCGTGTGATCTCGGTTGGCGATGCCACCACGCTGGAGCGGGGCAGCCTCGAGGACTCGAATGAGCGGACGATCTATCAGATGGTCATCCCCGGGATCTGCGACAGCGCGCAGCTCGTCATGGGGCTGACGGTCCTGAAGCCCGGCTCGGTTTGGAACACGATGCCGCCGCACATCCACGAGCGTCGCAGCGAGATCTATTTCTACTTCGAGCTCGACGATCTCGAGAAGGACCGCGTGTTCCATTACATGGGCGAGGGCGAGGCGACCCGGCACATCGTGATGGCGAACGAGGAAGCGGTGATCAGCCCGCCCTGGTCGATCCACATGGGCTCGGGCACCAAGGCCTATGCGTTCATCTGGGCGATGGCCGGCGAGAACCAGGATTATACCGACATGAACGTGCTGGATATCTGCCAGCTGGCGTAATGAATTCCCCCTCCTGCGTGCGGGAGGGGGCTGGGGGTGGGTGCCCACTCACCACCATCGATCCGCTTAAGGAAAGCGCGAGCCCACCCCGGCCCCCCTGTAAGCGGGGGGAGGAGAAGAGCATGACGAATCCCTTCGATCTGACCGGCACGGTCGCCGTCGTCACCGGTGCGAACACCGGCATCGGCCAGGCCATCGCGGTTGCCCTTGCAGCCGCAGGCGCCGACGTGGCGTGTGTCGGACGCACGCCTGCCGAGGATACCGTCGCGCAGATCCGCGCGCTGGGGCGCAAGGCCGAGATCGTGTCCGCGGACCTTTCGACGATCGAGCCTGTCCAACGCGTCGTCGACGAGACGGTGAGCAAGCTTGGCAGGCTCGACATCCTCATCAACAACGCCGGGATCATCCGTCGCGCTGACGCAGTCGATTTCACCGAGGCGGACTGGGACGCGGTGATCGACACCAACCTGAAATCGGTGTTCTTCCTCTGTCAGGCGGCGGGGCGACACATGGTCGCGAATGGCGGGGGCAAGATCGTCAACATTGCGTCGATGCTGACGTTCCAGGGCGGCATCCGCGTACCGAGCTATACCGCCTCCAAGTCGGGCATCGGCGGTCTCACCAAGCTGTTGGCGAACGAATGGGCGAGCAAGGGCATCAACGTCAACGCGATCGCGCCGGGCTACATCGCCACGAACAACACGGCCGCTTTGCAGGCCGACGAGGAGCGCAACGCGTCGATCCTGGGGCGCATCCCGGCGGGCAAATGGGGCGACGCGTCCGACCTCGGCGGGGCGGCGGTGTTCCTTTCATCGGCCGCGGCGAAGTATGTCCAGGGTCATATCCTGGCGGTCGATGGCGGCTGGCTGGCGCGCTGAAGATCCTCCCCGGTACTGGGAGGATTAGGTGAAGGGGTGATATGAGCAAGTTTCTGGCGTTCGGCGAGATCATGCTGCGGTTGTCGCCACCGGGGCGCGAACTGCTGCTCCAGACGCCCAAGCTCGACGTGTGGGTTGCCGGCGCCGAGGCCAATATCGTCACGCAGCTAGCGCGGCTCGGCCACGATGTCGGCATGGCGACGATGGTTCCCGACAACGACCTTGGGCGTGCTGCGATCACCACGTTGCGGGGACACGGGGTCGACACGTCGACGGTGACGCTCGGCGGCGAACGGATGGGGCTGTATTTCGTGACCTCGGGCGCAGGGTTGCGCGCGACCGAAGTGATCTACGACCGTGCCTGGTCGTCATTTGCCGAAGCACCGGTGAGCGCCTGGGCCTGGAACACGCTGCTGGCCGGCGTCGATCGCTTCCACTTGTCCGGTATCACGCCGGCGCTTGGCCCCGTCCCTGCGGAAAGCGCGCTCGCTGCCGTCGAGGCCGCGACCGAACGCGGCATTCCGGTGTCGTTCGACGGAAATTGGCGTGGGAAATTGTGGGAGCGGTGGGATTCCGATCCGCGCGCGATCCTGACCAAGCTTGTCGAGCATGCCGACCTGATGTTCGGCAATCACCGCGACATCGCGCTGCTGCTCGGACGCGATTTTTCGGGCGACGCGGAGGATCGGCGACGCGAGGCGGCGGTGGCGGCATTCGAGGCCTTTCCGCGGTTGCAGACGATCGCGTCGACCGCGCGGCATGTCGAGCATGTCGACCTCCACCGGTTGTCTGCCCGCATCGATACGCGTGCAGAGCATGTCCAGACTGACGAGGTCGTGCTGGCCGGCATCGTCGACCGGATCGGTGGCGGCGACGCGTTCGCGGCGGGCGTGCTGCACGGGCTGCGCACCGGCGCGGACATCGGCGAGGTTGCGCGGATCGGCCTTGCGCTCGCGGCGCTGAAGCATTCGCTACCTGGGGACGCCAGCCTGTTCCGGCAGGCGGATATCGATGCGTATCTCGCTGGTGGCCTCGATGTCCGCCGTTGACGGCTGGACGCGGCGCTCGGCGCTTGGTGCGGGCGCGGCGACTTTGATCGCGGGCGCCGTGCAAGCCACGGTGCCGCTTGCGCCCGTCGAGGTACGATGCGCTGCCGGCGCGTTCGTCGGGATGCCACTCGGGCCGGGGAGCGACGGCGTCACGGCGTTCAAGGGCATTCGCTACGGTCGCGCCAAGCGGTTCCGCGCGCCCGAACCGATCCCGCGCGCCAGCGAGCCGGTATCCGCCTTTGCGTTCGGTGCGGTATGTCCGCAGTCAGGACCGTACGGGCCGCAATCCGAGGA